>NZ_ATHO01000037.1 GCF_000445065.1 Sphingobium quisquiliarum P25 | reverse complement strand
TCAACTGCCCCGGCATGACAGGGATCTCGTTACCGTGGAAAAGCCCAACAGCATCGCCCTGCGCATGGCGATGGTCGCGGCTGATGAGGCGGATCTGGTCGCCACCGTCCGCTGGGGCAATGAGTGGGATGTCGCCGCCGCCGCCCTGATCGCGCAGGAAGCGGGCGCGGTGGTCACCGACGCCTTGGGAGAGCCTCTCTCCTTCAACCGGCCGGAACCCACAGCCTTCGGCCTGCTATGCGCCGCGCCCGGCATCCACGAAGCGGCCACGGAGCGGCTCGGCCCACGCGCGCGCGACCTGCTGGCGCGCGGCTGATCATTCCATCAGCGGCCTGTCAGGCCCCGGCGCGCCGCAGGAACAGGAGCGAGCCTGCAACCCTGACGGTCAGAGCTTGCCATATTTGGCTTCAAAGCCGGCAAAGTCCCCCGCCGCCAGGTATTTCGCCTGGTCCACCCATTGGTCGCGCACCGGGCGTCCCTTGAAATTGCCCAGCTTGGCATCGATCGCGGCGATGTCGGCGTCCGTCCAGTTCGCGATCTGCGCATAGCTGGTGACGCCCAGATCGGTGAGCAGCTGGTTGAGCTTCGGCCCGATGCCCTTCATCCGCAGCAGATTGTCGCCCTCGCTGACAGGCATGGCGATGGAGGGAGAAGCGGGGATCGGCTGCTGCGCCTCCGCCGGTTCAGGCGTTGCAACTGGCTCAAGCGCGGAAGTAGCCACGGGATCGATGGCGGTAGCACTGAGCGGCGCTGCCGCCTGCGTGGCGATGGGCGCGGCTTCGGGCGGCGTGGCGGCGACGCTGGCGCTTTCGCCGGGAACATCCCCCTTCCGCCGTCCCCCCAGCAGGAACACAAGGGCGATGATGACCAACAGTCCGACCAGCAGCCAAAGGCCGTAGTCCATCAAAAATTCCTGCATTCTCTCGCTCCTCCCTGTTACGGCGGCTATCTAAGGATGCCCGGCCGCCTGTAGCAAGGGGGACCTGCCCCCTTCACCGCGTCTCGCGCGCCACTTCCCGCCAGCCGATGTCCCGGCGGCAGAAGCCTGTGGGAAAGCTGATGGCATCGACCGCGCGATAGGCGGCGGCCTGTGCCTCGCTTACGGAATCGCCCGTCGCCGTGACGTTCAGCACGCGCCCGCCATTGGCCACCAGCACGCCGTCCTTTTCCGCCGTCCCCGCGTGAAAGACGCGCGCGCCGCCTGCTTCCGCCGCGTCGATGCCGCTGATCTCGCCGCCCTTTTCCGGCGTACCCGGATAGCCCCTTGCCGCCATGACGATGGTAAGCGCCGTCCGGCCGGCAAGCTGCACCGGCCCCTGGTCCGCAAGCCTGCCTTGCGCCACCGCGAGCAGCAGCGCGGCCAGATCGCCATCGAAGCGCATCATCAGCACCTGGCATTCGGGATCGCCAAAGCGGGCATTATATTCGATCAGCTTGGGCCCTTCGCTGGTGAGCATGAGTCCCGCATAGAGCACGCCGGAATAGGGCGTCCCTTCGGCGGCTAGGGTGTCCACGGTCGGGCGGATGATCCTTTCCATGACCTCCGCCTCCAATTCGGGCGTCAGCACCCGCGCCGGGCTGTAGGCGCCCATGCCGCCGGTATTTGGTCCGGTGTCGCCGTCGCCCACCCGCTTGTGATCCTGCGCCGATCCGAAGGGCAGGATGGCCTTCCCGTCGGTCAGGGCGAAGAAGCTCGCTTCCTCGCCGGTCATGAACTCCTCCAGCACGACCTCCGCGCCAGCGCCGCCGAACGCGCCGGAGAACATGGACTCCAGCGCCTCGACCGCCTCCTCGCGCGTTTCGGCGATGATCACGCCCTTGCCCGCCGCGAGGCCATCGGCCTTGATCACCACCGGCAGGCCGAAATCGTCGAGCGCCGCGATCGCTCCATCCTTGCTGTGGACCCGTTCATACGCCGCCGTGGGGATTCCCGCGCGCTTGCACAAATCCTTGGTGAAGCCCTTCGATCCTTCCAGCTGGGCGGCCTTCTTCCCCGGCCCGAACACGGGATAGCCCTTCACCCGAAGATTGTCGGCCAGCCCCTCCACCAGCGGCGCTTCCGGCCCGATCACCACCAGCCCGATCGACTGGCGCAGGCAGAAATCCACGACCGCGCGATGATCGGTCACGTCAAGGTCGACCAGCGCCGCATGCTGGGCTATGCCCGGATTGCCCGGCGCGGCATATAGTGTCTTGACCAAGGGCGATTGCGCCAGCTTCCAGGCCAGCGCATGTTCGCGGCCACCGCCGCCTAGCAGAAGGATGTTCATTTCGCCCATGTCCCCGGAATGTGAAGCTGGTTTCGATGCGTCGGGCCGCCTGTTAGCCGAGGAACGGGCAGGGGACAACGCGCCGCCGCTGTCGGTGAGCGAATTGTCCGCGCAGTTGAAGCGCACGGTCGAGGACCGCTTCGGCCATGTGCGCCTGCGCGGCGAGATTTCGGGCTATAAGCGGGCGGCTTCGGGACATATCTACCTGTGCCTCAAGGACGATAATGCCGTCATAGATGGCGTGATGTGGAAGGGCGGCGCGGCCCGGCTTCCCTTCGCGCCGCAAGACGGCGTCGAAGTGATCGCGACCGGCAAGCTCACCACCTATCCCGGCCGGTCCAAATATCAGATCGTCATCGAACGCATGGAACTGGCGGGCGAAGGCGCGTTGATGGCGCTGCTTGAAAAGCTCAAGGCGAAGCTCAGCGCCGAAGGGCTGTTCGACCGGAGCCGCAAGCGCCCGCTGCCCTTCATGCCCCGGACGATCGGCGTCGTGACATCGCCGACCGGCGCCGTCATTCGCGACATATTGCATCGTCTGGAGGATCGTTGTCCCACCCATGTGCTGCTCTGGCCCGTGCTGGTGCAGGGGCAGGGCGCGGCGGATCAGGTCGCGCGCGCGGTGCGCGGGTTCAGCGCGATGCAGCCGGGCGGACCGGTTCCCCGGCCTGATCTGGTGATCGTGGCGCGCGGCGGCGGGTCGATCGAGGATTTATGGAGCTTCAACGAGGAAGCCGTCATTCGCGCGGTCGCCGAATGCTCCATCCCGGTCATATCGGCGGTGGGGCATGAAACGGACACGACGCTGTGCGACTATGCCGCCGACATGCGCGCGCCCACGCCCACCGCCGCGGCCGAAATGGCGGTTCCTGTGCGCGCCGAGCTGGTGACCATGTTGAAGGAGCAGGGGCTGCGCATGGAGCGTGCCGTCCGGCGCGGCGCGGGGCAGGCGCGCGAGCGGCTGGAGATGCAGGCGCGGTTGATGCCTGCGCCCGATGCCTTGCTCGCGCCGCAGCGGCAGCGGCTGGACCAGCTTTCGGACAATCTGGGCAATTGCCTGCGCCACCGCATCGGCGACGCGCGGGCGCACCTCAATCAGGCGGGCGGCGCGCTTCGCCCCGCGCTGCTGCGCCAGCATCTGAGCCGCGCGGCGGAGCGTCTCGACCGCCTTCGCCTGCGCCCGGATTATCTCACCCGCGTCTTTCAGGACCGCGCCACCGCATTCGACCGCCTGTCGCGCCTGTTCGTGTCGGTCAATCCGGACCTCCCCCTCCAGCGCGGCTTCGCCCGCGTCATGGCGGGCGGCCGCCTCGTCAAGACGGTCGCGGATGCGGAAGCGGCAGGCGCGGTTTCGCTCCATTTCGCCGATGGCGCGATCGCGGCGACCGTGGAGGGCGGCGCGCTCCCGTCCCCCCTTGAGAAGCCGCAAAGCCAAGCTATATCCCCTGTGCCCCGTCCTTCCCGCAAGCCGCGTGAAGGCGGGGAAACCCGGCAGCAGGACCTTTTTTCCTGATGCCGTCCGAAAGAGAAAAAGGCCGCCTGATCCCATGCTGATGTCCAACCGCGATCGCCCGGCCCGGCTGCATTATATGGCCTACAGCTTCCGCATTTTGCAGGCGGGGGATCATGTCGTCTGCGCCGTCACCGGGCAGAAGATTCCGCTGGATGACCTGCTCTATTGGAGCATCGCCCGGCAGGAGCCCTATGCGAGCGCCGAAATTTCCGCCCAGGCCGAATTGAAGGCGCGCGGTGGGTAGAAGCCTGGTTTCTTTTAACTTCCTGATCATTCGGCCGCGATGAAGCTGCGCCTTGTTCTCGCGGCTCTGGCGATCACTTTCGCGGCTGCCCCGTCACCCGGCGCGCCGCAGGAGCAAGCCAGCATCGTCTTGCAGGGACAGCCGGTGCAGGGCGGCATCCTCACCGGCGCCGCGCCTGCGGGTACGGTCGAACTGCGGCTCGATGACCAGATCGTGCCTGTGGACGTTGATGGCCGCTTTCTCATCGGCTTCGACCGCGATGCTCCGGCGCAGGCGCGTCTCGCCGCCCGGCTGGCTGACGGGCGGACAATCGATCGCCTGCTCAGTGTCGCACCCGGCGCCTGGCGGATCGAGCGGGTCAATGCGCCCTTGCGCCCGGTCAGGGACAATGAAGCCTTCTTCGCCTTGCGCCGCCCCGAACTGGCGCAGATCGCCGCTGCCCGCGCAAAGGTGACCGGCGCGCAGGGGTGGCGTCAGAAATTCCTGTGGCCGCGAATCGGGCGCATCTCCGGCCTGTTCGGATCGCAGCGCATCTATCAGGGGGTGCCGGGAAGCTATCATGGCGGGATCGATATAGCCGGATCGACAGGACAGCCGGTCTTCGCGCCAGCGGACGGCGTGGTGATATTGGCCGCAGACCGGCCATTCACGCTGGAAGGCAGGCTGCTGATGATCGATCATGGTCATGGCCTCAGCAGTGCTTTCCTGCACCTGTCCGGCATCGACGTGAAGACGGGCGACACGGTGCGGCAAGGGCAACGGATCGGATCGGTCGGATCGACCGGCCGGGCGACGGGGCCTCATCTCCACTGGGGATTGCGATGGAACGATGCGCGCGTCGATCCGTTATTGGCGGCTGGACCAATGCCCGCTTCATAGCTGGCTCGCGCAATATCGCTCTCTGTCAAACGCGCTGTTTGATCAGAAATTCCGGCGCCCGCTTTGTTGCTATAACATTATTATCATGGCTGCCTTTTCGCTGTCATGACGCCTATGTGGCAAATTTACGACAGTAAAAGAACAATTTTATCCCGCCCCATCAACGTTGCTTTACACTCTTACAACGACTGCGCAGACTGGCCGCAGCACGTATGGAAAGGGGTTTGCTGTCGGGCTCCTTACACTCCTTTTCATGCGTCACACTAAGGCGTGCAGAGCCATCTGCGCGACTCCAGAGCAAGGGACTGGACTGTGAGGAACAATTCTAACTACGGATGGCTGCGCGCCAGCGCGGCGCTGCGGGCGCTCGCCTTCACCGGCGCAGGCTTCGCTGCTGTGGCCGCACCTGCCTATGCGCAAGACACTTCGCCGGACGCCGTCGCCGCCCAGGCCGCCGAGCCGGAAGGCGACGTGATTATCGTTACGGGATCCATCATCCGCCGGACGGATGCGGAAACACCTTCGCCGGTGACCACCATCTCAGTCGAAAATCTCGACCAGCGTGGCATCAGCACGGTGCAGGAGGGCATTCAGCGGATTGCCTCCAACAATGGCCCGGCGCTGACCAACAGCTTCTCCGCCAACGGCGCGTTCGCAGCCGGTGCATCGGCCGTGTCGCTTCGCGGCCTTTCGACCAATTCCACGCTCGTGCTGTTCGACGGCATGCGCGCCGCTTATTACCCGCTGTCGGATGACGGCACGCGCAACTTCGTCGATCTGAACACGATCCCTGATGACATTGTCGACCATGTCGAGGTGCTGCGCGACGGGGCGTCGTCCAGCTACGGCGCGGACGCGATCGCGGGTGTCGTCAACATCATCACCAAGCGCGAATTCAAGGGCATTTCCGGCCGTGCCGAAACAGGCATTTCCAGCCGGGGCGACGGTGCTCAGTACCGTTTGTCACTGACGGCGGGCAAGGGCGACATCGATGACGATGGCTACAATGCCTACATCAGCGGCTTTTACTATAAGAGCAAGCAGCTGAAAAATAATCAGCGGCCCTATCCTTATAACAGCGACGATTATCGCAATATCTGCCGTGACGGCAATTGCGGTCCCAACAATGTCGTTGACGGTCTTGACGACACCGGCGCCTATCCCGGTTTCAGCCCTGTCGTCACTAATACCGGCAGCACTTTCTTCGTTCGCCGCGCCAATCCTGCTTCGGCAACCGGTGCGCAGACCGGCCGCTACCAGATTCTCAATCCCTTGGCTGGCTGCAACCGGAGCACGCCCTATACGCTTACGCCTGATGATCTGGCGGCAACGGACCCTGACGGCAACCTGATCAACGCCGCCGCTCCGACCACGGTGTGCCAGGAAGATCTGACGAACAATTATGGCGTCATCAATCCCGACATCCAGCGCTTCGGGCTGTCGGCGCGCTTCACGGCGCGGATCGGCGATGACAGCGAAGCCTATGCGCAGTTCAACTTCCTGCAAACCGACGTCGGCTATGATGGCCTGCCCACCACGATCAGGGCCAATGCGCCAGCGCCTTTCTACTTCCCGCGCTACTCGACCTCGGGCAATGTCGCTTATTATGGCGGCAATACGATCCTTCAGCTGCCGGTCTATGTCTGCCCCCGTGGCACGACCGTCGCCTGCACGGCGGCGAACGGAACGCTGAACCCCAACAATCCGTTTGCGGCGGAAGGGCAGAATGCCGCCATCATCGGCCGTCTTCCCAATTCCATCGAGCATGACGAATCCCGCACGCGCGCCTATCGCGGCGCGATCGGGATCAAGGGACCGATCAACGACAATTGGAGCTATCAGGTCGACGCCACCGCGATGCACATGGACCTTCGCCGCAAGTCGGACGGCTATGTGTACATCCAGCATCTGCTCGACGTGATCGCCGATGGCAGCTTCAACTTCATCAATCCGGCGGCAAACAGCCAGGCTACGCTGGACTATCTGATGCCCACGGCCACCGCGACCTCCACTTCGGACCTCGTACAGGTTCAGGGAACGGTTCAGGGCAGCCTCATCGACCTGCCCGGTGGGCCGCTCCAGTTCGGCGCGGGCGTATCGTTCCGCTATGAAGCGATCGACTC
Source organism: Sphingobium quisquiliarum P25 (assembly GCF_000445065.1). Taxonomy (GTDB): domain Bacteria; phylum Pseudomonadota; class Alphaproteobacteria; order Sphingomonadales; family Sphingomonadaceae; genus Sphingobium; species Sphingobium quisquiliarum. The sequence continues at coordinate 56,705 of NZ_ATHO01000037.1, read as the reverse complement.
TCCGTCGCTCAATTCCGACATCAATGGCGGCACGGAACGCTATTATCGCTTGAACGGCTTTGCCGTGAAGGGCGATCGCAAGGTCTATTCGGCCTATGCGGAACTGATCGCTCCCATCATCGATCAGGTCGAATTGAACGCCTCGGGCCGTTACGACCGCTATTCGGGCGGGATAGACAACTTCTCTCCCAAGGTGGGCGTGAAGTTCAAGCCAGTGCGTGAAGTGCTGCTGCGCGGCACCTATTCGAAGGGTTTCCGCATCCCCAGCTTCGGGGAAGCGAACGCGACCTTCCCGACGACCGGCTTCGTGACCAACACGGCAAATATCTTCAACGATGCCTATCTGGCGCAATATGGCTGCACCGTGGCCACTTTCGATGATGCTTGCCCGCAATATATTCGCAACGGCAGCTATGGTCAGACTTCGCTGAGCAACCCTGACCTCAAGCCTGAAAAGTCGCGCAGCTTCACGCTGGGCATCCTGGTTGAGCCGATGCGCAATGTCAGCTTCTCCGTCGATTATTATAACATCAAGAAGACGGGTGCGATCACAACCGCGGATAACACTCCGGCGCTCCAAGCCTACTATGCCGGACAGCCGATCCCCGCGGGCTTCAACATCATCGAAGATGTGCCCATCGCTCCGGGCGATACGCGCCAGCCGCGCGTCGCTTTCGTCCAGTCCGGCTTCATCAACGCCGACACGATCAAGTCGCAGGGCCTCGATTTCGCGGCGAACGCGCAGATCAAGCTCAATGACAGCATCACCTGGACGACTTCGCTGGAAGGCAGCTATATCATCAAGCTGTCCACGACCTTCCCCGACGGGTCGACCCAGCGCTATGACGGCACGCTCGGCAACTTCAACCTGACCGCAGGGTCGGGCACGCCGAAATGGCGCGGCACCTGGCTCAACACGCTGGACTTTGGCAAGTTCGCGCTGACCGGCACGCTGAACTTCTTCGGCGGCTATGACCTGTCGGCCATGGACCAGGGTGACGACTATAAGGACTGCGGCCAGATGACCGCCGGTTATCTGCCGTGCAAGGTCGATGATTACCTGACTTTCGACCTCAATGCGCAGGTCCGGGTGAACGACAACTTCACCTTCTACGCCAGCATGCTGAACGTGTTCGACGATCTGCCACCGATTGATCCGGTGACCTATGGCGCCCACGCCTACAACCCGGTTCAGGGTGGTTTGGGTATCCTTGGCCGCTACTTCAACATGGGTATCAAGGTGAACTACTGATCCTTCGGGTCTCGCAAAGGCAAAAAAGGAGGGGCGCTTCCATCACGGAAGCGCCCCTTTGTGCTATGCGCGCCTGCGAGGGCAGGAGCATGGAGACATCACCCCACGCTCAGCTTGAGCGCGCCATCGCCTTCATCCACGCGCACCGTTGATCCATCGGGCACTTCGCCGCGCAGGATCAGGTCCGCCAGCGGGTCTTGCAGATATTTCTGCACCGCCCGCTTCAACGGCCGGGCACCATAGATCGGATCGTAACCGACCCGCCCCAGCCACGCCCGCGCGCCGTCCGTCAGGTCCAGCGTCACCTTGCGGTCCTTCAGCAGCTTCGCCACGCGTGCGACCTGAATGTCCACGATGGGCGCCATATGGCTCGGACCCAAGCGGTGGAACAGGATCACCTCGTCCAGCCGGTTCAGGAATTCCGGCCGGAAATGGGCGCGGACGATGTCCATCACCTGGTCCTCGACCTTCTCCACAGGCTCGTCATCGGCAAGGCCCGCAATGAACTGGCTGCCCAGGTTCGATGTCAGCACGATGATCGTGTTGGTGAAGTCCACAGTGCGTCCCTGCCCATCGGTCAGGCGGCCATCATCCAGCACTTGCAGCAGCACGTTGAACACGTCGCCATGCGCCTTCTCCACCTCGTCGAACAGCACGACCTGATAGGGCCGCCGCCGCACTGCTTCGGTCAGCACGCCGCCTTCCTCATAGCCGACATAGCCCGGAGGCGCGCCGATCAGCCGGGCGACCGAGTGCTTCTCCATGAACTCGCTCATGTCGATGCGCACCATCGCGCTGTCGTCGTCGAACAGGAATCCGGCAAGCGCCTTGGTCAACTCCGTCTTGCCGACGCCCGTTGGCCCCAGGAACAGGAACGACCCAAGCGGCCGGTTCGGGTCCTGCAAGCCAGCCCGCGACCGGCGCACGGCTGTCGACACGGCCTTCACCGCATCGGCCTGCCCGATGACGCGCTTGCCCAGTTCCTCTTCCATGGCGAGCAGCTTCTCCCGCTCGCCTTCCATCATCTTGTCGACGGGGATCCCGGTCCAGCGCGACACGACCGAGGCAATGTCCTCGCTCGTCACTTCCTCGCGCAGCATCGCGCCCTCTGTCGCGCCTTCCGCCTCGGCGATCTTGCGCTCCAGCTCGGGAATGCGCCCATAGGCCAGCTCGCCCGCCTTGGCGAGGTCGCCCGCCCGCTGCGCCTGCTCCAGCTCCACACGCGCGGCGTCCAGCTGCTCCTTGAGCTTGCTTTCGCCCGCAATCTTGTCCTTCTCCGCCTGCCAGCGCTGCGTCAGCGCCGCCGACTGTTCCTCCAGATTGGCGAGATCTTCCTCCAGCGCCTCCAGACGATCCTTCGACGCCTTGTCAGTCTCCTTGCGCAATGCCTCGCGTTCGATCTTGAGCTGGATGATCCGCCGGTCGAGCGTCTCGATCTCTTCCGGCTTGCTTTCCACCTCCATGCGCAAGCGCGACGCGGCCTCGTCCATCAGGTCGATCGCCTTGTCGGGCAGGAAACGGTCGGTGATGTAGCGGTTGGACAGCGTCGCCGCGCTGACGATCGCGCCATCAGTGATCCGCACCCCATGGTGCAGCTCATATTTCTCCTTGAGGCCCCGCAGGATGGAGATGGTGTCCTCCACCGTCGGCTCGCCCACGAACACGGGCTGGAACCGCCGCTGGAGCGCGGGGTCCTTCTCGACATATTTGCGATATTCATCCAGCGTCGTCGCGCCGATGCAGTGCAACTCGCCGCGCGCCAGCGCCGGTTTCAGCAGATTGCCCGCATCCATCGCGCCTTCGGATTTGCCCGCGCCGATCAGCGTGTGCATCTCATCGATGAACAGGACGATCTGGCCTTCGCCAGCCTTCACTTCATCCAGAACGCCTTTCAGCCGCTCCTCGAACTCGCCGCGATATTTCGCCCCCGCGATCAGCGACCCCATGTCGAGCGCCATCAGCGTGCGGTCCTTCAGCGTGTCGGGCACGTCGCCATTGGCGATGCGCAGCGCGAGGCCCTCCGCGATCGCGGTCTTGCCCACGCCCGGATCACCGATCAGCACGGGGTTGTTCTTGGTCCGCCGCGCCAGGATCTGGATCGTCCGGCGAATTTCCTCGTCACGGCCGATCACCGGGTCCAGCTTGCCTTCACGCGCCGCTTCCGTCAGGTCGCGGGCGAATTTCTTGAGCGCGTCATAGCGATCCTCCGCACCTGCCGTATCGGCCGTGCGCCCGCCGCGCAGACTGTTGATCGCCGCGTTCAGCCCTTCCGCCTTCACGCCCGCCGCCGCCAAAGCCTTGCCCGCCGCCGTCGTGGTGGCGAGGGTGAGCGCCAGCAACAGCCGCTCGACGGTGACGAAGCTGTCGCCCGCCTTGGCCGCGACCTGCTCCGCGCTGTCCAGCACCCGCACCGCATCATTGTCGAGGCCGGGGGTCTGCTGCGCTCCGCTGCCGGACACGGCGGGCACCTTTGCCAGCGCCGCGTCGGTCTCCCGCGCCGCCACGGCGGCATCGCCGCCCGCCGCCTTGATCAGGCCGGACGCCATGCCCTGATTATCCTCCAGCAGCGCCTTCAACAGATGCTCCGGGCTGATCCGCTGATGGTTCATCCGAATTGCGACGGTCTGGGCCGACTGTAGGAATCCCTTGGCGCGGTCAGTGAATTTTTCGAGGTTCATGAGCTAACCCTTCGTGAAACTTGCCCGGATGTAATGTGGCATAAAAGACACACAAGAGGCGCTACGCAAAATTCCTTAGACTGATACTCCATGTTCCTGCGAAGACGGAAACCGGGTTCAGAAGGCGGAACCAGGCTCCTGCCTTCGCGGGGTGAGCTTTACGGTTTGGCCGCCTTCGCCGCGTCCGGCGCAAAGGCGTCGCCAAAGAAATCTCCCTTGTACCAGCGCGGCGCTTGCGGCTGGTCCGCGATCTCGCGCGCGATGGCATAGTTGACCCTGGCGAACTTGGCGGCCGCGTCCCAGTTGAAGGGCAGGCTCATCTGATCGGACGGCTGGTGATAGTCGGTCTTGAGGAAATGTTCGAACGCCTGCCGTCCGGGTCCCGCAAAACCCGTCATCAGGAAGACCGCTGGAACGCCTTCCTGCACGAAGCGATAATGGTCGGATCGCGTGAACAATCCTTCGGCGGGCAGCGGGTCGGGAGAGAGCGAGACGCCCTCCGCTCCCGCCGCCTTCGCGACGACCGGCCCAAGCGTCGAATGCTCCGCGCCAAAGGCCACCACATCCTGAAAGTCATAGGTCAGGATCGGCATATCGAGATTGACCACGCCCACCAGCTTGCCGCCCTGCGGCAGCACCGGGTTTTTCGCAAGGAATTGCGATCCGAGCAGGCCGTCCTCCTCTGCCGTGACCGCGGCGAACAGGATCGACCTTTTGGGCCGGTGGCCGCTTTCAGCGAAGGCCTTCGCCACCGCGAGCATGGTCGCGACGCCGGACGCATTGTCCATCGCGCCATTGTATATCTTGTCCGCGCCCGGTGCGCTGTCCTTGACGCCCAGATGATCGAGATGCGCCATCAGCAGGACATATTCCTGCCCCAGCACGGGATCGGAACCGGGCAGGATGGCGACGACGTTGCGGCTGGGCGCGGTGGCGGCGCTGCTGGACCGTTCGATGCGGACGGACGGCTTGAGCGCGAAGCCCCTGGGCCTTCCGCCCTTTTTCGCAGCCTGCGCGCGCAGGGCGCCAAGCTTGTGGCCCGATCCGGCCAGCAATGCGTCAGCGGCCGCATCATTGACTGTGGCGGTGATGCGGATGCCGGGGGTGCGGACGAAAGGCTGGCTGTCCGTCTCCAGCCAGCTGACAGCCGGTTCCTGCGCCCGGCTCTTGATCTTCGTCCAGGATGTGCGGCCCAGCATGGCGTCGGTGGGGATGGTGATCAACCCGATGGCGCCCGCTTCCTGCGCGGCCAGCGCCTTTTCGGCGGCCAGATGCGCGCCGACTTCGCTGGGCATGCCGACGGGCGAGCCGGACAGCGCCACCGCGATCTTGCCTTTCAGGTCGAGCCCGGCATAGTCGTCTATCTTCTCCCGCGCGGATTTCAGGCCATAGCCGACGAACACCGCCTGGGCCTCCAGCGCCTGCTGCGGTTCCCGGCCGAAGGGAGCGATGGCGACGTCGCCGCCATTGTCGAACCGCCTGCCGCCGATGGTGAGCGAGGCTTTCCTGTCCCCGGCCAGCCGCGCGACCGACAGCGTCACCGGTTGATACCAGCTGTCCCGGACCGCCTGATGCAGGCCCAGCGCTTCGAAGCGGGCGGCGACATAGCGGGCCGCGATGTCATAGCCGCGCGTCCCGGCGTCGCGGCCTTCCAGCAGATCGTCCGACAGGAAGGCGACATCGGCGCGGATCTGTCCGGCGGATATGGCGGCGGGCTGCGCTGCTGCGGCCATGGGCACAGCGAGCGTCAGGGCAAGGGCGGGCAAGATCATCAGGGGGCGCATCGGCGTGAACCTTCTTATGTTTGAAGCAGATAGCCTATCGCGCCTGTTCCCGCTGTCCAGCCTAATGCATATTGCGCCGTGAAAGCCGCTCGCTATGCTGCCATGGCCTGCCGCTGTTCCTTGCGGCCTGATCCCGACCTTTGATGAGGGCGCTCATGTCATTTCTTCCCCTGTCGCGCCGCGTGGCATTGTCGCTTGGCCTGTCCTCATTGGCCCTTCCGATCCTGGCCGTTCCCGCGCTGGCGGCCGCGCCCGCTCCGGCCGCCGCCCCCGCGCCGCTGTCCCGCCTCGTCGCCGCGGTCGACATTCCCTATGAGCAGTTCACGCTGAAAAACGGGCTGCGGGTCATCGTCCATACCGATCGCAAGGCGCCGGTGGTGGCGGTGTCGGTCTGGTATCATGTTGGATCGCGCTTCGAGCCCAAGGGGAAGACGGGCTTTGCTCATCTGTTCGAACATCTCATGTTCTACGGGTCGGAAAATGCCGATGGGCCGTTCTTCGGAAGGCTGGAGGATATCGGCGCGACCGACTGGAACGGCACCACCTGGTTCGACCGCACCAACTATTTCGAAACGGTGCCCACGGGCGCGCTCGACCGGGCGCTGTTCCTTGAGTCCGACCGGATGGGCCATCTGCTGGGCGCCGTCACCCAGGCCAAGCTCGATACCCAGCGGGGCGTCGTCCAGAATGAAAAGCGCATGGGCGAGAATGAGCCCTATGGCCTCGTCGAATATGCGCAGCTCGCGGCCCTCTTGCCCGAAGGTCATCCCTACCGGCATTCGACCATCGGTTCGATGGCCGACCTGAACGCCGCCAGCCTTGCCGACGTGCAGAACTGGTTCAAGACGCATTACGGTCCCAACAACGCCGTGCTGGTGCTGGCCGGGGACATCGACGTGCCCACCGCCAGGGCGAAGGTCGAAAAGTGGTTCGGCAACATTCCCGCGGGGCCCGCGCCCAGGGATGTGGACGCATCGGTGCCCACGCTCGACAAGGATGTCGAAAAGCTGATGCACGACAATGTCGCGGCGACCCGGCTTTACCGCAACTGGATCGTGCCGGGGGTCAATTCGGCCGACCTGCCGCAGCTTGACCTTGCCATGGCGGTGTTTGGCGGCCTCAAATCGTCCCGCCTCGACAATATATTGGTGCGGCAGGAAAAGGTTGCGGTCGGCGTCAAGGCCAGCATCCAGCCGTTCGAGAAGCTGTCCATCGCTGAGATCACGGTCGATGTGAAGCCGGGGCAGGACGCCGTGGCCGTCGGCAAGCGGCTCGACCAGCTGCTCGCCGATTATCTTGCCAGGGGGCCGGCCGCCGACGAAGTGCAGCGCGCAGCGACGCAGCAGCTTTCGGGCACGATCGCCGGTCTGGAAAAGGTCGGCGGCTTCAGCGGCAAGGCGGTGACGCTGGCCGAAGGCGCGGTCTATTCGAATGATCCGGGCAAATATAAGAAGGATCTGGCCCTCTACGCCGCCGCGACGCCGCAGTCCGTTGGCGACGCCGCGCGCAAATGGCTGGGACGGCCGGTATTCCGCCTGACCGTCGCGCCGGGAGAGCGGTCGGCGGAGGATAATGCGCTGGCGGGCAATGTGACGCATCATCCCGCTTATTTCCGCGATCCGGGCAAGCCCGCGCCGGTCGCAGCCACCCCGCCGCCGCGCACGAAGGTCGCCGAACCGCCGATCGAGCCGGTCAAGGATCTGGACTTCCCCGATGTCGAACAGGCGAAGCTGAAAAACGGCATCCCGGTCGTCTTCGCCCGCCGCGCCACCGTTCCGGTGGTTCGGGTTTCTGTCTCCTTCGACGCTGGCAATGCCGCCGATGACAAGGCCAGGCTGGGCACGGCGGCGCTGACCACGGCCCTGCTGGACGAAGGCACGAAAACGCGCAGCTCGGTGCAGATCGCCGAGGAGCAGGAGCGGCTGGGCGCGTCGATCGGCGCCAGCAACGGCATGGATGCCACCAATGTCGGCCTTTATGCGCTCAAGCCCAATCTCGACGCGTCGCTGGGCCTGCTCGCCGACATCATCCGCAATCCCGCCTTCGCGCCTGCCGAGGTCGAGCGGCTTCGCGGTCAGTTGCTGACCCGCATCGCCGCTGAAAAGACCGAGCCGATGCCGATCGCTCAACGTCTGCTGCCGCCATTGCTCTATGGCGGGGCGCATCCCTACGGCATTCCTTTCACCGGCTCCGGCACGGAAAGCGGGGTAAAGGCGGTCACGCGGGCGGATCTGGCGGCGTTCCATGACAGATGGATGCGGCCTGACAATGCGACCATCTTCGTGACCGGCGACACCAGCCTTGCTGAAATCATGCCGCTGCTGGAAAAGCGCTTTGGCGACTGGAAGGCTCCGGCGGTCGCCAGGGGCACGAAGCTGTTCCGCATGGATCGCATGATGCGTCCCGCGCGGATCGTCCTGGTGGACAAGCCGCAAAGCCCGCAATCGATGATCCTTGCGGGCCTGCTGACGAACAAGCAGGGCACCGATAATCCCGTGACCCTGCTGACCGCCAATGAAGTTCTGGGCGGCAGTTCGACGTCGCGGCTGATCATGGACCTGCGGGAAAGCAAGGGCTGGGCCTATTCCGCTGGCAGCATGCTGCCGGGGGTGAAGGAAACGATCCCGCTGCTGGTCTATGCGCCCGTGCAGACGGACAAGACCGGCGCGTCCATCGCCGCCGCGCGCAAGGACATAGCCGATTTCCTGACCACCAAAGGCACCACAGAGGCCGAACGCAACCAGACCATCAACAGCCAGATATTGTCGCTGCCGGGCAGCTTCGAAACCTCGTCCGACCTGATGGCCGCGATGATGCGCAACCGCCTGCTGGGCCGGCCGGACGACTTTTACGAAAAGCTGCCCGGCCTTTACCGGGCGATGACGGCGGCCGATCTCGACAAGGCAGCGCGCGAGGCGATCGATCCTGATCGGTTGATCTGGGTTGTCGTGGGCGACGCGAAGCTGGTCCGGCCGCAGCTTGACGCGGTGGGCTTGCCCGTCGAAATGGGAACACTTGCCGACTGATGGCAGCTCAAGGAGATGGAATGATGGCGAATGTCGATGGCGCTTATGACTGCGTGGCGAAGACGCCGCTGGGCGATCAGAAGGGGGTGTTCACGGTCATCAGCTCCGGCAACAGCTTTCATGGCACCTTTGCTGGCATGATGGGGTCGCTGGACGTCGATGAAGGCAAGGTGGACGGCGACAAGCTCAGCTGGAAGATGAACATGACGCTGCCCATGCCGATGACCATGGAATGCGAAGCGGTTGTGGACGGCGACACGATCAACGGCACCATGCAACTGGGCGCATTCGGCGCGGCGGGCTTTTCCGGCACCCGGCGCAAGTGAGGGGCGCTGCCGACCGTGACTGACAGCGCCGCGCGTCCTTCCTGATGTCCCGGTCCGTCCTGACGCACGCACTGGTGCAGAAGATGCCGCAGGTGGCGCGAAGCTGGCGGCATCTGGCGGACCAGGCATTGGCGGAGTTGCGGGTTTCGGCCAGCGCTGGATGGTGCCTGGTGCATCTCGCCCGGCTGGGGCCGGATGTGCGGCAGGCGGACCTCGCCGACGAACTGGGCATCACCCAGCCATCGCTGGTGCGGACGCTGGATCAGCTCGCGGCGATGGGGCTGATTGAACGCCTTCCCCATCCGCAGGACAAAAGATCGAACCGCGTCGAATTCACGCCTGCGGGGCGGGACCTTGCCGGACGGATCGAGGCGCGCCTGGGCGATCTGGCGCGCGATCTGTTCGACGGCGTTCCCGACGCCGCGGTCGAAATCACCGTCAACATGATGGAACTGATCGCCCGCCGCATCGCCGAGCGCCGGGGGCAGGCTTAGGGACTGCTCCGGCCGGGATAAAGCGTGACCTGCCGTGACCGCGCGCCCCGACCGTTCGGGCTGAGCGAAGTCGAAGACCCCGCCTGAGCGCAGCGAAGGCTCCGACTTCGCTCAGCCCGGACGGAAATGGAGAGGGGAAGCCGTTATACTCACGCCCCACAGTGCGCGGCGGTCAAGCCCCGCCAATGGAAAAGCCCGCCGGTCCACTCACCGGCGGGCTCCCTAAAGCCTGGCGCGACCCGTAGGCTTTAATATTGGACAGTCACGGTGACGGCCCGGCGGTTCTGCGCCCAGGCGGATTCATCCGAACCCAGCGCGACCGGGCGCTCCTTGCCATAGCTCACCGTGTTGATCCGGCTGGGGTCGATGCCCAGCGAAGCGAGATAGTTTTTCGCGGCGTTGGCGCGGCGTTCGCCCAGCGCGATATTATAGTCGCGCGTCCCGCGTTCGTCGGCATGGCCTTCGATCGTGACGCGCACATTGGGGTTCTGTTGCAGCCAGGCGGCCTGGCTCTGGAGCGTCTGCTGGTCCTGCGCATCGACATCATATTGGTCGGTGCCGAAGAAGATGCGGTCAGACGAGACGGAGGCGACGAAATCCTCCTGGCTGCCCTTGACCGGGCCGCTGGTGGTTCCCGTGCCGGTGCCGGTCTGCGCGCTGGTATCCCCGGCGGGCGGCGGCGGCAGGTCCTTGGGCGCCTTCTTCCCGCATGCGGCCAGCGCGAGGACGGAAGCGGCGATCAGCAGGGGGCGGGACAGTTTCATCGGCATCTCCTTTGGAGCGAGTGGGAATCCGCGGCGGCGCTAAGATCGTTACGCCGCCGGGACGATAGAGTTCCATGTCAGGGAAGCAAAGGGCCCCAGGCGGGGTCGGAACCGCTGAGCGGCGTGGGGATGCGCCGCTCGTTCACGCCGGTCAGGTCGACCTGCCACACCTGGCTGCTGCCTTCGCGACCGGGGGTGGTGCGGAAGAATTGCAGCACGCGGCCATTGGGCGACCAGGTCGGCTGTTCGTCCTGCCAGCCATTGGTCAGGATGCGCTCATTGTCGCCGGTTGGCGTCATGACCGCGATCTTGAAATCGCCGGAAATCTTGGTGAAGGCGATCAGGTCGCCGCGCGGGCTCCATTCGGGCGTGGCATAGCGGCCGCCGCCATGGCTGATCCGGCGCTGGCCTGAACCGTCAGCGTTCATCACATAGATTTGCTGGCTGCCCGAACGGTCGCTTTCAAAGACGATCCTGGTGCCGTCCGGCGAATAGCTGCCGCCGACATCGATGCCCGGCGCGGTGGTGAGCCGTGTGGGCGTTCCGCCGCTGGCGGGCACGCGATAGATGTCGGTATTGCCCGCCACCGCCATGGAAAAGAGGATGTTGCGCCCATCGGGCGACCAGCGCGGCGCGAAGGTGGGATTGTTGCTTTCCGTCACCAGCCGCTGCCTGCCAGTGCCAATGTCATAGACATAGATGCGCACCCGGTTGTTGAGGTAGCTCACATAGACGATCGACTTGTAATCCGGCGAGAAACGCGGGGTAAGGGCGATCGACTGGCCATTTGTGATGAAGCGGTGGTTCGCGCCGTCGCTGTCCATGATGGCCAGCCGCTTGGTGCGATTCCCCTTGGGGCCGCTTTCCGCGATATAGGCGATGCGGCTGTCGAAGAAGGGGCTTTCTCCCGACAGGCGGGCATAGATGGCGTCGGCGCATTTATGCGCGGCGCGCCGCCAGTCGCGCGGTGCGACGACATAGCCCTGCCGCGTCAGTTCCTGCTTGAGCGCGACATCGTAGAGATAGCAGCCCACGGTGATGTCCGCCTCGCCGCCCGTGGTGCGGACGAACCCTTGCACCAGCGCCTGGTAAGCGCCCCATTTGTCATAGGCCGGATTGGTGACTTCCGGGAAGGCGATGGCGGGAACGCCGCCGGGGCCGGACGGATCGAACAGGCCCGACCCCTTGAGGTCGGTCGCGATGACTTCGGCGATCTTGCGGCCAAGTTCGGTCGAGGACCCGGCCGGGGTGGAAACTTCGGCCTGCGGCGGCAGGGCTGGCACGACGATCTTGAGGTTGCTGTCGATCTCGCCAGTGACGTCGACCGACAGCTGCGCCTGGACAGGCGCGGCCACGAAAGCGGCCGCGAACATCACGGCCAGGGCAGATAGTCCAAAAGCTTTCATCGCGCCTTCCTTGCATAGACTCTGAGCGGCTTGAGCCATTTCCATTGGTCGTAATATTCCGAAGGCAGGTTCTGGAAGGGCGACGCCTGCAACACTGCCTGGATCGCCCGTTCCTTGTAGACGGAAACCTGCGGGCGGTTGCTGTCATTCACGCCCTGCACGTCGATCACTTCCGGCCTGCCGACGACGCGGCCATTGCGGTCGAGCTTCACGTCCAGCAGCGCCACGAGCAGTTCGACATCGGCCCCCGACGGCAGCCGCAGATGCGGATAGATCTGATTGCTGATCACATTGTTGAGCGCCGCCTTCTGCGCCGGACCCATGGCTGCGGCGGGGGGCGGCGCAGGCGTGCGCGGCGCGTCAGCGCTGGTATCGATGCCCTTTAGGAAATCCTTGCCCAGCAGGGAACCGCGCGGCTTCTGCGCCTTGCCCTCGCCGGACGCGCGGGCGGGGGCGTCCGCCTTCGGCGTGGCCTTGGACTTCGATGGCGCAGGGGCCGGGGCTGCCGCCTTGGGCTTGGGATTAGTCGGCGCAGGCTTCGATTTCACTGCCGGCTTTTCGGGCGCCGGTTTCGGCCTGGACGCCGGTTTTTCAGGCGCGGGCTTGGGTTTTGGTTTGGGCGCGGCCTTGGGCACGTCCTTCTTCGGCGGAGCAGGCTTCGGCGGAGGAGGCGCGGGCGCGGGCGCGGGAGCAGGTTCAGGTTCGGGTACTGGCGCAGGTTCCGGCACTGGCGCGGGTGCGGGCGCGGCGTCCTCGGCGGGACCTTCCTCCGGCGCAACGCTGGGGGGCGGCGGCTGCATCGACACCCGTGGGGCCATCGATTCCAGCGCGACCTCGTCCACCAGGCTGACGTCCATCGGCGGCGATTTGAGCTTCAACGGATTGGGCGTGGCGAGGAAACCGGCCGACAGGAGCCCGAACAGCAGCACATGCCCTGCGGTCGCGACGCCAAGCCCTATTTTCTCCGCCCGCTCCATAGCCACGAGTCCCTATGGCTCCTATTCTGAACCGCTGCTGACGGATGCGGACGGGCCAGGGCCATTCTCCGCCCCGGTGCTGACCAGCGCGACCTTGTTCAGCCCAGCGCGGTTCAACTCGCCCATCACCCGCATCACCCGCCCGTAATCCAGCGCCGTGTCGGCGCGCAGGAAGATCTGGGGCGGATCGGGCTGACCGGCATTGGCGGCCATGATCTCGCCCAGACGGCTCGGCAGATCGGCATCGCTCACCTGATCGTCATCGATGAAGATCGCGCCGTCCCGGTCCACCGACACGACCGTCGGCTTCTGGTCCTGGTCCAGCCCCTTGGCGCGCGTTTCCGGCAGATTGACCGGAACGCCCGTCACAAGCAGCGGCGCGGTCACCATGAAGATGATGAGCAGCACCAGCATGACGTCGACCAGAGGCGTCACATTGATGTCCGCCATCGGCGCGCGCCCGCGTCCCCGGCGGCCGGAAGGAGGCCCGGACATGGCCATCAGGCGTGCCTTTCCGAAAAGAAGGCCATAGGAACCCCCGGTCGGGCTGAGCCTGTCGAAGCCTTCTGCTGAGCCGCAGGCGAAACGCCTTCACGTCGTTCAGGCATGGCCTTCGACAAGCTCGGGCTGAACGGAGAAGGACAGATCATCACCGCTGCGCCTCCAGCTCGCGGCTCAGCGTCGAATAGAATCCGTCGGCGAAACGGGTGAGCTTGGCTTCCATGCGATTGATGCCGTGGCTAAAGCGGTTGTAGGCGATCACCGCCGGGATGGCCGCGAACAGGCCGATGGCGGTGGCGAACAGGGCTTCGGCGATGCCAGGCGCGACCACGGCGAGCGAGCTGTTCTGTTCGGCCGCGATCGCGGTGAACGCCCGCATGATGCCCCATACCGTGCCGAACAGGCCGACGAAGGGGGCGACCGAACCAATGGTGGCCAGGATGTTGAGGCGGTCCGACAAGCGATCGACTTCGGCCGCGATCGTGCTCGACATGCTGGTGGACAGCCGGTCGCGCGTGCCTTCGCGATCGATCACTTTCTGCGCGGTGGAGCGGCGCCATTCGGTGACCCCGGCGGCCATCACCTTGGCAGCGGGGAAGTCGGCCTTGCCACGCGCCTCATAGAAGCGGTCGATATCCTCCGCCTTCCAGAAATCCGCCTCGAACGCGCTGCTCTGGCGGCTGGCCCGGCGCAGGGTGAAGGTGAAGCCGATGATCATCGCCCAGGTCCAGATGCTGGCAAGCAGAAGCCCCAGCATCACCACCTTCACGACGATGTCCGCCTGTAGGAACAGGGCGAGCGGCGAAATGGTGGCGGCTTGCGCGGCGGCGCCGGCTGCTGCGCCAACGTCGGGCATCATGAGGCTCATGGGTTGATGTCTTCCCCTTTCATCAAACGGCTGAAAATATCGATCCAGGGCTTGGGTTGCCTTTGCGGGCGGCCCTGCTGAGTCAGGAAGGCGACCGAGACTTCGCCGTCCGTCAGTATTTCCTCCCCGCGCCTGACTCTCTGATGAATGACGCAGCTTGCCGCGCTGAAAGCGGTGAGGCGGCTTTCCACCAGCAGGTCATCGTCCAGGCGCGCGGGGCGGCGGTAGCTGATCTTGATATCGGTGACGGCATAGACGCCCTCGCCCGCTTCATGCGTGGCGCGCTGGTCGATCCCGGCGACGCGCAGCATGTCCGACCGCGCCCGTTCCATATAGCGCAGATAATTGGCGTGATAGACGAGGCCGGACAGGTCCGTGTCCTCGAAATAGACGCGCAAGGGAAAAAGATGCGCCGCACCGGCGAACCTTCCGGTCGCCGGAACGGGCATGGGCTCAGAAGCGGACATGCGCGGCCTTTTAGCCATCCTGCGGCCAAGGCGCAAAGACGGAAATGAGGTCCGTCAAACCATCCTGCCGGGCGGGCAGGGCTTTCCGTCCCGCCGCGTGCCGCTTGCCCCGATTGCCCGGACTGTAAAAGCGCTGGCCGCGTCCGCGCCTTGCCGCTAGGGGATCGGCAAAATCAATCCTGGCGGAGGCAAGGCTATGGCGGAGATCCGGGTTATAGGCGTTATCGGCGCTGGTCAGATGGGCGCTGGCATCGCGCAGGTGTCGGCGCAGGCGAGCTATGACGTCATCCTGTGCGACGTCGATCGCGCGCGCGCCGAAAAGGGCCGCGACGGCGTGGCGAAGCAGCTCGCCAAGGCGGTGGAGAAGGGCAAGCAGAGCCAGGCTGACATGGACGCGGCAATGGCGCGCATCCGCGTCAGCGGTGATCTGGCCCCCCTTGCCGAAGCGCAACTGGTGATCGAAGCGGCGACCGAGCGTGAGGACATCAAGCGGACGATCTTCGCCAATGCCGCCGCGTTGCTCTCGCCGGGCGCGATCATGGCGTCCAACACCTCCTCCATTCCCATCACGCGGCTGGCGCAGGCGGTGCCGGACAAGGAGCGTTTCCTGGGCGTCCACTTCTTCAATCCGGTGCCGGTCATGGCGCTGGTCGAAGTCATTCGCGGCCTTGCCACCTCTGACGAGGCCGTGGCCGCCGTGCAGGCTTATGTCGAGCGCCTCGGCAAACAGGTAGTGCATGCGTTCGATGCGCCGGGCTTCGTCGTCAACCGCATCCTCCTGCCCATGCTCAACGAAGCGGTCTTCGCGCTCGGCGAGGGCGTGGCCACCATGCAGGATATCGACACCGGGGTGCGGCTGGGCCTCAATCACCCGATGGGTCCGCTGACTCTGGCGGACTATATTGGCCTCGACACCTGCCTGGAGGCGATCAACGTGCTCCAGACGACGACGCGCGACCCCAAATACCGGCCCGCGCCGTTGCTGGTCAAATATGTCGAGGCGGGCTGGCTTGGCCGCAAGACGGGCAGGGGCTTCTACGACTATTCGGGCGCGGAGCCGGTGCCGACGCGCTGAGCCTCTCCTCCTAGCCTGCGGTCAGGCCATGTTTTTTCAGGCAGTGTCGCAATTGATCGTAGGTGAGGCCCAGGCCCTTGGCCGTCGCGCGCTGGTTGTGGCGATGGCGTTGCAGCGCCGCCCGGACGATCGCCGCCTCATGCGCGTCGACAGCGGCCTTGAGGTCGCTGATCGCCTCAAGGCCGGACACATCGGACACGGGCGGCGCTTCTGGTGAAGGCGCTGGCGTCCCGCCCGCAGGCTTCCAGGGCGAAGCGAAGGGATCGAAGATGATGCGCGCCACGGGCTGGGCGGGTTCGGTCCAGCGATAGACGGCGCGTTCCACGACATTGCGCAATTCCCGCACATTGCCGGGCCAGGGATGCGCTTCAAGTTCTGCCATAGCGTCCGGCGTGAAACCCGGCCAGCGCGGCCAGCCAAGTTCTGCCGCCATCCGCCGCCCGAAATGGTCGGCCAGCACCGCGGCATCGCCTTCCCGCGCGCGCAGCGGGGGAAGGGTGATCACCTCGAAGCTCAGCCGGTCGAGCAGGTCCGCGCGGAAACGCCCGGCGGCGGCGGCTTCCGGCAGGTCCTCATTAGTGGCCGCGATGATGCGAACATCCACCATTTTCGCCCGCGAAGCGCCGATGCGGGTCACTTCGCCATATTCCACCACGCGCAGCAGCCGTTCCTGCGCCGCCATCGACAGGGTGCCCAGTTCGTCGAGGAACAGCGTGCCGCCGTCCGCCTCCTCGAACCGGCCAGCGCGGGCCCGCGCCGCTCCGGTGAACGCGCCCTGTTCATGGCCGAACAGTTCCGCCTCGATCAATGTTTCGGGCAGCGCCGCGCAGTTCATGACGATCAGCGGCTCGCCCCAGCGCGGGGACAGGCGGTGCAGCCTTTCCGCCACAAGTTCCTTGCCGGTGCCGCGCTCCCCGATGATGAGGACCGGCCGGTTGAGTTCGGCCGCCCGGCTCGCCTGCTCGACCGCGTCGAGGAAGGCGAGGGACTCGCCGATGAATTGGCTATTCTTCTCCATTCCCAACATATGGTGAAAAATGCCATATGATAGCAAGGCGTCTGGGGCGAGACGGCCGCGAAAAAGTCAAAATGCCTGATTTCCGGCCATGTCTCTCATTTGGCACGGGCCATGCAACGTTGAGCGCAAGCCGTCAGCAAGGCGGCGCCGCATTGGCAGTCAGCAGGGAGATAACTCATGGACACGGACAATGAAGAAAGCGGAGCAAAGGGCAGGCTCCTGTTCATCGCCTTCGCCGCCATCCTGTTCGGATCGACCATGATTCTTTCCGCCGCCGGTCCCGCAAAGGCCAGCGAAGCCGCCGTCCTGACCTGTGGCGATGGCCCGCTAATCTTGCGCTATCTGGCCTGACGCGCCCCGATTTCCTGAGGAGTGAAGTTCACATGGGTATCTTTTCCCGCACCCGCGACATCATCGCCGCCAACGTCACCGACCTGCTCGACCGGGCGGAAGACCCGGCGAAGATGATCCGCATGATCATCCTTGAGATGGAGGAGACGCTGGTCGAAGTGCGCGCATCGGCCGCCCGCACCATCGCGGACCAGAAGGAAATGCGCCGCCACATCGGCAAGCTACAGGCGCTTCAGGACAACTGGACCGAAAAGGCGCAACTGGCGCTCAGCAAGGACCGGGAGGATCTGGCCAAGGCCGCGCTGGTCGAAAAGCAGAAGGCGGCCGACATGGCGGAGCAGCTTTCGCACGAGATCGAGGTGCTGGATGAAGCGCTGCGTGCTTCGGAAGAGGATATCGCCAAGCTGCAAGCCAAGCTGCGCGAGGCCCGCACCCGCCAGAACAGCCTGGTGACGCGCATGGAAAGCGCGCAGAACCGGCTGCGGGTCCGCGAAGCCTATGCGGGCGAGAAGGTGAATGATGCCTTTGCCCGCTTCGACATGCTGGAACGGCGGGTCGACATGGCCGAAGGGCGCGCCGACGCCATGGGCATGGGGCAGCAGCGCCGCACGCTGGAGGATGAGATTGCCGAGCTTCAGTCCTCCGACAAGGTCGATGCCGAACTTGCCGCTCTCAAGGCCAGCATGAACAAGGGAGAATGACGCATGGAGGACGTGTTCCTGCCCATCATGATCTGCGGCATGCTGTTCATCGGCATGCCCTGGCTGATCCTGCACTATTCCACCAAGTGGAAGCAGGCGCCCAAGATCACCGATGAGGATGAGCGGCTGCTGGACGAACTGCACCTGCTCGCCCGGCGGCTGGAGGACAGGTTGCAGACGGTCGAACGGATCGTCGCGGCCGACAATCCCGACTTCCGCCCCGCGCGTCCGCCACAGGACGATGACTATGATTTCGACCGGAGGAACTGACATGAGCGGCCGCCGCACCAAATTCTACCTGGACAAGCAGAATGGCAAATGGCTGGGCGTCTGTTCCGGCATCGCCGACTATAGCGGCATCGACGTGGTGTGGGTCCGCGTCGGCGCGGTGCTGCTGACGCTGATGGGGGCTTTCCCCTGGTCGCTGATCGCCTATTTCGCCGTCGCTCATTTCGCCGAGAACAAGCCGGCGGGCCTCTATGCCGACCGGGATGACGAGAAATTCTGGCAGGGTGTGCGCACCAATCCGGCGCGTTCGGCGCGCGATGTCCGGTCCAAGTTCCGCGACATCGATCGCCGCCTGGCCGACATCGAAACCCATTATACCAGCCGCAACACAAGGCTGGCCGACGAAATCGACAGCCTGCGCTGAGGCGCTGGACAAGGGAGGCACTCATTCATGAACCCGTTTGAAATGGTGGTCGCGATCGTCGCCATCGCCGCTGTGGCAAGCGTCGTCCGCGCCAAATATGGCATCGTCCGCCGTCATCGCGGCGAGGAATTGGTCCAGCGCGGACCCGACCCCGAAGCCGAGCGGCTGCGGGCAGAAGTGAAAGCGCTGAAAGAGCGGGTCGCCGTGCTCGAACGGCTGGCGACCGACAGCGGCAGTGCGCTGGAACGCGAGTTTGACAAGCTGCGTGAGCGTGACTGACGGTACGATGGAGGAGGGTCGATATGCAGGAGCCCCTTTCGATTTTCATTGTTTCTGTGAGCAGCCTGCTGGGCCTGGCGATCGTCGCGGTGGCGGGATTGCGCGGGTGGAGCGGCTGGCTGGAGCTAAAGCGTGCGGAACTGGGACGGCCGGACGCCGGGCCGCCCAACGCCAGCGCGCGGATCGAGGTTGCGGACCTCAAGGAACGCATCCGCAAGCTGGAGGCGATTGCCGCCGGGGTCGATATCTGATGTCTTGAAAAGCAGCTTTGCAGGGCTGCTTTTCCCCCTATATGGCGGATATGACCGACCAGCCCGCCCTCGCCGATCTTCAGGAAGAATATGAATTTCTGGACGCGGACGACCGTTACCGGCTGTTGATCGACCTTGGCCGGGCGCTGGAGCCCATGCCCGATGCGCTCAAGACCGACGCGACGCTGGTGCGCGGTTGTTCGGCGGCGGTGTGGGTCTATCCTACGGTGCTGGACGATGGCCGGCTGCATTTCCTGGCTGACAGCAATGCCGCGATCACCAAGGGGATTATCGCCCTGGTGCTGCTGACGGTGCAGGACCGTTCGCCTGCGGAAATCAGCGCGACCGATATCGAACAGGCTCTTGCGCCCTTCGATCTCAGGAATCAGCTCAGTTCCAATCGCACCCAGGGCATCCCCAACATGATCGCGCTCATCCGCCAGACGGCGGCGCGCTACGCCTCGCCCACGGAAACCTGACGCCTGCGGGGCGTTCTCCTTCCGTAACGGAACGGAATAAGGAGAAGCGCTATGCGCGGCATCATGGCGCTGGCGGCGATCGGGCTGATGACGGCCTGCTCGTCCGGTGAGAAGGAACCGACCCAGCGCGAACAGATCGGCCAGCAGTGGAAATATGAAGGCGGGGAGGGCGCGAAACCCAAACTCGCCTATATCGGCAGCACGAACAGCGTTTCCACCATGACGGCCCCCGACAGCTTTTCCGTGCTGCTCGTCCAGCCGTTGAAGGAGGGCGGAGCGCAAGTGACCGTCAAGCTGGTTGGCGCGCCGTTCACCTGCGACTTGTCCGACTGCCATGTCACGGCGGTGACGGACGATGGGAAGACGCATGAATGGAAGGGCCGCATGACGGAGAACAAGGACGGCATCGAAGTTCTGCCCGCGTCGAAAGCCTATGAAGCGATACGGAACAGCAAGACCGTGAAGGTCAAGCTGGTGGTAGGGCCCAAGGACAAGAGCTTCCCCTTCACCTTCAATGTCGCCGGTCTGAAATTGGGTTAGAACGCCAGCCCCGTTAATTAGGAGCCGTTCGGGCTGAGGCTGTCGATGCCCCTGCCTCTGCGAAGCGAAAGCCTTGGGCAAGATCAGGGCGAACGGGCAGAAGCCCGCCGTCACTCCTGCAAGGATACACCGGGACTGCGCGGATCGGCGGCCCCGGTCCAATGGCCGTCGCTCCCGCGCTCTGCGGCGTTGGCCTTGAGGCCCATCGGAGCGACGGTCACCTTATGCCCCAGCCGCTCCAGCGGAGCCTTCATCGCCTCCAGCGACGTGCCTTTCTCAAGCACGAGGCCATCGGCATTGAAATATTCTAATCCAAGTGCGATTGATTCTTGCGCTGACAAGCCCCAGTCGAAATGGGCGATCAGCGCCTTGGCGACCTGCATGATGATGGTGCGCCCGCCCGCCGCGCCAATGGTGAAGACCGGCGTGCCGCTCCTGTCATAGACGATGGTCGGCGACATCGACGACAGGGGGCGCTTGCCCGGCTCTACCCGGTTGGCGACGGGCGCCCCGTTCCTTTCGGGCGTGAAGCTGAAGTCGGTTAGTTCATTATTGAGAATGACCCCGTCGGCGATCAGCTGACTGCCGAAAAAGCTTTCGATCGTGGACGTCCAGCTGGCGATATCGCCGTCCTTGTCCACCGCGACGAAATGGCTGGTGCCGCTTTCGGGTTGCGGCTGGGCCGGGGTGCGCGGCTCCGCCATCGGCGGTGTGCCCGGCGGATAGCTTCCGCGCGCGTGATCCAGGGAGATCAGCGCCGCCCGCTGCCTGAGATAGCGGGGGTCGATCAGCCCCGCGACCGGCACTTTCACGAAATCGGGATCGCCCAGCCACGTGTCACGATCGGCATAGGCAAGGCGCATGGCTTCGCCGATGACGTGCCAGGATCGCGGATCATCCTTGCCCCAACGGGCGACCGGGAATTGTTCCACCATGCCCAATATTTGCAGCACGGTGATGCCGCCCGCAGAGGCCGGACCCATGCCGCAGACCGTATAGACGCGATAAGGCCCGCAGACCGGTTTGCGCGGCTTGGCCTGATAGGAGGCAAGATCCTCCAGCGTAATCGGCACCGGGTTTTTGGGTGCGGAGGTGACGGTCTTGGCGATCGCCTCGGCCGTTTTTCCCTTATAGAAGGCATCCGGTCCTTCCGCCGCGATCCGGCGGAACAGGTCGGCCAAGGGCGGATTTTTGAGCATGGTGCCGATCGGCGCGGGCGCTCCGTTCACCCAGAAATATTTCTGTATCTCCGGGAAATCGGCCCAGATCGGGGCCACCGCCTTCATCGCCGTATCCAGCCGTTGGCGTACCTCGAAACCTTCGGCGGCCAGGCGGATGGCCGGATCGAACAGCCGTGCCCAGGGAAGCTTGCCCCATTTCCGGTGGGCCATCCAGGCGAGACGCAGATTGCCCGGCACGCCCACCGAATAGCCCCCCGGCCAGGCGTCGCGGAAGGCTAGCGGCTTGCCGTCAGGCCCCAGGAAACGGTCAGGCCGCGCGGCGGCAGGCGCGGTTTCCCGGCCGTCGATCGATTCGAGCAGGCCGGTCTCGCCATCATGATGCATCAGGAAGCCGCCGCCGCCGATGCCGCTATTGTGCGGTTCCACCACGTTCAGCGCCAGCATCATCGCGATGGCGGCGTCGGTGGCGCTGCCCCCTTCGCGCAATATCTTCTGACCGGCCGCCGCCGCGCGGGGATCGGCGGCGGACACGGTAGCACTGAGCGAGACAGCTTCCCGCGCCTGCGCAGGCTGGATGGGGAGCAGGAACAGGGCGAGGATGGCCAGCGGCCGGGCAAGTCGCGACGTCATGGCCGCACCCTAGCCTTGATCCTGCCTGGGGCAAGCCGCTGATTGCCTTGCCGGATCAGGCGTCGACCCCTACGGCCTCGCTGACATGGGAAAAGCCATCGCGGGCCAGCAGCGCTTTCAAGTCGCGGGTGATCCGCCGGGGCAGGGCCGGCCCTTCATAAACGAGGGCGCTGTAAAGCTGGATCAGGCTCGCCCCGGCACGCAGCCGGGCATAGGCCTGCTCTGCCGTAGCGATGCCGCCCACACCGATCAGCGGCAGGCGCTTGCCCAGGATGCGGCGGAAGTCGCGCAGCCGCTGCAACGATAGACCGGTAAGCGGCGCGCCCGACAGCCCGCCCGCTTCCCCCGCCGCTTTCGATCGAAGTGGCGGGCGCGAAATGGTCGTGTTGGATATGATCAACCCATCCACGCCATGGTCGAGGCAGGCGGCGGCGATATCCTCCACATCGGCCTGATCCAGATCGGGCGCGACTTTCAGGAAAATCGGCGTGCGGTCAGCGCCGCGCGCCGCCATCACGGCGCCGAGCAACTGATCCAGCGCCGCGCGATCCTGCAAGGCGCGCAGCCCCGGCGTATTGGGAGAAGAGATGTTGACCGTCAGATAGTCGGCAAGGGGCGACATGCAGACGACGCCGGTCACATAATCGGCGATCCGGTCGGCCGCATCCTTGTTCGCGCCGATATTGATGCCGATGACGGCGCCGCCGGGCTGACGGCGCTTGGCGATCCGTTCGGCCGCCGCTGCCTGGCCGCCGTTGTTGAAACCCATGCGGTTGATGACCGCGCGGTCCTCCGCCAGCCGGAACAGGCGGGGCTGGGGATTGCCGGGCTGCGGCAGCGGAGTCAGTGTCCCCAGTTCGGCAAAGCCGAAACCGAAGCCGTGCATCTTGTGTGCGACCAGCCCTTCCTTGTCATAGCCCGCGGCAAGGCCCACCGGGTTGGGGAAGCGGATACCGGCGATTGTCTGGGCCAGAATCGGGTCTTCCTTCACCGCTGCGGGCGCGGGCATCATCCGCAATAGTGCTATGGAAAGATTGTGCGCTTGCTCAGCGTCCATGGAAAAGAAAATGGGGCGGGCCAGACGATAGAACATGCGCGCGCTATGCCAGCGGATCGCGCCTGCGTCGAGTCGCTGTTGCGGCAGTGCAACAGTTGATCCGGAACAATGACGGCATGCCGGAATCTGCATCTGACGTCCTGATTCGGCTCACAGAATGTCCGATCCATCCAATCATGATGGTCCGATTCGGACGTATGAACGGCCTGCGACCCGAAGGCTCTAGGCCCATTATGGCCGACGAGACCTTTCACTGGCCCGGTGGTGAAAACCACCGGGCCATTTTTTTGACGTAAGAAAAAGTGACCGCCATTCAGCATCGCTCTTGCGCGTTTCGCACTATGCCGCATAGTGTGACCAAGGGGTAAGTATGATCCGTCAATGGGGGGACGCGTCCGGGGCGACGCGCAATATTGCGGAACAGGAGGACGGTACGCCGCTCGCCTATACCATAGAAGCGGCCGACGGGCCTATCCGTCTTCAATATTTCGCTCCGCCTGAACATTTGCGCCGCTATTTCGGCTCTCTCTACCTGTTCAGTGAGACGCTCGACACTTACTCTGACGTAACGCGTGCGGACGTACCGCAATTACGCCTGATGCTGCAAGGTGGCGGACATTATAAGTTTCATGATGGAACGGTATTGGCCACGCCCGAAGTCTGCCTCCTTGGCCCGACGCTGGGCGCCACGCGCTTCCATCTGGAGGGGGCCGCCCGCGTTGTGGGCATGTCCCTGCTGCCTGCGGGCTGGATCAGCCTTCATGGTGGCGACGCCAGCGAAGAGGCTGATCGCCTCCAAAGTCTTGGCGGTGACGGGAACCGCGCGTTTGACGATCTGCTCCGCCAGTTGCGAACGATGGACGACCCGCAGGAAATGGTGGCCTTGTGCTGGTCTGTCCTTGCGGGCCTTGTCAAACCTTTGAGCGATGCGACATGGCGATTGCTCGAAGCTGTGGACAACTGGCTGATGGACGAAGGGTCGCCGCGCATCGAGACGCTGGCGCAGCGGACGGGCCTGTCGCCCAGGCAACTCGCTCGCCTCACCAACCGCTATTATGGATGTCCGCCAAAGCTGCTTGCCCGCAAATATCGCGCCTTGCGGTGCAGCGCGCGTATCGCGCTTGACCGGCATAGCTGGCAGGAATTGTGCGAAGACAGCCGCTTCTACGACCAGTCGCATTTCATACGGGAGATCAAGCATTTTATCGGCCTAACCCCCCATCAGTTGCAGAATGAGCCGTCCGCAGTGGCGCAGCTGACGCTGCTGCGCCGGTCGTTGGGGGGCGATGTGGCGGTGCTGAACCGCATGAGCTGAAGACAGCGCGAAAAATGCCTTGATTCCCTGAGCGGCCGGGACCACATGCGCAATCGGATTGATTCGATCCGATTTGAGAATGGTTCGCAAAGTGGAGCGCCGGCTGTCAGCATGAGGCTTTCGAGTTTTGCAGATTACGCAGTAGTATTGATGTCGGCCGCCGCCCGTCATTGCGGTGCGGCGCGCATGAATGCGACCACGCTCGCTGCCGAAACCGGAATCCCCCTGCCCACGGCGCAGAAGCTGGTGAGCCGCTTGTCGGCGGCGGGCCTGCTCGAATCCAGCCGGGGCACGGGCGGAGGAGTCCGCTTGTCGCGCCCGCCCGCAACGATCACGCTCGCCGATGTGGTGGAGGCGGTGGAAGGGCCCATCGCCATGACCGCCTGCTCGGAACAGGGCGCGCATGATTGCTTGCTGGAGCAGGACTGCCGGGTGCGGCCGCATATGAACATGGCGAACAATGCGATTCGCGAGGCGCTGGCAGGCGTCACCATCGCCAGCCTGACACGGGAAATGGCATGACCGAAGAGACGACGACCATTCGCAATCTGGAAGCCCATGAGGCTGCCGAGCGCGCATCCGCCTACGAACATGGCTGGTCCTCCGCCATCGAGCAGGACTTCGCGCCCAAGGGGCTGAACGAGGACACGGTCCGCTTCATTTCGGCCAAGAAGAAGGAGCCGGAATGGCTGCTGGAATGGCGGCTGAAGGCCTTCGCCATGTGGCAGCAGATGGAAGCGCCGGACTGGGCGAAGCTGAACATTCCGCCAATCGACTATCAGGACGCCTATTATTACGCCGAGCCCAAGAAGAAGGCGGAACTGGAGTCGCTGGACGAACTCGATCCCGAAATCCGCGCCACCTATGAAAAGCTGGGCATCCCGATCGCCGAGCAGGAAGTGCTGGCCGGGGTGAAGGGCAGCCGCAAGGTCGCGGTGGACGCCGTGTTCGACAGCGTGTCGGTCGCCACCACCTTCCGCAAGGAGCTGGAGGAAGCGGGCGTCATCTTCCGCTCGATCAGCGAGGCTGTGCGCGAATATCCGGATCTCGTGAAGAAGTGGCTGGGCAAGGTCGTGCCGATGCACGACAATTATTTCGCGACGCTCAACTGCGCTGTCTTTTCCGATGGCACCTTCGTCTACATCCCCAAAGGGGTGCGTTGCCCGATGGAGCTTAGCACCTATTTCCGCATCAATGCGGAGAATACGGGGCAGTTCGAACGCACGCTGATCGTCGCGGACGAGGGGAGCTATGTCAGCTATCTCGAAGGCTGCACCGCGCCGATGCGCGACGAGAACCAGCTTCACGCTGCGGTCGTGGAACTGGTCGCGCTGGACGATGCCGAGATCAAATATTCGACCGTCCAGAACTGGTATCCCGGCGACGAGAACGGCAAGGGCGGCATCTATAATTTCGTGACCAAGCGCGCGCTCTGCCAAGGGCGCAACAGCAAGGTCAGCTGGACCCAGGTCGAAACCGGCTCCGCCATCACCTGGAAATATCCAAGCTGCGTGCTGAACGGCGAGAACAGCGTCGGCGAATTCTACTCGGTGGCGCTGACCAACAATCTGCAACAGGCCGACACCGGCACGAAGATGATCCATAATGGCAAGGGATCGCGCTCTACCATCGTGTCCAAGGGCATTAGCGCGGGCCGTTCGAACAATACCTATCGGGGGCTGGTGCGCGTCGCGCCGGGCGCGGAGGGCGTGCGCAACTTCACCCAGTGCGACAGCCTGCTGCTGGGTGACCAATGCGGCGCGCATACCGTGCCCTATATCGAAGTGCGCAATCCGAGCGCCCAGATCGAGCATGAGGCGACGACGAGCAAGATCAGCGATGACCAGCTATTCTATGCGATGCAGCGCGGGCTGGATCAGGAAAGCGCGGTGTCGCTGATCGTCAACGGCTTCGCGCGTGAAGTGCTCCAGCAGCTACCGATGGAGTTCGCGGTCGAAGCGCAGAAGCTGCTGGGCATCAGCCTTGAGGGTAGCGTGGGATAATTTCCCGTCATGCCGGACTTGATCCGGCATCCATTGCTTCCCAAGCGATGTGGAGTGTGGGGGACGATGGATCCTGAAACAAGTTCAGGATAACGAGCGAATGAGAATTTGAAGGACTGAGACTTGAGCGACGAAGACGATATCCAGGATGCCCTCGCCGATTTTGCGGAGGATGTCGGCAATGGTCAGGCGTGGACCGCCGCCATACGCATCCTGACCGAGGATTATGATCTGGAAGAGGGTGAGCTGGAAGCGCGGGCGCGCAAGGATTTCGGTGATCTCGACGCTTATCAGGCGGAATGCCGCGCGTCGCTGGAGAAGGGTGACGCCGCCTTTGCCGAGCGCCTCAAGACCGACAAGGCCTTTCACAAGGCGAAGGCTCCTAACCTCGCCCGCATGGGGCCGGTGACGGAATTCGTGACCGGCGTGCTGGAAAAGGGCGCGCCGGAACCGGGAGCCGACTGGTGGCCCTATATGCCCATCAAGCGCCATATCGACACGCTGTTCCCCGCGCCGGGCGATGTGCGCGACATGGCCTTCTGGACCGCGCGGACTTTGCAGCGCGCGCATAAGGGTTGAATGATGCTGACGATCGACAATCTCACGAATGAAATCGACGGCAAGAAGATCCTGAAGGGTCTGTCGCTTTCCATCAATACAGGCGAGATCCATGCGATCATGGGTCCCAACGGCGCGGGCAAGTCGACGCTCGCCTATACGCTGGGCGGCCGCCCCGGTTACGAGGTGACCGGCGGCAGCGCGACGTTCGAGGGGCAGGACCTGTTCGAACTGGAGCCGTACGAGCGCGCTGCCGCAGGGCTGTTCCTGGGTTTCCAATATCCGGTCGAGATACCCGGCGTGTCCAACCTGCAATTCCTGCGGGAAAGCCTGAACAGCCAGCGCAAGGCGCGAGGGCAGGAGCCCCTGTCGGGCGGCGAGTTCATCAAGCTCGCCAAGGAAAAGGCGGGGCTGCTGGGGCTGGACATGGAGATGTTGAAGCGCCCGGTGAATGTCGGCTTTTCCGGCGGCGAGAAGAAGCGCGCCGAGATGGTGCAGATGGGCATTCTCGACCCCAAGCTGGCGATATTGGACGAGACGGACTCGGGCCTCGACATCGATGCGCTCAAGATCGTGGGGTCCGGCATCAATGCCATCATGCGCAAGCCCGGCAAGGCGGTGCTGCTGATCACCCATTATCAGCGGCTGCTCGATTATGTGAAGCCCGACTATGTGCATGTCCTCGCCGCGGGCCGGATCGTGAAGTCGGGCGGCCCGGAACTCGCGCTGGAACTGGAGCGCGAAGGCTATGCCGAGGTGGTTGCGGCGTGAGGGGTTCCAAACAACAGCCGTTCGCTTCGAGCGAAGTCGAGAAGCGGGAAGCGCTGTGCCTGCGTTTCTCGACTGCGCTCGAAACGAACGGAGGTGGGGAATGAACGCGCTCACCCTCCCCACGCGCAAGGCGGAAGAATGGCGCTATAGCGACCTAGATGCGCTGGCGGCCATCTGGCCCCTGCCTGCCCCGGAGCGCATCGATGTGGCGGCCGGCGAAAGCTCGCGCCATCATCTGTTGCAGGATGCGGCGGACGGCGCGGCGGCGGTGCATGATTATGTGATCACCGTCGCTGATGGCGCGCGGTGCGATTTTCATGTGCTGAACGTGGGCGGCAAGCTGGGCCGCGTGACCTTCACCGTGACGCTGGGCAAGGGCGCGCATTTCGAGTTGAACGGCGCGATCATCGGCGGCGGGGATCAGGTGCTGGAAATCATCACCTCCGTCACCCATGCGCAGCCGGACGCGACCAGCGGGCAGACGATCCGTTCGATCCTGGGCCAGCGCGCGACGGGCAGCTATCTTGGCTCGATCAACGTGGCGCGGGACGCGCAGCGCACCGATGCCTTCCAGTCGGTCAAGGCGATGCTGCTCGACCGCACGGCGACGGCCAACGCCAAGCCGGAGCTGGAAATCTATGCCGATGACGTGAAATGCGCCCATGGCGCGACAGTGGGCGAGTTGGACAGGCAGGCGCTGTTCTACATGGCCTCGCGCGGGATGGACCCGGCGACGGCCAAGACGCTGCTGCTGAAGGCGTTCGTCGCGGGCGTGTTCGACGATGTGGCGGACGAGGCGGTGAAGGACCGGCTGGAAGCGGCCGCGCTGGCCAAGCTGGAGGCGCTGGTATGAGCGAAGACACCAAGCCGCCGTTCGGCCTGAGCCTATCGAAGCCCGCCGCTGAGCGTGGCGAAGCGCCTTCGGCAAACGCGGGTGGGCCCTTCGACAAGCTCAGGACGAACGATGTTCTGAGTTTGCGCCAGGACTTCCCCGGCGTCGGCAACTGGCATTATCTCGACAGCGCCGCCACCGCGCAGAAGCCGAGCGCCGTCATCGAAGCCATCGCCCGCGCCTATGGGCCGGACTATGCGACGGTGCATCGCGGCGTTTATGAACGCTCCGCCAACATGACGCTCGCCTATGAAGCCGCGCGGCGGAAGGTGGCGGGCTTCATCAACGCGCAGTCGGACAGTGAAATCGTCTATGTCCGCGGCGCGACCGAGGGCATCAACCTCGTGGCGCATAGCTGGGCGGCGACACAACTCAAGAGCGGGGATCGCATCCTGCTGTCCATGCTGGAGCATCACAGCAACATCGTTCCCTGGCAGATCGTGGCGGAGCAGGTTGGCGCGCAGATCGATGTCGTGCCGCTGACGGCGGACGGCAAGATCGACCTGGACGCGATGCAGGCCATGATCACGCCCGCCCACAAGATGGTGGCGCTGGCCCATGTGTCGAACGTGCTGGGCAGCGTCCTCGACGTCCGCCGCGCTGCTGACATCGCGCACGGCGCCGGGGCGAAGATATTGATCGACGGGTGCCAGGCCGTGCCGCGCCTGAGTGTCGATGTGCAGGCGCTGGACTGCGATTTCTACGTCTTTTCCGCGCACAAGCTCTATGGCCCGACGGGCATCGGCGTGCTGTGGGGGCGCAAGCCATTGCTCGACGCCATGCCCCCTTATCAGGGCGGCGGATCGATGATCGACAAGGTGACGTTCGAGAAGACGACCTATGCCCCGGCGCCCACCCGGTTCGAGGCGGGGACGCCGCATATCACCGGCGTGGTCGGCCTGTCGGCGGCGATCGACTATGTGCAGGCGATCGGTCTGGAGGCGATCCACGCCCATGAATGCACGCTGGTCGGCAAGGCCCGTGCGGCGCTGGAAGGCATCAACAGCGTGCGCGTCTTCGGCCCGGAGGACAGCGCGGGCATCCTCTCCTTCGAAGTGGAGGGGGTGCATCCGCACGATGTCGGCACCATATTGGACGAAACGGGCGTCGCCATCCGGGCGGGGCATCATTGCGCGCAGCCGCTGATGCGCCATCTGGGCGTGGAGGCGACCGCGCGGGCCAGCTTTGGCATCTACAGCGACGACAGCGATGTGGATGCGCTGGTCAAGGGCATAGAACGGGTAAGGAAGATCTTCGCCAATGACTGAGACGAACTCCGGCGAGCGGAAGATTTTGGTGGAAGAGGTCGACACGGTGGAAACCCCGCCCAAGTCGCGCGTCGAAGAGGCGCCGCGCCAGCGCGACTATCTCGACGGCTTTCTGGCGCAGAAACCGGCCGAAGTTCCTGCGGGCGAGCCGGGCGGCAATCTTTATGACGCGATCATCGATGCGCTCAAGGAAATCTATGATCCTGAGATTCCGGTGAACATCTACGACCTGGGACTCGTCTACGGCGTTGATGTGACGGAAGACGGTCATGCCGTCGTGACGATGACGCTGACGACGCCGCATTGCCCCGTCGCGGAATCCATGCCGGGCGAGGTGGAACTGCGCGTCGGCGCCGTGCCGGGCGTGGGCGATGCGCAGGTGAACCTCGTCTGGGACCCGCCATGGGACCCGCAAAAGATGTCGGACGAGGCGAAGCTGGAATTGGGGATGCTATAATTCCCCTCCCTTTCAAGGGAGGGTTCAGGGGCCTGTAAGGCGGCGTTCCTGACAGGCCCTCCCCCGGCCCCTTCCGCCAGCGGGAGGGGAGAGGAGTTGAGAATGACCGAAACGACGACCAAGACCCGCGCCCGCCCTGCCGCCGTCATCCTGACGCCAGCGGCGGAGCAACGCATCGCGGACCTGATGGCCCAGGCGCCCGAAGGCACGATCGGCGTCAAGCTGTCGACGCCGCGCCGGGGCTGTTCGGGCCTCGCTTACTCCGTCGATTATGTGACGGAGGAAGCCCGGTTCGACGAGAAGATCGAAACGCCCGGCGGCACCTTCTACATCGATGGCGCTTCGGTGCTGTATCTGGTTGGATCGACGATGGACTGGGTAGAGGACGACTTCACCGCCGGTTTCGTCTTCAACAATCCCAATGCCAAGGGAAGCTGCGGCTGCGGCGAGAGCTTTACCGTCTGAACCACAGCGTTGCTGCCTGCGCGGGAGGGGGAGGAATGATGCCGCATCTGCTCATCCTCGGCATGGGTTATACCGCGTCCCGCATGGCCGCGCGCCTGCGTGGCGAGGCATGGCAGGTCACCGGCGTCCGCCGGGCCGCCGATGACGATGCCCTTGCTTTCCACGACGAAAGCGCCGTGCGCGCCAGCATCGCGCGGGCGACGCACATCCTGTCTTCCGTCCCGCCGGAGGGGGAAGGCGATCCGGTTCTCACCCGCTACGCAGATGCCATCGCCGCCGCGCCAGCCATCTGGAGCGGCTATCTTTCCTCCACCGGAGTCTATGGCGATGCGGCAGGGGCGTGGGTCGATGAGGCCAGCCCGACCGGATCGGACCGGCGCGCCGCGCGGGTGAAAGCGGACAGGGACTGGCGCGGGCTTCGCGCCGATCTGCGCTGCTTCCGCCTGCCCGGCATCTATGGTCCCCGCCGGTCAGCGATCGATCGCGTGCGAGAGGGCAAGGCGCATCGCGTCGACCTTCCCGGCCAGATATTCAGCCGCATCCATGTCGACGACATCGTCACCGGCATTATCGCGTCCTTCAGCGGGCCACCGGGCATCTACAATCTGGCCGATGACCTGCCCTGTGCGCAAAACCGGCTGGTGGAGGCCGCCTGCGGCCTGCTCAACCAGCCCCTGCCGCCGCTCCAGACGCTGGAAGAGGCGCGGCTTTCCTCCATGGCGCGGTCCTTCTACGCCGAAAACCGGCGAGTCGCGAACGGCCGCGCCAAGCGGCTGCTGGGCTGGTCGCCGCGCTATCCGACCTACCGCGAAGGACTGGCCGCTTGCCTTGCCGAGAGCGGGTAGACCGGTTCGGCGCAAAGCCGCCCTATCGCTTACGTCTCGTTAACCAACAGCCGCCATGGATGGTCCCATCAGTTCACGGGGACCGCCATGGATCGCATCGAGCATGTTTTCGCCGCCGTCAGCCATCGCATGAACAGCATGGCCGCGCCCGGCCGCCCCGCTGGCGCGCCCGAACCGCTATCCAGCCTGATCGCCAGGGTGAACGTGGCCAAGCGGCTGTACGAACCGGGCATGGGCCTGGCTGGACCGACGCGGCTCGACTAAGCTCAACCGGCCTTCGACCGCAGCGCGATCGCCATGCCGGCGACCGCCAGCAGCCCGCCCGCCATGCTGAGCGGCGTCCAGCGATAGCCTTCCGTCACGGTGGAAATGAGCATGGCGATCACGGGTATCAGCACGCTGGTATAAGCCGCCCTGCCTGCCCCCATGCGCTGGATCAGCTGGAAATAGAGCGGGAAGGTGACGACCGATCCCGCAATCCCCAGCCAGGCGATGCCGAACAGATAACCGGCGCGCCACTCCATCACCGGCGGGCCGACCGTGATCCATGCATAAAGCGCGTCGACCGCGCTGCCGGTCAGCATGGCCCATGTCAGCACCGCCACCATCGGAAGGCGGCGGGCGATGTCCATGCCCTGCATGACATTCGCGGCCGAGGCGCTGAACAGCCCCGCAGCGCTCAGGCCGATACCCAGCAGCACCGCGTCGGCTGACACGGGCGCGGCGCGATATTCGCGCAGCAGCAGCATGGCGATCCCGGCGATCGCGATCAGCGATCCAAGGATGAAGGACCGGCTGACCGGCTGGCGAAAGGCGATCCAGGCGAGGATGCTGTTGGGGATCAGCAGCAGGGCATAGACGGTCGCGACGACGCCGGAGGTAAGATAATGTTCGGCCCGGTAGACGAAGTTGAAGTTGAGCACGAACTGCGCCAGCCCCAGCAAGGCCGCGAAAGCGACGCCCGGCCATGGCAGCGCCAGCGGCACGCGCCGCATCCGGGCGAACAGCGCCATGCCGATCCCGCCCAGAAGGAAGCGGTAGCAGACCGACCAGCTGGGCGGAACGGCGGCCAACTGGTCGCGGATCACGATCCAGGTCGAGCTCCAGATCAGCACCACCAGCAGGAAGGGGATGACGATGCCGCGATTCGCGCTGCCTTCCATCATCCCAGCGCCCTTAGCGCATCGGCCATGGGCTGCACGCTGGCGCTGTCCTGCGACCAGTTGGTGACGAGCCGCGCCGCGCCTTCGCCCCAATCGTGGAAGTCGAATCCCTGGGCGCGCAGCGTCGCGGCCTCCGCAGGGGTGAGGCGGATGAACAGTTCATTGGCCTCGACCGGGTGCATCAACCGGCCCGCCGCGGCCCCGCCAAGGGCCTGGGCGGCGGCGTTGGCGGCGCGGGCGTTGGCCAGCCACAGCCCGTCTTCGACCATGGCGAGCAACTGGGCGGCGAGATAGCGGCCCTTGGACAGCAGATGCCCGCCCCGCTTGCGCCAGCGCTCCGCCTCCGCCGCGCGCGCCGCCGCTTCCGGGCCGAAGAAGATCAAGGCTTCTCCCACCATGCCGCCATTCTTGACGCTGCCGAACGACAAAATGTCGACGCCCGCCCGCCAGGTCAGGTCGGCGGGGTGACAGCCAATTGACGCCACCGCATTGGCGAAGCGGGCCCCATCCATGTGCAGCCCCAGCCCGTGATCGTGGGCCAGAGCCCCCAGCGCAGCGACCTCATCGGGCGTATAGACAAGGCCATATTCGGTCGCCTGCGTGATGCTGATCGCGCGGGCGGGGACCTGATGCACGTCCGGGCGGATAAGGGCCAGCCGGTCCCTGACCGCTTCCACCTGCAATTTCGCGCCCGTGCCCGGCAGCGTCATCAGCGTCGCGCCATGGGTGTAGAAGCCGGGCGCGCCGCATTCGTCCACCACGACATGCGCTTCCTCATGGCATATCACCCCGCCAAAGGGCGGGCACAGGCACGCCAGCGCGATGCTGTTGGCGGCGGTGCCGGTGGTGATCCACAACGCCTTCACCGGCGCATCGAACAGGGCGGAAAAGGCGGCATCCAGCTTCGCCGTCCATGCATCGCCATCATAGCCATGATCCGCTTGATCGGCGGCTGCGATCGCCGCCATCACCCTAGGGCAGACAGGTGTCGCATTGTCGGAAAAAAAGTGCATGGGCGGGGAATAGAGGGCAGACCGGATCGCGCCAAGATGCCAGCATGTGCCGACCGGACCTTTCGATGCCGCAACAAATGGGTCAGTATTAATGACCCATTGTTTCAGCGCGCCGTTTGTGACATAGGCGGCCGCTATTCCAAGGAGCAACCAACATGGACGTCCAGCAGAAGTCGCGCTTCACCGTCAATCCGAGCAGCAAGGCTGTATCGGCTGACCAGCGCGCGGTACTGCTGGAGGATCCTGGGTTCGGCCGCCTGTTCACCGATCATATGGTGACGATCCGCTATACCGAGGGGCAGGGCTGGCACAGCCATAGCGTCGGCCCGCGCGAACCGTTCCAGATGGACCCGGCCTGCGCCGTCCTGCACTATGCGCAGGAAATCTTCGAAGGCATGAAGGCTTACCGGCTGGCCGATGGCAGCATCGCCATGTTCCGGCCGGAGGAAAATGCCCGCCGCTTCGCCGAATCGGCCGAACGGCTGGCGATGCCGGTGCTGCCGGAGGATATCTTCCTGGAGGCGGCCGAGGAGCTGGTGAAGATCGATGCCGACTGGATTCCCGGTGGCGAAGGCAGCCTTTATCTGCGGCCCTTCATGTTCGCCAGCGAGACATTCCTGGGCGTGCGGCCATCGGCGGAATATATTTTCTGCGTCATCGCCTCCCCAGCGGGCGCCTATTTCAAGGGCGGCAAGAAAGCGGTCACGCTCTGGGTGTCCGAACATTATACGCGCGCGGCGCGGGGTGGCACCGGCGCGGCCAAATGCGGGGGCAACTATGCCGCCAGCCTCGTCGCTCAGGCCGAAGCCAGCAGGCATGGCTGCGATCAGGTCGTATTCCTCGACGCTGCCGAACATAAATGGGTCGAGGAACTGGGCGGCATGAACGTCTTCTTCGTGATGGACGATGGATCGCTGGTGACGCCGCCGCTGGGCGGCACGATCCTGCCCGGCATAACCCGCGACAGCATCATCAAGCTCGCCCGCAGCAAGGGGCATGAGGTGCGCGAGGAGCCCTACAGCTTCGGACAATGGCGCGCCGACGCCGCCAGCGGCAAGCTGCGCGAGGCCTTCGCCTGCGGCACGGCCGCGGTCGTGACCGCGATCGGTACGGTCAAGAGCGTTGAGGGCGACTTCACCATCGGCAACGGCGAAGGCGGGCTGGTGACCGAAGCGCTGCGCGCCGAACTGACCGGCATTCAGCGCGGCACCGTGGCCGATCCTTCGGGCTGGGTGCGCAAGCTGTAAGCTGGCCTGATGTGCTCCTGCCTTGCGCAGGAGCGCCGTCGCCGCTTCCCAATCGGCCCGCGAGCGCCTAGAAGAAGCCCATGCAACGCTTCGACGTCGTCATCTTGGGCGGGGGCCTTGTCGGGCTGACCCTGGGCATCGCTTTGTCAGGACATGGCGTGCGCTGTGCCGTGATCGACCCTGCCGATCCGGTGGAAACCGCGTCGGCAAGCTTCGACGGGCGGGTTTCGGCCATATCCTCCACCAGCTATGCCATGCTGTCCGCCATTGGCGTGGGTGAGCGGCTGGAGGGGAAGGGGTGCCCGATCGATCGCATCTGGGTAAGCGACGGGCTGGAGCCGGGCGCGCTCGACTTCGCGCCTGACGAGGATGACGGGGTGATGGGGATCATGTTCCCCAATCGCGACCTGCGCATCGCGCTGGCGCAGACGGCGGAGCAGTGCGGCAATCTGGTCCGGTTCCAGCCTGACAAAGCCGCCCATGTCGATCGCAATGCCGATGGTGTCAGCGTGACCCTTGCCAGCGGTCAGACGATCCGCGGCGCGCTGCTGGTCGGGGCCGAAGGCCGCAACAGCCCGACACGCGAGGCGGCGGGCATCCGCACGACCCGCTGGAACTACAAGCATGCCGCGATGGTGACGGCCATCGATCATGAGGTGCCGCACGCCAACACCGCCTATGAGATTTTCTATCCCGGCGGCCCCTTCGCGCTGCTGCCGATGCTGCCGGGCACGCGATCGGCGGTCGTGTGGACGGTGCCCACGGACCAGGCCCCCGCGATGCTGAAACTGTCCGAACGCGCATGGCTGGCCGAAGCGCAAAAGCGGATCGGCGGCTTTCTGGGTGAAATTGCACTGGCGGGGCCGCGTTCCTCCTATCCGCTGGGTTTCCACCATGCGGCCCGCATCACGGACACGCGCCTTGCCCTGGTCGGCGACAGCGCGCACGCGATTCATCCCATTGCCGGGCAGGGCCTGAACCTTGGCCTGCGCGACGTCGCGGCGCTGACGCAGGTGGTGGTGGAAGGCATGCGCCTTGGTCTCGACCCCGGCGACGCGCAACTGCTGACCCGTTATCAGCGCTGGCGCGGCATGGATACGCTGTCGGTCAGCGTCGCGATGGACGGGCTGGTCCGGCTGTTCGACGTGCCGGGGCGGATTCCGTCAGCAATACGCCGGTTCGGGCTGGCGGCGGTGCAGCGCACCTCTCTGCTCAAGAACCGCTTCATGGCCGAAGCACGGGGCGAATCAGGCGCGCTGCCGCGTCTCCTGACCGGCGAGATGGTCTAGGCCGCTTGAGCGGCGGGATTGTTGATTTAACGCGCTAAGGATAGTGCAGATTTTCCCGCCGCTCTGAGCCTGTCGAACGGGGGCTTTCTTCAGGGAAGAAGGCTTCGGCAAGCTCAGCCCGGACGGGTTGGGTGATCTTCAGATTGCGGGGAATCGTCGCGACAGTTCGGCGGCGCTCCCGCTTTGCAGGAGCACCGCCGCCCGTCCTCAACCCTGCCGGTTCGCCACCAGATCGTCCACGACGGACGGGTCGGCGAGCGTGCTGGTGTCGCCCAGCGCCTGCGCCGACACTTCGCCCTCGGCGATCTTGCGCAGGATGCGCCGCATGATCTTGCCCGACCGGGTCTTGGGCAGGCCGGGCGCGAACTGGATGACGTCCGGCGTGGCGATCGGACCGATTTCGGAGCGGACCCAGTTGACCAGCGTCTTGCGCAGTTCCTCGCCCGGCTGTTCACCGCTGTTCAGCGTGACATAGGCGTAGATGCCCTGACCCTTGATGTCGTGGGGGAAGCCGACCACGGCCGCTTCGGCCACGGCTTCATGCAGCACCAGCGCGCTTTCGACTTCCGCCGTGCCCATGCGGTGGCCCGACACGTTGATGACGTCATCGACGCGCCCGGTGATCCAGTAATAGCCGTCCGCGTCGCGCCGCGCCCCGTCGCCGGTCGTATATTTGCCGGGGAAGGTGGTGAAGTAGGTCTGGAAGAAGCGCTCATGATCGCCCCAGACGGTGCGCATCTGCCCCGGCCAGCTTTGCGCGATGACCAGATTGCCTTCGGCCGGGCCTTCCAACACATGGCCCTCGCCATCCACGATCTGCGGCACCACGCCCGGCATCGGCAGGGTGGCGGAACCGGGCTTGAGGTCCGTCGCCCCCGGCATCGGCGCGATCATCGCCGCCCCCGTTTCCGTCTGCCACCATGTATCGATGATCGGGCAGCGGTCCTCGCCAACGACATGATGATACCAGCGCCACGCTTCGGGATTGATCGGCTCGCCCACCGTGCCCAGCAGGCGCAGCGACTTGCGGCTGGTGCGGGTCACATAATCGTCGCCCTCCTTCATCAGCGCGCGCAGGGCGGTGGGCGCGGTGAACAGGGTCTGCACCTGATGGCGGTCCACCACTTCCCAGATGCGGCTGGGCGTCGGGTGGTTGGGCACGCCTTCATACATCAGCGTGGTCGCGCCGTTCGCCAGCGGACCATAGACGATATAGCTGTGGCCCGTGACCCAGCCGATGTCCGCCGCGCACCAGTAGATGTCGCCGGGGCGATAGTCGAAGCACAGTTCATGGGTCAGGCTGGCCCACAGCAGATAGCCGCCGGTCGTGTGCAGCACGCCCTTGGGCTTGCCGGTGGAACCGGAGGTATAGAGGATGAACAGCGGGTCTTCCGCATTCATGGGTTCGGGCGGGCAATCGGCGGGCACATTGGCGGCCGCTTCGTGCAGCCAGACATCGCGGCCTTCGGCCATGCCGACGTTGCCGCCGGTCGCCTGCACCACGACGACCTTGCGGACGCTGGGGCAATCCTTGAGCGCCGCGTCGACATTCGCCTTCAACGGCACCTTCTTGCCAGCGCGGCAGCCTTCGTCGGCGGTGATGACCAGCGTCGAATCGCAATCGATGATCCGGCCCGCCAATGCCTCTGGCGAAAAGCCGCCGAAGACGACGCTGTGGATGGCGCCGATCCGGGCACAGGCGAGCAGCGCGAAGGCGGCCTCCGGGATCATCGGCAGATATATGGTGATGCGGTCGCCCTTTTTCGCGCCCGCCTCTTTCAGGACATTGGCGAGGCGGCACACTTCCTCATGCACCTGGCGGTAGGTGTAGCGGCGCGGCTGGGCCTCGGGGGAATCGGGTTCCCAGATGATCGCCGTCTGGTCACCCCGGTCCGCAAGATGCCGGTCGATGCAGTTGGCGCTGACGTTGAGGACGCCGTCAGCGAACCATTTC
Organism: Sphingobium quisquiliarum P25; assembly: GCF_000445065.1. Classification (GTDB taxonomy): domain Bacteria; phylum Pseudomonadota; class Alphaproteobacteria; order Sphingomonadales; family Sphingomonadaceae; genus Sphingobium; species Sphingobium quisquiliarum. The sequence continues at coordinate 18,708 of NZ_ATHO01000037.1, read as the reverse complement.
ACGCCGAAGTCGGCCTCGGCAAAGCTGCTTTCGTTGGTCCTGGTGGGAAAATTCACCCAGTCCAGCCGCTTGGCGCGGTCCAGCCAGTAGGCATCGGGTTCTTCGATCGAGCGACGATAATCTGCCGCGCGTCCATCCCGGTCGAGCAGCGCAGAGGCGGCCCATTCAGAAGGGACGGGGAAAAAATCGTCAGACATCAGGCATCCTTTCCGTTGCGAACTCCGCGCTCTGGAGACCTCTAGAGCCACATTGCGGCGACCGGAAGTGCGGATTGCGGCCCGGCCGCAGAGTTTCCGCCGCAGCGGTCGGAATTTTTTGCGCCGGACGCCGCCATTTGCCGCTTTCCGCGCCGCCCGGCTCCGCTTAACAGGGGGGCGATATGTGGCAGCTTTTCCAATTTCCCCTCTGTCCCTTTTCCCGCAAGGTGCGCCTGCTGCTGGGGGAAAAGGGGATCGGCTATGATCTGGTGCGCGAATCCCCATGGATGATGCGTGACGAGTTTCTGGACCTCAATCCGGCCGGCACCACCCCCGTGATGGTGGATGAGGACAAGGGCATGACCCTGATCGACAGCCAGGCGATCTGCGAATATTTCGAGGAGACGGTGGAAAAATTCCCGCTGATCTCCGGCACGGCGGCGGGGCGGGCGGAAGTGCGGCGGCTGACCGCTTTTTTCGACCAGAATTTCTATGGCGACGTCGTCGGTCCGCTGCTGCACGAACGGATGAAGAAGCGGCTGATCGAACGCGCGCCGCCCGATGCGCGGGTGCTGCGCGAGGCGATGAAGCGCGCCAATGTTCATATGGATTATATGGACTATCTGCTCGACCATCGCAGCTGGATGGCGGGCGCCACGCTGAGTTTGGCCGATATAACCGCGGCCGCGCATATTTCGGTCGCCGACTATCTGGGCGGCATCGACTGGGCCGGGCATGAAACGGTGAAGCGCTGGTATGCAGGCTTCAAGTCACGCCCGTCCTTCCGCCCCCTCCTGTCCGAGCGGATGGAGGTGATCACGCCGCCCGCTCATTATGAAAAGCCGGACTTCTGACCGATAGACCCCCGCCGCGCATGGCTGGCGCGGCGGATCAGTCCGCCTCCGCCGCCAGATAGACGCGGTTGCGGCCATGTTCCTTGGCGAGGTAGAGCGCGCGGTCGGCTGCTTTCAACGCCGCGCGGGGATCGTCGTAGAACAGTACATTGGCGACGCCCGCGGAAAAGCTCACCCGCTCCATGCGTTCGCCATTGGTACGGTTGACGAGGCTGCGGGTCGACAGGTCGGCGCGCACGCCGTCGACCGCCTCGCACGCTTCCGCCGCCGTCTTGCCCCGGAACAGCATGACGAACTCCTCCCCGCCGTGGCGCGCGACATGACAGCGGTCGTTGCTGATCTTCGACAGCAGGCCAGCGACGAATTTCAGGACGCGATCGCCCGTGTCATGGCCGTGAAGGTCGTTGATCTGCTTGAAATGGTCGATGTCGCAGAAGGCGACCGACAGCTGCTCGTTCCGTTCCCTGGCCAGTTCCAGTTCCTGCCGCAGCGCCGTTTCGAAGGCGCGGCGGTTGGGCAGGCCGGTCAGATGGTCATGCTCCGCCGCGCGACGGGCGGTCTCCAGGCTGGATTTGAGCGCGAGATTCTGCTTCTGGTTGTTGCGCAGTTGCATTTCCACCTGGCGGGTCTTTTCCACCATCGACCGGGTCAGCGCCACGAGCCGGGCGAGAACGGGTTCGTTATTGCCCTCGGCGGACAGGCCCTTCACCTCTTCCTGCAAGGCGGCGCCATAATCCTTCGCCGAATTGCGCGACTCGGTCATCAGGCCGGTGAACTGGGACAGATTCTCCTCCACCTGCGACAGCATGGAGGCCAGGGCGTCCGCCGTTACCTCGTCCGTGCGCTGCTCCGCGGCCACCGTTTCGACCCAGCCGTTGGTGATCTTGCCGCGCTCGGCGAGGACGGCCTTCACCGCCTTTTCAACGCCGATGTGAGAGCCGGTTAGATAATCATGGGCGACGCCGAAATTCAGCGGCGTGAGGTCGAGGTCATGGGCGAACAGGAAGTCGCCAATATCCTCGTACAACTTGCGCCGCCGGGTGATTTCCCGGTGCGCGATGCTGCCCGGCCGCACCCGCTGGGGATCGCTTTCCCCCACGTCCTGATCGGCCTCGGCCTTGCTGGAAAGGCCGCGCGCCCATCGGGTCAGCCGATCGGTCAGGCCGTGCTGCGGGATTGCCGCGTGTGATGATGATGCCCCAGTCATGCGACTTATAACGGACCGGCGCGGTCATGATTAAGGCGGCGAAAAGCAAAAAGCGCCAAGTGGCTGAAAGCCGCCGCTTTTAGATGTCGGCCCCGACCAGCCAGTCGCGGAAGATCCGCACCGCACGCGTCTGGAGCGCGCGGGGACGGCACACGAAATAATAGCGGTAAGGGCTTTCCACATGGGTGTCCGGGAACAGGCGCACCAGCCGCGAGTCACCGGCTTCGTTGAAGTGGCTGGCGTGCATGACGGCAACGCCCAGGCCCTGCGCCGCCGCTTCGAGCATCAGCTGGCCGGAATCATAATTGTCGATCGCCAGGGGTTGCAGGTCGGGCAGGCCGACGGCTTCCTTCCACGCCTCGAACGCCAGCACCATGTCGCGGTGGAGCAATATGGTGTGCTGGGCCAGGTCCGCCGGTGTGTTGATGGCGCTTGGCGGCTCCATCAGGGCCTTGCGCCCGATCAGATACACCTCGTCATGGTCGAGCTCATGCGCATAGAGCGCCGGGTCGATATCCTTCGCCAGGACGATGGCCGCATCCAGCCCTTCGCCCAGCCGCGCCACGGCATAGGGCGTGGTTTCGATGTCGATGTGCAATTGCGGGTGACGCTGCCGCAAGGCGCCCAGATGCGGGAACAGGCGCTGCGTGGCGAACAGCGGCATGACCGCGAGCCGCAGCCGCAACTGGTTGCCGCCGCTCTGGATATTTTCCAGCGCCTGGCTCAGCGAATCCAGCGCGGGCGCAATGTCGTCCAGCAGGCGCTGCCCGTCGGCGTTGATCTCCAGCGCCTGATGCTTGCGATCGAACAGGGGCCGCCCGATAAATCGTTCCAGCGCCTGGACGCGGCGGCTGAGCGCAGGCGTGGACAAGGCAAGTTCTTCCGCCGCCGCCTTGACCGAGCCAAGGCGGGCAACCTGAACAAAGGCCTCAAGGGCTGTAAGGGGCGGCAATCTGCGCATATTTATCGATCTATTTCCGCGGTCCGCTGCGTCGCATCATTGCTCCTCTCTCACGAACCGTTTCGCTGTCTGCCTTATCCTCTCCCAATGAGCAGCAAAATGCGCCAGTTGGCAAGATGCAAAAAACGCAACTGCTTCATTCTTTTCGCACTTGCGAAAGGATTCAGCAAGAGACAAAAGGGACGGGCCTTTCAGGCATCCTCTCCTTAAAACTTTCCGGGCTGGCCTTCGGGTCAGCCTTTTTTTTGTTCTTCGCCGTGTCCGGGGCGGGCCTTTCCAAGCGGCGCGGCGTTACCTATGTCGTTACGCGGCGACAAGAATGGGGATGGCAATGGCCGAACAGGAAAGTCCAGGACGCAAGATTCAGGTGGCCAACGCCCGGCCGGAAGATGCGGGGCGCGGCCTCGCCCGGATACCGGTGGCTGCTATGGCGGAGCTGCATCTGGCGGAAGGCGATGTCGTCGAGATCGCCGGAAAGCGATCGACCCCCGCGCGGGTTGTGCGTCCGTACAAGGAGGATGAGGGGCTTGACGTTCTCCGTCTCGACGGGCTCCAGCGAGCCAATGCGGGCGTCGGGTCGGGCGACTTCGTGCAGATCCGCAAGATCGAACCCCGGCCCGCGCAGCGCGTTGTGTTCGCGCCTGCACAAAATAATCTGCGGCTTCAGGGCAACCCCGATGGCTTGAAGCGGGTCTTCTTCCAGCGGCCGCTTGCCGCGGGCGATGTCGTCGCGACGGCGGGTCAGCAGCAGGTCCCGCCCAGCGACATGCCTCCGCATCTGCGGCAGATGCTGGCGGCGCCCGCCTATGCGCTCCAGGAGATCCGGCTGGTGGTCGTATCCACCCTGCCCAAGGGTTATGTCCATATCGACGCCGATACCGAAATCGAACTGCGCGCCGAATATGAGGAGCCGCGAGAGTCCCGCCGCGCCGACGTCACCTATGACGATGTCGGCGGCATGGCCGAGGCGATCGATCAACTGCGCGAGATGGTCGAGCTGCCGCTGCGCTATCCCGAACTGTTCGAGCGGCTGGGCGTCGATCCGCCCAAGGGCGTTCTGCTCCATGGCCCGCCGGGAACGGGCAAGACGCGCCTTGCCCGCGCCGTCGCCAATGAATCGGAGGCCGAGTTCTTCCTGATCAACGGGCCGGAGATCATGGGTTCGGCCTATGGCGAGTCGGAAAAGCAACTGCGCGAAGTTTTCGAGGCAGCGGCCAAATCCGCGCCGTCGATCCTGTTCATCGACGAAATCGACTCGATCGCGCCCAAGCGCGGCAATGTGACCGGCGAGACCGAAAAGCGGCTGGTCGCGCAACTGCTGACGCTGATGGACGGGCTGGAGCCGCGCACCAACCTCGTCGTCATCGCCGCCACCAACCGGCCCGAAGCAATTGATGAGGCCCTGCGGCGACCGGGCCGTTTCGACCGCGAAATCATCGTCGGCGTCCCCGATGAGCGCGGGCGGCGCGAGATTTTGGGCATTCACACGCGCGGCATGCCTCTGGGCGAAGGGGTCGATCTGGGCGAACTGGCGCGGATGACCTATGGTTTCGTCGGCGCAGACCTTGCGGCGCTGACGCGAGAAGCGGCGATCGAGACGGTGCGCCGCTTCATGCCGCGCCTCAATCTGGAGGAGGGCACCATCCCGCCTGACGTGCTGGAGGAACTGTCCGTCTCGCGCGACGACTTCATGGCGGCGATCAAGCGCGTCCAGCCTTCGGCCATGCGCGAAGTCATGGTGCAGGCCCCGAACATCGGCTGGGCCGATATTGGCGGGCTGGACGATGCGCAGATGCGCCTCAAGGAAGGGGTGGAACTGCCGCTCAAGGACCCTGACGCCTTCCGCCGCATCGGCATCCGTCCGGCCAAGGGCTTCCTGCTCTACGGCCCGCCCGGCACCGGCAAGACGCTGCTGGCCAAGGCGGTCGCGCGCGAGGCGCAGGCGAACTTCATCGCCACCAAGTCCAGCGACCTGCTGTCCAAATGGTATGGGGAGAGCGAGCAGCAGATCGCGCGCCTTTTTAACCGCGCGCGGCAGGTCGCGCCCACGGTCATCTTCATCGATGAGCTTGACAGCCTGGTGCCCGCGCGCGGCAACGGGCTGGGCGAACCGCAGGTGACGGAGCGGGTGGTCAACACTATCCTGGCCGAGATGGACGGGCTGGAAGAACTCCAGTCGGTCGTCGTCATCGGCGCGACCAACCGTCCTACGCTGGTCGATCCTGCCCTGCTGCGGCCCGGCCGTTTCGACGAACTGATCTATGTGCCGGTGCCGGATGAAAGCGGGCGGCGGCACATATTGTCGATCCATACTGCCAAGATGCCGCTGGCCGAGGACGTCGATCTGGACCTGCTCGCAAGGCGCACGGAGCGCTTCACCGGCGCCGATCTGGAGGATCTGGTCCGCCGCGCGGGCCTGATCGCGCTGCGCCAGTCGCTGTCGGTGGACAAGGTGACGCAGGATCATTTCCTGGCGGCGCTGGAGGAAACGCGCGCTTCCGTCACTGCCGAGATGGAGCATGAATATGAGCAGATCCAGTCACAGCTGAAACAAAGCGCCATGCGGGTGGATCCGATCGGCTTCGTCGCGCCGGGCATGGTCCGGTCCCGCGAACGGGACGGTTGAACAAGGGCGCGCTGGGGGCGGATTGAACTCATCCGTCCCCCGCGCGTTCGCTACCCAACCCCGGCAACCGGGCCTTTTGGTCCGGTTTCCAAGCGAAGCGGCTTGCAAGCCATGCCGTTATTTGCAAGGCCGGGCGAGCAAGGCAAACAGGCGAGGATAGATGGCCTCCACTCCGGTGAATAAAGACAGGATATCGGCCCGCGGCGGCGATCGTCCGGCAACGTTTCTCAGCCAATGGAGCATGTTCTTCCGCCAGTTCGTGAAGCATCCCGGCATGATCGGGTCGATCATCCCATCCTCATCCACGCTGGTGGACAGCATGTTGTCGGGCGTGGATTGGCAGCGTACGCGCCTGTTCGTGGAATATGGTCCGGGCGTGGGCACCTTCACCCGCACGATATTGGAGCGGATGCACCCTGATGCGACTCTGATCGCGATCGACCTCAACCTGGATTTCGTCGCCTGGCTGGAAGCGCGCATCGCCGATCCGCGCCTGCGCGTGGTGCACGGGTCCGCCGCCGATGTCCGCCGCTTCATTGCGGAGGCGGGTCATCGGCAGGCGGATTATATCCTGTCCGGCATTCCCTTTTCCACACTGCCCGATGGCGTGGGCGATGCGATCTGCGCCGAAACGCAGGCGGCGTTGCGTCCCGGCGGCGAGTTTCTGGTCTATCAGTATTCCGCCTATGTCCGGCAGCTCCTGTCGGCGCAGTTCGATGAGGTCGCCGAACAGGTGGAATGGCGCAACATCCCGCCCTGCCGCACCTTCCGCGCGCGCAAGACCGAAAGGCTGGCGCAGGCGGCCTGACTCCCAAGGGCGGGATCATTCTTCTGCCGGTTTCGCTATGCGCCCCTTTCATGCTAAGGGCGCGGGCGAAAGGCATTAAAGATCATGAACGACCTGACCCAGACTCCCGAAATGCTGATCAGCGGCATGGGCGCGCGCGCGCGTTCCGCCGCTGCTGTCCTCGTCACTGCCAGCGACGCGCAGAAGATCGACGCGCTGCGCCGTGCGGCGCAGGCGCTCCGGGATCAGGCGCCGCAGATTCTGGCCGCCAATGCGCGCGACATGGAAAATGCCGCCGCCAACGGCCTTTCGCCTGCGATGCTTGACCGGCTGCGGCTGGACCAGGGCCGGGTCGAAGCGACAGCGGCGGGCGTGGATCAGGTGGCGAGCCTCGTCAATCCGCTCGGCAGCGTCATCGATACGCAGGTCCGCCCCAATGGCATGGAGCTTTCCCGCGTGCGCGTGCCGCTGGGCGTGATCGGTATCATCTATGAAAGCCGCCCCAATGTGACCGCTGACGCCGCCGCGCTTTGCCTGCGCGCGGGTAACGCGGTGATCCTGCGCGGCGGCAGCGAGGCGAAGGAGAGCAATCGCGCGATACACGCGGCCTTGGTCGAGGGAATCGTCGCGGCGGGCCTGCCTGCCGATGTGGTGCAACTGGTGCCGACCACCGATCGCGCCGCTGTGGGTGCGTTGCTCAAGGCGTCTGACTTTGTCGACCTGATCGTGCCGCGCGGCGGCAAGAGCCTGGTGGCGCGGGTGCAGGAAGAAGCGCGGGTGCCCGTGCTGGCGCATCTCGACGGGATCAACCACAGCTATGTCGACGGCGCGGCCGATGCTGACATGGCGGTCAAGCTGATCGTCAACGCCAAGATGCGCCGCACCGGCATTTGCGGCGCGACCGAGACGGTGCTGATCGACAAGGCGTTCGGCGGCGCACCGGCCATCGTGCAGGCGCTGCTCGACGCCAAATGCGAAGTGCGCGGCGATGCGGCGGTGCAGGCGATGGATGCGCGGGTCACGGCAGCTTCGGACGAGGATTGGGATACAGAATATCTCGACGCCATCGTGTCGGTGCGCATGGTCGATGGCCTGGAGGAGGCGCTGGCCCATATCGCCGCCCACGCCAGCCATCATACCGACGCCATCATCACCGAGGATGCGGAGAGGGCCGAGCGTTTCCTGAACGCGGTCGACAGCGCGATCGTGATGTGGAACGCTTCGACGCAGTTCGCCGATGGCGGCGAATTCGGGCTTGGCGCGGAGATCGGCATCTCGACCGGCCGCCTCCATGCGCGCGGGCCGGTGGCGCTGGAGGGGCTCACCACCTATAAATGGCTGGTGCGCGGCACGGGCCAGACGCGGCCGTAAAGGATATGTGCTCCCGCCTTCGCGGGAGCACAGTGACTTATCCCTTCACCGCCTCATCGATCGCCTTGAGCTTCTCCAGCAGCGGACCGACCCATTTCAGCGGCAGCATGACTGGGCCATCCGATGGCGCATTATCCGGGTCGTCATGCGCCTCCGCGAAGATCGCCGCGACCCCTGCCGCGACCGCGCTGCGCGCCAGCACCGGCGCAAATTCCCGCTGCCCGCCCGAAGCCGATCCCAGGCCGCCGGGCTGCTGCACGGAATGGGTGGCGTCGAACACCACCGGATAGCCGGTCTGCGCCATCACCGGCAACGATCGCATGTCGCTGACCAGCGCATTATATCCGAAACTCGCGCCGCGTTCGGTCAGCAGGATGCGTTCATTGCCGGTGGAGGCGACCTTCTGCGCCACCGCCGCCATGTCCCAGGGCGCGAGGAACTGGCCCTTCTTCACATTGATGACCGCCCCGGTGCGGCCTGCGGCGAGCAGCAGGTCGGTCTGGCGGCAGAGGAAGGCCGGGATCTGAAGGATGTCCACGGCCTGCGCCGCTGCTTCGACTTGTCCTGCCTCATGCACGTCGGTCAGCACCGGGCAGCCAAGGCGCGCCTTCACCTCCGCCAGGATCGCCAGCCCCGCATCGATTCCAACGCCGCGCTGTCCCGCGACCGAAGTCCGGTTCGCCTTGTCGAAAGAGGCCTTGAAGATGAAGGGCACGCCAGCGCTTCCGGCCGCCTCCGCCAGCCTTTCCGCCATCATCAGGGCGTGATCGCGGCTTTCGATCTGGCACGGGCCGGAAATCAGGACGAACGGAAGGTCGTTGCCGATCGTCACCGGCCCCACGGAAATATGGCGCTGCTGTGTCATGCCGCTCACTTCGGCGCTTTTACGAAGCGGCGCAAGAGCTGTCCCCGCCACAGGCCTTTGCCGGGATGATAGTTCCAGCAGAACCAGCCGAAAACGAGGCAGGCGAGCAGCGAGGGCAGGGCCATCGGGTCGCCATTGGCGCGCATGTGCCGGTAAAAGGCGAAATCCGCCCGCCACCGGTCCCGCTCGCTGCCGCCGCCATTGATGCCATAGGCATTGTCATGCTTCCGGCAGCCGATGTTTCGGTTGTATTTGCGGTGATCTATGAAATAGCAGTAGTCGCGTTCGGGTGTCGTCATGGCCCGATGTGGAACAGGGCCGTGCAGAAGTTCAAGCGTAAAGTCTTCTACCTTGGCGGTTTCGATCCGCGCGGGGTGCGTTTCTACCATCAGATGTATCGCGAACAGGCGGAGCGCTATGCCCGGCTGTCCGGCGAACGGGTGGAGGTGAGCGCGCGCCGTTCCGGTCCCGCTTCGTCCGCGATCTGGACCGTGTCCAACCAGAGCGCCGGAGTGGAAACCGAATATGAGTTTCTGCGCTGGGAGGATCTGGTCGGCAAGGTGTGGATTCGCAATCCGCTGCTGCTCGCCTGGCGCTCCATCGCGACCTATAGCGCTCATGCCCGGCATATGCAGTTCCGGCGCATGCGCAGGCTGCGGCCTGGCCCTGTCATCACCATTCTCTACCCGCCGCTTCTGGCGGTGCTGATCCCGCTGGCTCTGGCGCTCGTTCCGGCATTATTGCTGTCGCTGCTCCTGCCCTTCTGGGCGGCGGCGCTGATCGGCATCGGCATCAGCGCGCTGCTGTCCGGCCGTTTGCTCAACAAGCTGATCGTGCCCTGGCTGCTGCGCTTCATGTATTACAACCACAGCGTCGCCGCGCGCGGGCCGGGCGCGGAGATGGAGGCTCGCCTCGACCAGTTCGCCGCGCGTATCGTGGAGGAGATGGACGGCCCCTATGACGAGGTGATCTTCGTTTCGCACAGCAACGGCACCATCTATGCCATGAGCGTCCTTCGCCGCATCCTGGAACTGCGCGGAAACAGGACGCTCCCCGCGAATTTCACCGTGCTCACCTTGGGGCAGGTCGTGCCTGTCGTCGCGCTGCGCAAGGACGCCCGCTGGTATCATGCCGATCTGAAGGCGCTGGACGACAAGCATTTCCGCCTGATCGACCTGTCCGCGCCGCCGGACGGCGCGGCCTATTATGATGTCCATCCGGTCCGTCTTGTCTCAGATCAATGCGCCGCGCGCGTCGATCTGCTCTCACCGCGCTTCCACCTCTTCTACGATCCGCAAAATTACCATAGTGGCTGGTCTAACAAATATGAGGCGCATTTCGATTATCTGCGGGTGGGCGACCGCCTGTCGCCGGTCGATTATGTCAGCCTGACCGCTGGCCGTCGCACGATCGATGAAGCCATAGCCGCATTCAGGGCCATTCCGTGACCGATCATTTCACGCCTCCCTATCCGCAGCCGCCGCGCACCCGCCGCGGCCTCGTCAAGCGTTTCCTGCGCGGCTGGCACAGCTGGATTCATGTGCTGTTCGAAAAAAGCTACACGATGAAGCTGGGCGAAATCCGCCTGCCCGGCCAGACCATGTACATCGCCAACGAACTGCCGCTGGTGGACAGGATCCTGCGCGGCGGCACGGCCTTTCCCAAGCATCGCGAGCTGGTCCGCAACCTGTCGCCGCTGATCGGCAATTCGGTCTTTTCCGCCAATGGCGAGGATTGGGAAAGCCAGCGCGCAATGGTGAACCCGGCCTTCGCCCATACGGCGCTGCACCGGTCCATGCCGCTCATGGTCGCGGCGGCGGACGACCTGCTCGCCCGCATCGATGCCGCTGACCGGAGCAAGCCGGTCGATATCGACCCGATGATGACCCATGTCGCGGCCGACATCATCTTCCGCACCCTCTTTTCTCAGGCGCTGGATGAGCAGCGGTCCAACATCATCCACAACGCCTTCGGCCGGTTTCAGCGGTTCGCGCACAGCGCGTCGATGCTGCGGCTCTACGGCTTTCCGGCGCGCTGGTTCGAACAGCGGTCGTTGAAACCCGCCAAGGCCATCCATGACGTGTTCCGGCCGATCGTCGAGGCGCGCTATCACGGCTTCCACCAGCGGGGCGAATCGCCGCACAAGGACATCCTGCAATCGCTGATCCAGGCAAAGCATCCGGAAACGGGCGAACCCTTCACCCTGCAACAGGTGATGGACCAGGTTTCGACCGTGTTCCTGGCGGGCCACGAAACATCGGCGAGCACCATGACCTGGGCGCTCTATATGCTGGCCGAATGCGCCCATGTTCAGGATGCCGCCCGCGCCGAGGTGGAGAGGGTGGCGGACGGCGCGCCGCTCGCGGCCGCGATGCTCAAGGATATGGCCGTCATCCGCAACATCTTCCGCGAAACGTTGCGCCTCTATCCGCCAGTCGCTTTCTTCCCCCGCGAAGTGCCTTGCCCGATGCCGATGCGCGACAAGCAGCTGGAGGAGGGCGCGATGCTGGTCGTCGCGCCGTGGCTGACCCAGCGCAACAAGGATAATTGGGGCTGCCCGCACAGCTTCGATCCCGGCCGCTTCGACGATCCCGCCAATGCGGAGATGGTGAAGCAGGCCTGGTTCCCTTTCGGCCGGGGGCCGCGCGTGTGCGTCGGGGCGGGCTTTGCCCAGCAGGAGGTGATGACGGTGATCGCCAGCGTGGTGCGCCGCTACCGCCTGTCCGTGCCGCAGGGCTTCAAGCCCGAGCCGATCAGCCGCCTCACCATCCGGCCGCGCACGGGCATGAAGCTGATGTTCGATCGGGCAGGGGACTGACGCAAGCGCTGGCGCGCCTGTTCCCTCCCCGCACGTACGCGCGCGAAGGCGCGGGTGCCGGACCGTTCTGCTACTCGCCTTCCAGTTCCCGCGCGAAATAGACCATCTGCATCGCCTGCAACCGTGCGCTCTGCTCTATGTCGGCATCGCCGGAATGGCCGCCTGCCATGTCCTCGTAGAAGAGATAGGGCAGGCCGAATTCCTTGAGCCGGGCGGCGAACTTGCGCGCATGCTGGGGACCGACCCGGTCGTCCTTGGTCGTCGTCCAGATATAGGGCGTGGGATATGTCACGCCCTTGCGGATGTTCCGGTAGGGCGAAATCCTTTCCAGAAACGCCTTTTCCTCCGGCACCGTGACGCTGCCATATTCATCGACCCAGGAAGCGCCTGCCGCGATCTGCTCATAACGCACCATGTCGAGCAGTGGCACCTGGATGGCGACCGCTTTCCAGAGGTTGGGATGCTGGTTGAACTGCACGCCCATCAGCAGCCCGCCATTCGATCCGCCATAAATGCCGAATTTGGACGGAGAGGACAGGCCGCGCGCGAAAATGTCGCGCGCCACGGCGGCGAAGTCATCATAGATGATCTGCCGCTTCGTCTTGCGCCCCGCTTCATGCCAGGCCGGTCCGAACTCCCCGCCGCCGCGGATATTGGCGACGATGAAGCTGTTGCCCCTCTCCAGCCACAGCTTGCCCATGATGGCGGCGTAGCTTGGCGTCAGGGAGATTTCGAAGCCGCCATAGGCGGTCATGATCGCCGGGGTCGATCCGTCACGCTTCATGTCCTTGCGGTGGACGATGAAGTAGGGGACCTTCGTCCCATCGCTCGAAACCGCCTCATATTGCTCAACCACCAGCCCCGAAGCATCGAAGCGGGCGGGCATGGCCTTGACCTGCGCCGGGGCGGGATCCGCCGCGTTCATCGCCCACAGGGTCGTAGGCGCAAGGAAGCCCGCGACGCTCAGATACACACGATCGTTCCGGTGCGTGGCCGCCACGGTGCTGATCGTCGCATTGTCCGGCAGCTTCACCGGCTCAGACGTCCAGCCGTCCGCGCCGGAGGCGAAGGTCAGCACCCGGCCGCGCACATTGTCATTGATGGTCACGACCACGCGGCTTCGCGTCGCCGCCACCCCGTCTATCGACTGGCGGGCGTTGGGCGCGAACAGGATGCGCGGCGTCAGCACTCCTCCCGCCTTCATGTCGCCGAGCGATACGCTGGCCAGCGCGCCCGCGGGCACGGTTACGCCGCCGCTCACCCATGGCTCGCTGGTCTGGATCAGCAATTGGCCCTGCATCAATCCTTGCAGGCTGCTCCTGGCGGGCAAGGGCAGCTTCTTCGCGCCCTCAGGCGTCAGCAGATAGGTCTCGTTGCCGAAGAAGGTCACGCCCCGGACCAGGAAGGCGGCGCGGTTCCCGTCGCCATCGGACAGGACCATGGGATAGACGCCCAACTGATCCGCCGGGGAACCGCGATACACCTCGACCGCCTCGCTCAAAGGCGCGCCCCGCTTCAGCGCCTTAACGACGAAGGGATAACCCGACGCGGTCATCGTGCCTTCGCCCCAGTCGCGCGCCAGCAGCAGCGTGTCCTGATCACGCCAGTCCACATTCTGCTTCGACACCGGCACGTTGAAGCCGCCCTCCACGAATCGTCCCGCTTCCAGGTCGAATTCGCGCAGGGACACGGCGTCCTCACCGCCGTCCGACAGATGGATGAGCGCCAGCCGTTCTTGCGGATCGAGGATGCTCGCGCCCTTCCACACCCACTTCCGGCCTTCCGCCTTCGACAGCGCGTCGAGATCGAGCACGGTCTGCCAGCGGGGCTGCGCCGACGTATAATCTTCTTCGCTGGTGACGCGCCAGATGCCCTGTGGGTGATCGGCATCGCGCCAGAAATTGAAGATGCGGCCGCCGATCATCATCGGCATGGCGATCCGGTCCTTGGCCGACGCAATGGAAAGCGCCTGTTCGTAAAAGGCCTTGTAGCGGCGATCCCCCTGCAACGTCGCGACGGTCGCCTTGTTTTCCGCCTCCACCCACTGCATCGCGCGCGGGCCGGTCCAATCCTCCAGCCAGACATAGGGATCGTCGGCCGGGGCGGGAACGGGCGCACCAGCGGCAGCGAGCAGGGTGGCGGAAACCATCGTCATCATCCTCTTCAAAATCATTCGGCTTTGATCCTGTCGATCAGGGCGGGGCTGGCAAGGCGCTGCCGCACATAGCGCCGCCGCAGCAGGACGCTCACCGCCAGCAAGGGCGCTCCCGCAAGCATGCAAATCGCCCCCAGCATCGGCGGCCACAGCCCGAACAGGCTGTGCACGTCGAGCGCCGATGGCGTCAACAGCAGCAGGAATCCGGCGGTCAGCAGCCACAGTCCGTAGCGGCGCGGCCTGACCGCGATCATCCGCATGTCGTGCCGCCACGCCTTGCGCCCCTGCCGTGTGGTGAGATCGGGATGCTTCATGGCTTTCATCACTGCGTAAATGCATGGCCGCTGTCCAGCGCTCCTATCGCAGGTATGTGTCGCGCAGGGGCTTTCCCTCATGCGCGCCATGGGCTATTCGGGGCATATCCCCGGGGGACCGCTCACAGGCGGTTGAGAGGCGGCTGATGTGGCCGCGACCCGCTGAACCTGATCCGGTTAAAACCGGCGTAGGGAGGGACGGTTTGTCACGAGCAATCCGCGCCCTTCTTCCGCCCCGCGACGAAGAGGAGGACGGACTGCCATGGACACGATTTCCGTTCTGACCCTGCGCCTGGCCGAAGCCATCGGGCTATACATGATGGTCGTAGGCATTGGCGGTCTGGTCGCGCCCGCGCGCTGGCGGGCGATGATGGACGATCTGGAGCGCTCGCCCGGCCTCGTCATCGCGCTCGGCTTTCCCGTCTTCGCGGTCGGCGCCGCCCTTGTCCTGATCCACAGCATCTGGACCGACCCGCTGGCCGTGATCGTCAGCCTGATCGGCTACATCGCGCTCATCGAAGGCGCGCTGCTGCTCGCAGTACCCGCGCCGCTCATCAGGATCGGCCGCTGGTCGTTGAACTTCACCCGCGCCTGGGCGGCCGTTGCGATCGTGCTGGGCATCCTCCTCTTCCTCGCTGGCCTTACCGGCCGCGCCACCGTCATCGCCTGAAAGGAACCAACATGGCCGATATTCCTGCCCGCACCGAAATGCGCGTGACGACCGGCCCCATCCGGGGCAGCCGCAAGATTCATGTCGGCCCGCTCAAGGTCGCCATGCGCGAGATCGACTTGGAACCGGGCAGCGGCGAGCCGCCGGTGCGCGTCTATGACACGTCCGGCCCCTATAGCGATCCTGATGCGCGCATCGACATCATGGCGGGTCTGCCCGCGCTGCGCCGCGACTGGATCATCGGCCGCGGCGATGTCGAGGAATATGACGCTCGCCCGATCAGGCCGGAGGATAACGGCCTAAAGGGGCCGGATCGTTCAGGCGGTGTCCAGCCCTTCCCCAATGTCGTGAAGCGCCCCCTGCGCGCCAAGCCCGGCATGAACGTCTCCCAGATGCACTATGCCCGCCGGGGCATCATCACGCCGGAAATGGAATATGTGGCCGAGCGCGAGAATATGGGCCGCGCCCGCCTCGCCGAATATGTGCGCGACGGCCAGGATTGGGGCGCGTCGATCCCCGACTATGTGACGCCAGAATTCGTCCGTGACGAGGTCGCGCGCGGCCGGGCGATCATCCCGTCCAACATCAATCATCCTGAAAGCGAGCCGATGGCGATCGGCCGCAATTTTCTGGTGAAGATCAACGCCAATATCGGCAACAGCGCCGTGGCCTCCGACGTTGCGAGCGAAGTCGACAAGCTGGTCTGGTCGATCCGCTGGGGCGCGGACACGGTGATGGACCTCAGCACCGGCCGCAACATCCACGACACCCGCGAATGGATCATGCGCAACTCGCCGGTCCCGATCGGCACCGTGCCCATCTATCAGGCGCTGGAAAAGGTCGGCGGCATTGCCGAGGAACTGACCTGGGAGATTTTCCGCGACACCCTCATCGAACAGGCGGAACAGGGGGTCGACTATTTCACCATCCATGCGGGCGTTCGCCTGCCCTATATCCCGATGACGGCGAAGCGCGTCACTGGCATCGTCTCGCGCGGCGGGTCGATCATGGCGAAATGGTGCCTCGCTCATCACAAGGAAAGCTTCCTCTACGAGCATTTCGACGAGATCACCGAGATCATGAAGGCCTATGACATCGCCTATTCGCTGGGCGACGGCCTGCGTCCCGGTTCGATCGCCGACGCCAATGACGAGGCACAGTTCGCCGAACTCTATACGCTGGGCGAACTCACGAAGCGGGCGTGGGAACAGGATGTGCAGGTGATGATCGAAGGGCCGGGCCATGTGCCCATGCACAAGATCAAGCAGAATATGGACAAGCAGCTTGAAGCCTGCGGCGAGGCGCCCTTCTACACGCTTGGGCCGCTCACCACCGATATCGCGCCGGGCTATGACCATATCACCAGCGGCATCGGCGCGGCGATGATCGGCTGGTACGGCACGGCGATGCTCTGTTACGTCACGCCCAAGGAGCATCTGGGCTTGCCGGACCGCGATGACGTGAAGGTGGGCGTCGTCACCTACAAGCTCGCCGCCCACGCCGCCGATCTTGCCAAGGGCCACCCCGCCGCCAAGGTCCGCGACGATGCGCTCAGCCGCGCGCGC
This sequence comes from Sphingobium quisquiliarum P25, assembly GCF_000445065.1. Taxonomy (GTDB): domain Bacteria; phylum Pseudomonadota; class Alphaproteobacteria; order Sphingomonadales; family Sphingomonadaceae; genus Sphingobium; species Sphingobium quisquiliarum. Next base: position 2,318 of record NZ_ATHO01000037.1, on the reverse strand, counting down.
TTCGAATTCCGCTGGCGCGACCAGTTCAACCTGTCGCTCGACCCCGATACGGCGGAACAATATCACGACCAGACGCTACCTGCTGAAGGCGCGAAGACCGCTCATTTCTGCTCCATGTGCGGCCCCAAATTCTGCTCGATGAAGATCACGCAGGAAGTGAGGGACTTCGCCGCCAAGCAGAACCAGCCGAGCGATCAGTTCCTGGCCGTAGAGGACGCGGAAAAAGGCATGGCCGAAATGAGCGAGGCGTTCAAAAGCAAGGGCGGGGAAATCTACCTTCCGGCAGCGGAATGATGGGCGCAGGGGTGGCCGTAACCGCCGCCCCTCCACTGGTCAAACCGCTGAGGGAAGCCGCCGCCGGCCTCCTTACACTGAGCCACTGCCCGAAGTTCCAAGGCCTTCGCCACTGGCAGAGATGATCAAAAGTCGATGGAGATGTGCACCATCGACGGCTCGACGCCCGCGATGGCCGCTATCCGGCTTCGGGCTTGATCGATCGCATCATGCAGCGTGTTGGAACGCTGTTCAGGATCCTGCCTTGGCGCGGCGGTCGCCATGACGGTGCCTTCACCGCGCGAAAGCTGTTGTTCGGTCAGGCCGAAGATATCCGCCAAAACCAGCAGGTTTGAACGGCGTGGAACCGTCTTCCCCGTTTCCCAGGCCCAGATGCTCGGCTTGCTGAAGCCGGTCCGCTCCGACAGCGCTGCCCGGCTCAGCCCGGATGCCCGGCGCAGGCGGAGAAGCCGGTCGGCCAATGCCTCCTCCTTTTCCACCGGCGGCGCGGCAACAGCGCTCCGCAGCTTCGTGGCGCTGACAGCCGCCTGTGGCAGCGGCTCTTCGAAACGGCAGCCGAAAAGCGCGCCGTCACGCCATACGACACGCGCCGCCCTGTTATCCGCTTCGGGTAAGGACATGGTGACAACCTGCCCAATATCCAGCCGTGCCTCCGTCTCGATCAGCATGCCCGCCGTGGACAGGTCGTGTATGACGACATTGGTCCCTTGGTCGAGCGAGGCGGGCAATTCCAGACGGATACGCCAGCGGACGTCCTTGCGCTTGTCGCCAGGCACTGCCGGTTGTTCCATGATCGCAGAGATGGACATAGGTGCAATGCTCGCATTCAGCGGTTTCTGGAAGGTTAAGAGAGATTATGCCTGCGCGTGCGAATGGCGCAACTGATTTGACATTTTGATGAGAGGCCGAAGGGCGATCTTCCAAGTTTGTCGATTTCAACAAGAATCTGTAGCGGCGAAGGGATTCAGGCCCTCGACCCCAACCTTGGCTTACGCTTCCTAGCCAATTCCATTCCTCCTGCGTGGTTCAAAATATTGGTCGATCGAACCACCCAGAACCGGGCAGATCAGCGCTTGATATCGACCTCCGGGGAGGCCATGCCCAACGACCTGGTGGTGCAGTCTGCCCCAAGATGTTCAAAGCGGCACTTCCGTGCTAGGAGTTGTAAATGGTCCGCACCCTGGCCGCGATCTTGATGTGCTTTGTCGCGCTGTCATTGACGGCGGGTGCCATCGCGCATGCCGCGGAGTCAGTCGTTGTCTGCGTTGACGCGGACGTCGTGCCTGACCTCGCCCGCGATGGCGGCGGTAGCGATCGAGCTCCCTCGGACGATAACAAAGCTACACCACATCAGCATGGCGGATGCCACGGGCATCATCAGGTTGCGGCACCGGTAGACGACGATCTCAGCGCGAACTTGTCGCTGAGCGCGTCGCTGCCTCCCATCGGCAACGCCAGGGGTCTCGTCTCGTCGGGCATGGACCCGGCGCTTCGCCCTCCCAAGGCCTGACGATTCCGACCTGACCCCTTCACCGGGGCTTTCTGGAATCGTCAGGAGTCTTCTATCATGCACCGATTGCCCGCGGCTCTGTTGGCCGCGATGGCTTGCGCGAGCGTCGCGCAGGCCCAAGAGCCACCGTCGGCGGAAGCCAACCCATCATTCACCCTCGGCCGAGCGCTCGAACTGGCGGGCGCAGCATCCCCGTCGCTTGAAGCCGCCTCGGCGGACATTCAGGCGGCGGAAGCCGGACGCCGCGTCGCGGGGCTGCGCCCCAACCCGAGCATCACTGTGGAAGCCGAGAACGTCACCGGCTCCGGCCTCTATAGTGGGATCGACAGCCTGGAGGCGACCACCTCGCTGACGTTGCCGGTCGAACTTGGCGGCAAGCGCGCCGCCCGGATCGCGGCCGCCGATGCGTACACCGGCCGCGCCGCTATTCAGGCGGTGATCGCGCAGGCCGATCTTCGACTAGCGGTCATTCGCGCCTATGCCGAGGCCGCCGCTGCGGAGCGGCGGCTGGTAA
>NZ_ATHO01000036.1 GCF_000445065.1 Sphingobium quisquiliarum P25 | reverse complement strand
CCTATCGCCTGGCGGTAGAGCGCCGCCGCCTCCGCCCACCGTCCGCGCGCACAGAGCAGATGGCCGCGCACGGCGCTGCTTTCCGGGCCGCCGGGCAGAGATGCCGCGGCCGCTTCGGCTCCGCTGACGTCGTTGAGGTCGAGCAGGCTGTTCACCCGCAGGACCCGCGCCTGGACATCGCCGGGATAGCGGCGGTCGAAATCGTCGAGATAGGCGATGGCGGCGCGCGGACGGCCGTCCGCGCGCGCCTGATCGATCAGTTGGAGATAGAGGTTGCGGGTGGGGTCGGCCTTTGGCGCGGCCGCGATCAGCAGCGCGGCGGCCAGGGGCAAGGCGGCGGCGGCGCGGATCATCGCGCTGCCCCCCGCAATGTATCGAAGATCGCGACGACCGGCGGCCCGCCAAGCACGATGAACAAAGCGGGCATGAAGAAGAGGATCATCAGCACCACCATGCGCACGGTGATGCCGCCCATGGCTTCGCGGGCGCGAGCGACGCGGCGCTGGGTGAATTCGCGCGCAAATTCGCGCAGGGCGGGGGCGAGTTCGACCCCCTGGAACATGGCCTGACGGAACAGCGCCGCCAGTTCCCGCGCGCCACTGACCGCCACGCGCGCCGCCCAGCGGTCCAGCGCCTGTTCGTAGCGCATGCCGCGATCGAGATCGGCGACCAGCAGGGCGATGATCGGCCCATGTTCGGGCACCGCCACCTGTTCGTCTCGCGCGATCGAGCGGAAGCATTGGTCGAGCGACACGCCGCTTTCCAGCATCATCAGCATGAGGTCGAGGAAGAAGGGAAATTCCGCCGTCACCCGGCGCGCGCGGGATGACGCCAGCATGTGCAACGCCTGCTTCGCGCCGACATAGACCAGCCCCCCGCCAATGATGATCAGCAGCGGCCGGGCGAGCCATCCGCCCCAGATGATGCGGGACAGCAGCATGATCGTCAGCGCCGTCCCGCCCGTGGCGAGAAGGCGGAGCCAGACGAAGCGGTTGAGCGCGCGCGGATCGCGGAATCCCGCAAGGTGCAACTTGCTTTCCAGTTCCGACCGGTCACGCCCTCTCGCGATGACGAAGGCGGGCAGGCGCAGGCCGGAGGGCGGCGCGGCGGGCGCAAGGGACGACAGGCGGGCTTCCAGCCGCTGGTCCGCGCGCAGGAGCCGGACACCGTGCGCCGCAAAGGTCACGGCCACCAGAAACACGGCGGCGCAGAAGAAGATCAGCGGCGAAGGCATCAGAAGGCCAGCCTCATGACGCGCCGCATCACCAGCATGCCCGCCGCTTGCAGGCCGATGGCCACCACGGCCAGCCTGTGGCCGCGGGGGTCGGCGAGGAAGAAATCGATATAGGAGGGGTTCATCGACATGAGCAGCGCCATCGCGACCAGCGGCATGGCGATCAGGACGCGCGAACTGACCTTCGCTTCGGACGTGGCGGCCCTCAATTCGCGCTTGATACGGATGCGTTCGCGCAGGATCGTGGCGAGGTTGGACAGCACGGCCGTGATGGAGCCGCCATAGCGCAGATTGGTGCGGATCGCGGCAGCGAGCATCGATATTTCAGGAACGCGCAGCCGGTCCGCCAGCTGCTGCATCGCATCGCCCACGGGCGCGCCCAGTTCAAGGCGGCGGCCCACCGGCGCAAGATAGGCGCGCACGATGGCGGGCGCGTCGCCCAGGGCGCGTTCCAGCGCCTGCGAGAGGGAATTACCCACCGTCTGCATCTGCCGCACGGCGTCGATGTAGAAGGGCAAGGCGTCGACCAGCGCCTCGATCCGCCGATGCGCACGCTGCCTGATCCAGGCGAACAGCAGCAAGGGCGCGCCGATGATCAGGGCCAGCACCGCCACCGGGCCGGAGAGCAGCAGCAGGAAAAGGGCGATCAGCACGAGGCTGCCCGCCAATATTCCGGCGGAGCGGGGCGTGACCTCCAACTGCGCGCGCGCCAGCAGGGGCGCCATCCGTTCCGGCACGGAAAGGGGAAGGGCGAGGCGCGGGGAACCCGATCCGGCCCGCGACAAGACAGCGAGGCGGCGGTCCAGCCGCGCATGCGCCGCACTGCGCTGCGCCAGCCAATGCCCTGCCACCGCCAGCAGGATCAGAAGGGCCAGCATCAGGAAAGCCGCGCCCCTCAGCATAATGGCTCCGCCGCTACGCCCGCATAGTCGCGCAGGCGGCCGCTGAAGAAAGGCCGGGGCGAGAGGGTGCGGAACTCGCCAAGGCCGGACATGGCGGGCTGTTCCTGAAAACTGAACAGTTCGTTGAGCGAATAGGCCTCACCCTCCAGCCCGGTAACCTCCGTAATGCTGACGATGCGGCGGCTGCCATTGGCGAGGCGCTGGATGTGGACGACGACATGGACGCTGCTGGCGATGAAGCGGCGAATGGCGCGGATGTCGTTCTGCAACCCTGCAAAGCCCAGCAGCATTTCCAGCCGGGCAAAGGCGTCGCGCGGGCTGTTGCCGTGCAGCGTCGCCATCGAACCGTCATGGCCGGTGGACATTGCCTGAAGCATCTCCACCACTTCGATCCCGCGCACTTCGCCCAGTATGATGCGGTCGGGCCGCATGCGCAGCGCGTTGCGAACCAGTTCGCGCGCGCTGACTTCCCGGCTGCCGTCGACATTGGGCGGGCGCGTTTCCAGCCGGACGACATGATCCTGCCGCAACTGCAATTCGGCCGCATCCTCTATGGTAATCAGGCGCTCCCGGTCGCTGATGAAGGTGGACAGCATGTTGAGCAGCGTGGACTTGCCCGCGCCGGTGCCGCCGCAGATGAGGATGTTCAGGCGCGAACGGACGGCAGCGGCGAGATAAGCGGCCATATCGGCGCTCATCACCTGCCGCTCGACGAAATCATCGATGTCGAGCGCCTGCATGCGGAACTTGCGGATGGAGAGCAGCGGGCCGTCGAGCGCGACCGGCGGAATGACGATGTTGACCCGCGACCCGTCCGGCAGGCGCGCATCGACATAGGGGCTGGCTTCATCCACGCGGCGGCCGATGGGTCCGACGATCCGCTGGATGATGTTCATGAGATGGGCATTGTCGCGAAAGCGCGTGTCGACCTTCTCCAGCAGGCCGCTCCGTTCGACATAGATGGAGGCCGGGCCGTTGACGATGATGTCGTCTATGCCGGGATCTCGCAGCAGCGGGGCGAGGGGGCCGAGGCCCGCGACCTCATCCTCCACATCCTCGATCAGCAGCAGGCGTTCGGCAGCGTTGAGCGCCAGTTGGCCGCGCCTGCTGCGGCTGGTGATGACCTGCTCGATCTCTTCGCGCAGCGCGCGAAAGGCCAGCATGTCGGCGGTGCTGCCGCGCGCTTCCAACTGCTCGATCACCTGCTGGCAAATCTGTGCCTTCACCGCCTGATAGCTGTCGCTCATCCGCCGGGTCGCGGGCTGGGCGACGGGAGCAGGGCGCGCGGGGCTGGGCGGGAGGCTTTCTTCCGTGAGCAGGCTCATGAGGTGCGCTCCAGCGATCGGCGGACCGCGCGGCGCATGCGGTCGAGGCCCGCGAAGGCCATGCGGGGCGCGGGCGCCTGAATACCGCTTATCTTGCGGATCGCCTGCATATAGGGGCCGCCATCCTTCTCCATCGCGATCGGCTGGCCCGCGTTCAGCGCGTTGCGGGCGCGGGCATGGTCCACCGGCAGCGGATGGACGGCGGAGATGCCCAGCACATCCCCCATGCGGCGACTGTCGAGCAGCACGGAAGGGTGATGATCCCACACCAACAGCCGCGTCTTTGCCTTGACGGCATCGTCGCTTCCCAGCCGGTCGAGCAGGCGGCGCGAAGTTTCAAGCTCCCGGATGGATTGCGCGCAGAGCAGGTCTATGCGGTCGGCCTGCGCGCCGAGTTCGCGCAGCAGCCCGGCATGCCGCAGGCTTCCGGCGCAGAGCACGATTTCGGCGCAGCAGGTGCGGAGCAGGCGGATGAGCCCGGCGATGTCGCCGGGGCCGACGCCCACGGGCTCCGCCCCCGTGCCGCCGTCAAAAGTCAGCAGCAGCAGGCCGCTTGGCCCATGGCGGGCAAGGGCGCTCGACAGCAGGCTGGCGTCCAGCCGGTCCATGTCGCCCACGGCGGCGGCGATGCCGTAGCTGACCGGCAGATCAAGATAGGCCTGAGCGGCGCTGGTCGGCATGGTGCAATCGATCAGCAGCGTGGGCGCGCGTTCCCGTGCGCGGGTGATCGCCATGTCGGTGGCGGCCATGGCGGCTGCTTCCTGATCCGCGCCCAGCACCAATGTCAGGCGTCCGCCATTGCCCTGTCCAGCAGTGGCGGCTCCGTTGAGCAGCCGCCACAATATGCTCGCCACCTCGTCGCCCGGTCCGTCGCGGGGAATGATGTCCTGAGCGCCAGCGCGCACCGCCTGCAAGATATCGTCAGCGCCGTAATCCGGCATGGCCAGCACGATGGAGCGGCCGCCTGCCGCTTCGCTGACGGCCGAAATGGCGGCAGCGAGCGAGCGTTCGGGCGCGATGGCGTCGCGGTCGATGACGATCACGGCCGGACCGGCGAACATGTCCGGCGCGATCGACTGGCTCATTTCGACAGCGGCGCGGCCGTCCATCGCCTGTTCGATGCGTTCGGCAAGGCCTCGGTCCACGGACAGCAGGATGATCTTTGCCATGGTCACCGCCTCACCACGCCGAAGGTTGGGGCGCTGGACGTCACGGCATCCGTCGACGCGCCGGGCAGCGGCGGCATGCTGGCGGCCTGAACTGGTCCCACCAGACGCGGCGTGGCGACGATGACCAGTTCCTGCCGCTCCTTCTGGTTCTGCTGCCGGCGAAAAAATGCGCCCAGCACCGGAATGTCGCCCAGCAGCGGCGTCCTGTCGCGCGTGACCGACTGGCTGGAATAGCTGAGCCCCGCGATGACGAAGCTCTGCCCGCTGCCCAGCTCCACCGTCGTTTCGGCGGACCGGCGGCGCAGGCCCGGCACGACATAGCCCTGCAACTGCACGCCATTGACATAGTCAAGCTCGCTGACCTCCGGCGCGATCTTGAGAACGATATTGTCCTTGGACAGCACGAAGGGAGTGACGGAGAGGCGCACGCCAAATTCCTTATATTGGATGGAAATGGCGCTGCCCGACCCGGCGGACGCCTGCGGCACCGGCACGGGTATCTCTCCGCCAGCGAGGAAGCTCGCCTGCTCGCCCGACCGGACGAGCAAGGTCGGTTGCGCGAGCAGTTCCGACAGGCCGTTCGAGGACAGGGCGCTCAGCACCGCGTTGATCCCGCGATTGGGGGAGGAGAGGAACAGGTTGAACGCGTTCTGGATCGGCGCGCTGGCGTCGATGGACGAGCCGCCCGGCGCGAATTTGAAGCTGTTGAGCGTGCTGGGCGAGACGACCGCTCCCTGCAAATCGCCGCTGAGCTTGGCGAAGTTGAAGCCCAGCGCCTGGAGCGTGGAGGTGGAGATGGCGGCGAATTGCACATCGACCGCCACCACCTGCTCGCCAGCGACGACCCGATCGGCGCTGGTCAGGCGCCCTTCTTCGGTGCCAGCAGAGGCTGATGAGGCGCGGCCGACCTTGACCTGCGTTTCCGTCATCAGCGCGCCGTTCACGCCATAGACGCTGAGGGTGGCGGAACCTGCGCCGATGCCGGTCAGGCGCAAGGACCGCGCGCTGGGCGCGGTGACGGAGATGATGTCGTCCTGATCCACTTCCACGCGGCCGATCGGCTGGGGGAAGGTCATGGTGCGCTTTCCCTGTAGCGGGAGGATAGCGTCCTGCGCAGTGGCCGACCCTGTCGAGGCGGCCAGCAGGAGGGCGGCGGCCAATGTCCTGATCAACGCGCTTCTCCCCCGGAATAGATGGTTTCATGGCGGTCGCCGACGACGAGCTGGATGGCGTGGGAAGGGCGGCGGACGGGCGGCGCGGACACCTTGCGCACGGGTGCCGCGACGATTGTTTGCGGAGCAGGGTCAGGCGCGCGCGATGTCGCGTCGGCGGTCGCGGTCTGCGCCTTGTCCACCGGATTGCGCAGCGAAAGGGTGAGCGCGCCCGTGCTCTTGGCGAGTGAAAGGGTGGACACCTGATCGGGCGACAAGGCGAGGGTGACCGTCCGCGCCGGGGGCGGGGGCGTGGAAGGATCGCTGCTGCTGGCAGGCTGCGTCCCGACGACGGTTTCGCCGACCGCCAGAACCTGAACCATCTGAAGCAGCGTCTGGGCCCGGCTGCGCCCCGCGCCGCGCGCGCCGCTGATCGCATCGGCGCCGGGATAGACGACCTGTACGTCGACACGGTCCCCTGGCCTCACCAGCCCTGCGACGGCGATCTCTGCGGTCGTGTCGATGCTGACCGCGCGCATGCCGACCGGAACGCGGATGGCGAGCTTGGATTCCCCGCCGATGGCGTCGCGAGGGATGGGAGCTCCCGAAGGGATGGCGCGGGTGGCGACCTTGCCGACCAGTTCGGCGGGCGTTGCGACAAGGGGGTGGCGGCCCGGATCGGCGGTCATGTTGCGGATCATG
>NZ_ATHO01000035.1 GCF_000445065.1 Sphingobium quisquiliarum P25 | reverse complement strand
TGCCCCCGCTACCGACTGAAGTATAAGGAAGGGCGGTCATTCGTGACGCCGGTATGTCGCGCTTTACGGCGGCGAATATCGCTTTATGGTTAAGGCGAAAGTTAGTCGGGGGATAAAGATGCGTTACCTTCTCTTAACGGCCACGGCCCTGCTGATGGGAGGGCCGGCCTGGGTCGCGCTTGCGCCGTCCGCCCTTGCGCAAAAGGTGGAACTGGACGTGCGGGTCGACCGGCTGGAAAAGGAAATGCGCGCCGTCCAGAGAAAGGTGTTTCCGGGCGGCGCTCCGTTGCAGGCGGAAATCACGCCTCCGGCCAAGCCTGTCGTTCCATCCGGCTCGCCATCCTCATCGCCGGTGGCTGACCTGACCGCGCGCGTATCGGCCCTGGAATCGCAACTGGCGTCGATGACCGGACAGGTGGAGGAGAACAGCTTCAAGATCCGGCAACTGGAGGAAGCGTTCAACAAATATAAGGCCGAGGCGCAAAGCCGCACCACCGTGGTCGCGCCGCCGCC
>NZ_ATHO01000034.1 GCF_000445065.1 Sphingobium quisquiliarum P25 | reverse complement strand
GCGCCGCGAAATGCTCGGCCGCCAGCCGCACGATCCCCTGCCTGATCGGATCGGGCAGACCCTCCGGCTCCGCTGCCAGCCCGGCGCGGTAACGCACCGCCAGCACCCGCCGTCCGCCCAGCGGAGCAGCCCGCACCCATCCATCGCCCGCCGCGTCGATGTCCACCGCATAGCGATCCACCGGCAGCGCCTCACCCACGCCATCCGGCCCCACCGCCTCGACCCCCAGCACCGCGACCACCGGCCGCGCCGCCAGCCGCTGCCAGCTTCCGTCCGCCCGCACCGTCTCCCGCGCGCCGCCGATCATCAGCCACTGGCCGGTGAACTGCTCGCACAGCCCTGTCGCGCCCAGCAGCAGCGCGTGCAGCAACCCATCCTCGCGCTCCCCCGTGATCCGCAGATATTCCTTCAATTCGGCGAGGGGCGCGCCCGGCGCCCCCGCCTCTTCCCGCACCAGCACCATCGCCCCTCCAGAGGAAAAAAGGGGGCGTCCGCAAAGACGCCCCCAAAAGCGCCCGGCAACAGCTTCGCCGGGCAAGTCGCACCTGACGGCCTCAGGAAGCGGCGAACTTCATCAGCTTGATCGCCTCGGAATTGGCGACCGCGCCGCCGATGCGCTTCACGGCATAGAAGTGCACGAACGGCTTGTTGCTGAACGGGTCGCGCAGGATGCTGGTCTCGCTCCGCTCCGAGATCACATAGCCCGCCCTGAAGTTGCCGAAGGCGATCGACAGGCTGCCCGCCGCGATATCGGGCATGTCCTCGGCTTCCACCACCGGATAGCCCAGCAGCGTCGCAGGCTGTCCAGCGGCCAGCGACGGCTGCCAGATGAACACGCCATCGCTCGTCTTCATCTTGCGGATGGCGCTCAGCGTCGCGGAGTTCATCACGAAGCACGCCCCCTGACGATAGGGCGCGCGCAGGCTCTGCACCAGGTCGATCAGCTTGTCCTGCGGGCTCACCGCCGCAAAACCCGCCGCCGCGCCCGACGCCACATATTGCAGCGATCCGAACGCGCGCACCCCGTCCGCCTCGTTGGTCGCGGCATAGGTCAGGAAGCCCTTGGGCTTGTTCGTGCCATTGCCGTTGACGAACGCCGCGCCCTCGGCCGCCGCGAACTCGCGGGCGATCTCGCCTGCCAGCCATCCTTCCACATCGAACTGCACATCGTCCAGCATCGCCTGACTGGCCGCCGGATTGGCGTACAGCTCGCCCGATGGCGGGACGATCTCGTTGAAGCTGGGCGTCGCCGTCTCCGCCCGCGCACCCGTCTCGCTCGCCCAGCCCGACACGATGCCGCCCGACGTCACCAGCTTGCGGTAACCGGCGGTTCCCGTGCGCACCACATTGGCGATCGAACGGATCGGCGAGATGGCCTTCAACGTGCCGTCGATGATCTGATCGATCTCGCGCGGCACCGCATAGCCGCCCGCCGCATTGCTCGTGCCCGAAAAGCTCTTGAGCTCAACGCCCGCTTCCATGCCCTGGCGCAGATAGCGATCGACGAAGGCCGCCCGATGCGGATCAACGGCGCCACCCTTCACCCCGTCCAGCGCCGGACGCTGCTGCGCCAGCAACGCCCCTTTCAGCGCCGCGATCTCCCCCTCCATCGCCTCGATCCGCTCCCCCTGCGCCACCGCTTCAAAGCTCGCTTCCAACTGATCCGTCATCCGTCACTCCCACAAAAAAGGCGGCCCAGCCGGACCGCCCGAAAAATCAAAAATCGTCGCCATCTTCAAAAGAAGGGCAGATACGGTCTTGATCTAACCCTCAGCCAAAGTTGAGGAACCAAGCCAATCCTAGCTGCGGGGACACCACGACCATCGCTTCTCCATGATTGATGATCTTAACCCAGCTACCAGGCTTGCCGAGCGCATGTTCGTAAGCCTCCACGAGGCGATAACGCCTTGCCTTCGCCGACGCGCAATCCGTCGCGTGAAGCGCGTAAAGCGTGATCTCGCTTCCATCCGGCCCGAGGTCCGCATACTGGCCGTCCCGAATGGTGATGGGGGTCTGCCGCCATTCAGCGGGCAACTTGCCTCCCCACAAAAGCGAGTACCGCGCTTTGTCGGAAATCCGGTAAGCTCCGAACGAACATCCCTCGCGTAAGCCGAAGGTTGAACCGAACGCCAGAACGTCAGACCATTCTATTTCCTTCGGCAATGCCCCACGCGGACCTCGCCAGCTTAGATAGCCACAGAAACCCAGCGGAAGGACAAGCAGCGAAACAAAAAAAGTTAAACAGCCATATTTAAGTACACGCTTGCCGCCACTCATGATCACGCCTCCAATCGCCGGACAGGAGTAAAGCCAGGAAGTTAAGGCATCACTCCACCGCAATCACCCGCGCCAGCGGCTGCATCGGATGCGTCACCACGCTCACCTCCACCACTTCCAGCGCCAGCAATTCGCGCGGGGCCGCCCCGCGCGCCTCCCGCACGCGATAGCCAAAGGACAGCCCGTCCACCGCCCTGTCGCGCAACGCCTGCGCCGCTTCCCGCCCGGCGGCGGTGCGCCCCGACACCCGCCCGATCACCCGCAGCCCGCGCGCATCCTCCTCGATCCGCTCGACCGTGCCGATCGCCTCGCCCGGCCGATGCTGCCACAGCAGCGGCACGCCAGCAGAAACGCCCGCAAAAGCGCCCGCCCGCACCACATCCCCGCCCCGGTCCACCCGGTCGAACACCGCCGCATATCCGGCAAAGCGCAAATCAACATCGGGCGCCCCTCCGCTCATGCCCGGATCATCCCCAGCAGCCCCGCCTTCACCGCCACGCCCAGCAGCACCAGCGCCATCACGATCCGCACCGCCCATCCCACGACAGCGCCCCGCGCCGCCTTCTTCGCGTCGCGCCAGGCGGACAGCAGTTCGCGCAATTCCCGCACATCCCCTTCCGCTCCCCGATCCGCCAGCCCCAGCCGCTCCAGCGCCCGCCCCGCGCCAAGCTCGCTCGCCTCCTCGATCAGGGCGCGGACCATCACCATGTCCATCTGCCCCGGCACGCCTTCGGCCTGCGCCACCAGCCGCGCCAGCATCTCGCCATCATATTTCATCGGCCCCACTCCACTCATTCACGCGGCGCAGAGACAAAAAAGGCCGCCAAAGGCAGCCCCAAAAACCCTCCGCGCCCTCTGCGCCTCTGCGCGAACCTCACATCCCCAACATCGCCTTCTTCTCTTCCGCCGACAGGAAATCCGCCCCGGCCACCCGGTCCCATAAGGCCGTCCGCTCCTCCGACAGCGCGGGCACGGCATCCAGATCGGGCGTCAAACTCAACCCCGGCCACCAGCTACCCAGCCCCTGCGCCAGTCCCCCGCAAATCTTGTTCAGCAGCGGCAGGATCGTCTGCCGCCACAGCGCCTTGTTCGCCTCGCGATAATTGGCATAGCTATTGTCGCCCGGCAGGCCCATCAGCATCGGCGGCACGCCGAACGCCAGCGCGATCTCCCGCGCCGCCGCCGCTTTCAGCCCCACGAAATCCATCTCGGCAGGGGTCAGGCTCATCGCCTTCCAATCCAGCCCGCCTTCCAGCAGCATCGGCCGTCCCGCATTGGCCGCGCCGGAAAAGGCCACCTCCATCTCGCGCTTCACCCGCTCGAACTGCTCCGGGCTCATCACCGACCCGTCGCCCGGATCATAGACCATCGCGCCCGACGGCCGCGCCGCATTGTCCAACAGCGCCTTGTTCCACACCGTCGCCGCATTGTGGATGGCGACCGCCCCGGCCGCCGCGCCCGCGCAGCCCAGCCCATAATGATCGTCCAGCGGATTGAGCGCCTTCAAGTGGATGATGCTCGTCCGCCCCGCCGCGTCTTCCGGCAGCAGGCGCGTCACACTGTCGCCCACGCGATAGAGATAGGCGGCGGGCCATCCGCGCGCGTCCGCCTCCACGCTCACCCGTTCTGGCCGCAGCGCGTAAAGTTCGGCGGGCCTGCCGTCCGCGCCCGCCAATATCTGGACATAGCCATTGCCGTGCAGCAGCAAATGGCTCGCCAGCACCTCCACCAGCGCCTGTCCGCTTGAACAGCGCGTCACCAGCGAAAGCGCCCGCGCGCCCTCCTCCGGCTCGACGCCGCTTGCCGTCAGCGCCGTCGCGCCCGCCCCTTCCGACACCAGCCGCAACGCGCGCTGCGCCACCGGATTGCCGATCACGCCCGACCGTAGCTGCGCCTCATAGGAGGCTGGCCATTCCCCCAGCGCCACCGCACCCGAACCCCAGGCGCGCGCCAGCACCGGCCGCGCGGAAGCCCGCGCCGCCTTCGTCCCGAAAAACTTCATGAAAGCACCCCGCACAAAAAATCCCCTCCCGCTCGGAAGGGGAGAGGATCAAGAACCAGCGGCATTCAACCGCCCGGCTTTAGATAATAAGCCCGACCGGGCTGAACATGGTCTGGGCTGGATCCCCCATGCCCGTCAGGGCTGAACCACCCCACAGCCGTTCCGGCTGAACCACCCCACACCCGTTCGGCCTGAGCCACCCACAGCCGTTCGGGCTGAGCCTGTCGAAGCCCACCCCTGAGCCTGTCGAAGGGCCTTCCCTCTCAAGAGAAGACTGACCCTTCCTCCTTACGGATTACGCGCCAAAATCCGGTCACAGGTCGAATTTGTACCCTCGCTCTTCCCGATCACCCGCCCGGCCACGGCGCCCGCC
>NZ_ATHO01000033.1 GCF_000445065.1 Sphingobium quisquiliarum P25 | reverse complement strand
TCGAGGCGCTGCGCGGCGCGCTCGACCTTGCGCCTGCCGACCGGGCCATCCGCAACAACCTGCTGCTGGCGCTCACCGTCAGCGGCCAGCGCGCCGAAGCGGACGCCATCCTCCGCCAGATCCGCGACGGCGGCGAGCAGGAAAGCCTGCGCCGCCATCTCGCCGCCGAAGCCGCCCGCATCATCAGGAAATAAGCCGATGTTTTCCCTGCTCCTTGCCGCCGCCGTTCCCGTCGCTCCCGCCGCTGACCAGGCTCGCCGCGTCATCGAATGGCAGCTACGCTCTCCCCCGCGCGAAGGCGACACCGCCGGGCTGTCGGCCGAAGAGGCGGAGGCCGTCCGCCAACGCTATCTCCAGTCGATCGGCGAGCGCCCGCCCCGGCCCGCCAGCGCCGATCGGGATGGCCGATGACCGCCATCCGCCGTCCCGCGCTCTGGCGTGACCGGCGCGGCGCGGTTGCGCCGATGATTGCCGCGCTGGGTGCTTCGCTCGTCGGCGCGGCGGGCTTCGCGCTGGATGCCGGGCTCTATTATACCGCCAATCGCGAATTGCGCGTCGCGACAGAGGCTGCCGCGCTCGCCGCCGCGATGAACCCTGCGCGGGCCACCGCCCGCGCCCGCGACGCGCTCAGCCGCAACGGCTATAATCCCGCGATCCTCCAGTCGGTCGAGCTTGGGCAATATTGCCCGGACGCCGCCCTTCCCTCCGCTCAGCGTTTCGATCCGGGCTTCACCCGCTGCCCCGGCAACGGCCGCGCCAATGCCGTGCGCGTGCGGACTGGAAAGCCCAGCCGCCAGTTCCTCACGCGCGTCCTGGGCAGCGCCAACCCCATTCCCGCGCTGGCCGCCACCGCAACCGCCGCCCGCATAGACGAGGCTGGCATCGGCATCTCGTCCGGCATCCTCACCGTCACCAATTCGCTGGTGAACAGCGTAAACGACCTGCTCGGCGCGCTGCTGGGCATCAAGCTCAGGCTCAGCACGGCGGATGTCGAAGCGCTGATGAGCAGCAACATCGACGCAGGCCGCTTCTTCGACGCACTGGCGGAGCGCGTAGGTGAAACCGGCACCTATTCGGATCTGACCGCGCGCACCGCCGGGCTTCGCGACCTGCTGCTCGCGGCGGCAAGCGCGGCGGATGATCCCGCGACGGCGGCGGCGCTGACGCTGGTGGCGGGGCAGATTGGCGGCGGCTATCCCGTGCCGCTCTCCGGCCTGTTCGGCCTTGGCGTGTGGAAGGACATGCCGGTGGGCGAAGCAGGCGACAGGCCCGCCCTGCGCGCCGGGATGAACGCCTATCAGCTTCTGACATTCGCCGTTCAATCGGGCGGCGGGGCGATCGACGCATCCGACGCGCTCAGCCGCGTGGTTTCCGGCACCACCGTCAGCATCGCCGCCGTCGCGACCGGCCCCATGGATCGCCCGCGCTTCTCCTTCGGCCCAGCGGGGGAAACCAGCGTCGGCACCTCCGCCCTCCGGCTGAAGCTGGACCTGGGGCTGAACCTGTCCATCCTCGGCATCGGGGTGGAGCCGGTTTCCGTGCTGATCGACATAGCCGCCGCGCGCGCGGACATCAGCGCGATCGACTGCCCAGACACGGCCGAACAGGCGCGCGACACGCGGGTCAGCCTTCTCGCCAGTTCCGGGCTGGTCAACGCCTATATCGGCCGCCCGCCCGCCAATGCGATGAGCAAGCCCATGCCCCCTCTCTCCGCCGATGACATTGCTCCGGCGCGCATCCTGACGGTGCTCGGCCTCATCAACGCCGATGTGCGCGCCGTGGCCCAGCCAGTGATGGGAAATAGCGGCACCTTGACCTTCGGCCCCGGCGGCCAGGGCACCATCGGCAAACCCGGCATGCCGGGCATATCGGCCAGCATCGGCAATGGATCGCAACTCGGCACGCTCATCGCCTCGCTGACCAGCAGCCTTACCGCGTCGAACGGGCTTCAGGTGACCGTCCTGAACCTCTGCATCCCGCCGCTGTGCAGCGTGTCAGGCACCCGCTCGGCACTGATCGCCGCGATCACCGCGCCGCTTACGGGGCTTGTCGGCACCACCGCCGACCCGCTGCTCGACAATCTGCTCAGGGCGCTCGGCATCCAGCTTGGTCATGCGACCCTGTGGGTCACGGGCGCGCGCTGCGGTGTGCCCGTACTCGTCTAGCGAGCTTGGCGGCGCGGCTTGTCCCTCCCCCGCGCCGCCAAACCTTCAACGGGAGGAATAAGGAAATGACCATGATCACCAAAGCCCGGAACTTCATCAATCGTCTGAAGAATGACCAAAGAGGCCTTACCGCCGTTGAATATGCGGTGCTTGGCGCTGTCGTCGTCGCCGCCATCGCGGCGGTGGGCGACACCTTCGATACGGAACTCACCCGCGCATTCACCGCCCTGTTCAATGAAGTGAATTGATCGCCGGCATGCGCTCGCGCCCTATGCTTGCCTGCGAAAAGGGCATGGCAGCGCTGGAGTTCGCCCTCGTCGCTCCCGCGCTGCTGATGCTCGTCTTCGCGATCATCATCTATGCCTTCTGGTTTTCCGCGCTGATGGGCGTCCGCCACGCCGCCGCCGAAGGCGCGCGGGCGGCGATGGCGGGTCTGTCAACTGCCGAACGCACGACCCTCGCCCGCGAAAGGGCGCAGACGGTGATCGACGGCTATGGCTCGCTGCTCTCATCGGGCAGCGCGCCGCGAATAGAGGCCGCCGCTGATGGAACCGGCATGTTCAGGGTGCGCGTCCGCTATGACATGAGCGGATCGGCGCTGCTGCGCTATGCCGCCTTCATCCCGATGCCATCGACCAGCATCGACGCCACCGTTCTGGTGACGAACGGCAGCTATTGAGGGGATCGCGCATACGCAATGCGCGGCAGTTCAGGCCGGGCGCGCCGCCAGCACCGCCGCGCGCACCTGGCCCAGCACATGGTCCAGATCGGCTTCGCCGGCGATGTTAAGGTCGACCGTCAAACCGCCCTTGCCGGTCTTCACCCGCCCGATCTGCTCGCCATTGATCACTATCGGCACATCGCCACGTTGCTCGCGGCGCGGTGCGGCGGCATCGCGCAACCGCGCCAGCACGGCCGCTGACGGGATCATGCTCTTGTCCTGCGCCGCGAGCGCCTGTTGTTCGGCACCGATCTTCCGCGCCTCGGCAATCATGTCCGCCCGCTGCTCCGGCCGCCGCAGCAAGGGGGTCAGCAGTTCCGAATAGCGCACCTTCAATTCAGCGCGCGTGGCGAAGGCATCGATCACCTCAGCTGGCAATTGCGCCAGCGCGAGCAAGCGGCTCAATTGGCTGTTGGACAGGCTGAGCGCTTCGGCCATGCGTGACTGGACGCCGCCATAGAATCGATCGACCGCCGCCTGATAGCTGCGGGCGCGGTCCAGGTCGCAAATATCGGCCCGCTCGCGATTTTCAATGTCGGCCAGCCGGAACGCCTCCTCATCGGGCATGTCGACGATCAGCGCGCTAAGGCGCAGTTCCGGCCGTCCATTATGGTTGAGCCAGTCGATCGCGAACCGCCGCCTGCTGCCGACCAGCAACTGGTAGGGCAGTTCCGCGTCGGGCGGGTTCAGGCGCACCAGCGCAGGAATCCGGTTTCCTCCCTCCGCCGCGATGGACTCGATCAGGGAGCGGCAGCTTTCAGCGGTAAGTCCCGGCTGATCGCGGGGATTGCCGTCCCATACCGCGCAGTCGGCGGCGCGGATCAGCAGGGGCGCTGCGCCCTGAACCCTGCTTTCGGCAAAGCTGGTCAGCCGCTCGTCCAGCCGGGTCAGCGCGTCCTGCTCGCCCCGCTCCGGCCGCGCTGGCTCATGGGAAAGGGTGGTCAAGATTTCGCGGATGAAGCTTGCCATCATCAGTCCCTGATCAATGTCCAACCGCTGCTGCATAGCGGCTCAGGCGGACCGGCGCGCCAGCAACTAGGTTCGCTTCGGTGCAAACACGCAAAAGGGCCTCTTGCGAGCACGCAACATCGTCAGTTCGGCAGGCGCTGTCCCCGCGAGTCCGCCGCCTGAAATGCGCTGTTGAACGCCGTCAGCGACGCGACCGTGGCGCTATAACCGGCGTTCAGCCATCCGCGCCGCAGGCTGGGTCTGCCCAGATGCGATCCGGCGACCCATTGGGCCTCTTCCTCTCTGGCGATGTGCAGGTGCCAGGGCGATTCCACCCCGTCCAGTATAACAATGGGACTCATGGTCCGTGCCAGGCCGATCAGGTGACTGACGCGCGCGCGGTTGCGGCCGGACTGATAGGCGGTGTGCATGAACGCGCTGTCGATCTTTATCGCATCGGGTGACAGCGCCATCAACTGACCGATGGATGCATGGCCCGACCCGAACCGGCCGATGGCGATGCGCACGCCGAGTTCGCGCAGGCCGCGCACGAACGCGACGGCATCGCGAAAATGGGGCATGCCGCCATTGTCGGCAATCTCGATCACCAGCCTGCGGGCAAGGCCGGGATCGCGCTTCAGCCGCTCAATCATGTCATTCCACCCCGTCTCCTCGCCCAGCAGGTTCAGCGACAGGCTCTGGCTGGAAATGGCGACGTTCAGGCAGGCCGCGGGGTCGCCTTCCAGTTCATCGATCACATCCGACAGCATCCGCCGGTCGAGCAGATAGGCCATGCCCAGCCGGTCCAGCGCGGCATAGCCGTCCGCGCAATCGATCTGCTCACCCATGTGGCCGACCCGGCGCAGCATCGCTTCATAATAGAGGATAAGGCCGGGGTCGTCAGGCTGCGCAACCGGACGCCAGGTGAAGAAGGCCGCGCCGCGCCGCACCAGCCGCATCAATCCGGCGGCGGCCGCCATATCCTTGCGATACTGCGCCACCGCCTCGTGCGAACGGCTGAAGATCTGCGCGCCTTGAAGGCAGGACAAGGCCAGCCGCCCTCGCGCCTCCGCCAGACTGTCGTCCAGCGGGTCCTCCATCGCGCTGACCGCCGCGCTTGCTGCCGACACGAACAATAATATCTCTTCGTCGCCCCATCGATATGGCTGCTCCATCAGCACGGAACAGAGCGTTTCCGCCGCCGATCTGCCGGGCAGGCATCGCAGCGGCGCGTGGCTCACCAGCAATTGCATCTCATGCCGGTGGACGCTGCGCAGCGTGGCGCGTCCGAAATGCCGTTCCGCCGTCCGCCGCAGATGCTCCATCGCGTTGCGCGCGGCCTCCGCGCCATAGGCGGCCTCGACGGCAAGATAATTGTTGAGGCTGATGACCATCAGCTGGCCGGTCCGATGTGCCGTCGCGGTCTGCAAGGCTATACCTTTCCTGATGATATTGGCGCGCCGTCCCGCGCGCATGAAGAAGGGTTTGAGGAGGCGGCACCAGCCGCCCCCTCGCCCCGCCTCCGCCCTTTGGCCTCGCAAGGGCATGGAGGCTTGGAAAACGCGCGCGATCCTGTGGGGCAAGGCCGCGCGCGCCCTCGTCACTTGCCCAGCAAGCCGCCGAGAAGGCCGGTTACCGGCGCAGCCGGGCTGCTCCCGCCGCCGCCTGCTCCTCCGGTGATCGGTGCCAGCAGGCCGCCCACCACGCCGGTCACTGGCGCGAGCACGCCGCCCACTGGGCCTTCGGGGCTCAGCACCGGCTTGAGCACGCCCGTGACGGGCGCCAGCGGCGATTCG
>NZ_ATHO01000032.1 GCF_000445065.1 Sphingobium quisquiliarum P25 | reverse complement strand
CCGCTCGCTCCTCCGGGCAGCGCCGGGGCCAGGCCATTGACCGCGTCCAGCACGGGCGAAACCACGCTGTCCACCACCGCCGTGGCCGTGGCGACGACTGGCGCGACGGCCGCCGACACCTGATCGACCGCGCTCCCGGCTTGCGGTCCCAGAAGCGCTCCGGCCAGGTTGCCCACGGGCGCAAGGCCCGCTTCCACCCCCGCCGCAGTCGTCGGCACGGTGACATCGACGATGGCGCTGGACGTCAGCACATCGGCGGTCAGCAGTTGGCCTTGCACCGGCTGCGCTGCGGACGGCAGCAGGTTGACGCCGACCACGCTGTCAGTGGACGATCCGCCGCTCAGCACATTGCCGCCGATATTGGTGGCGACCAACGGGCCCGTCAGCGCCGATCCGGCCGCTCCTCCCCCCTGGAGCGATCCGGTGAGGCCGCCCACGACGCCCTCGACAAGGCCGGTGACAGGCGCCAGCGCGCCATTCTCTCCCACCAGCGGGGACAGGACTGGGGACAAGGCGCCGTTTACGGCTTCCAGCAGCGGCCCCGTCACCTGGTCGGCGGTCGAGGTAACGGCCGCCACGACCGGCGAAACGCCGTTCGTGATCTGCGTCACGGCTCCGCCAACCTCGCTTCCCAGCAGCGCTCCGGTGAGCGTGCCGACGGGCGCCAGCCCCTGCTGAACCGCGCCGGGCGTCGTGGGCAGCGCGACCTGCACCACAGTGCCGTCGCCCGTCAGCAGATCGACGGTGGCGACCGTCCCGGCCGCTGGCGTCTGGCCCGGCAGGATATTGACGCCGATCACCGTATCCGTCCCGCTCGGTCCCGAAATGACCTGATTGCCCAGATTCGCTCCGATCAATGGACCATTGAGGGTTGGACCAGCGGGATTCCCCGGCCCGCCGGGACCAGTCGGCCCACCCGGCCCGGTAGGACCACCCGGACCAGTAGGACCGCCGGGGCCCGTGGGACCGGTGGGGCCGGTCGGACCACCGGGCCCGGCAGGGCCTCCGGGTCCAGCAGGGCCACTCGGTCCGCTCGGGCCATCCGGGCCGGACGGGCCGCCAGGACCAGCGGGTCCGCCAGGGCCAGTGGGACCGCCCGGACCATCGGGACCGTTTGGACCAGCCGGGCCGGTGGGACCAGTGGGTCCTCCGGGACTTGTCGGGCCGGAAGGACCGGACGGACCAGACGGATTTTTCCCGCCGCCCGCGCCGATGTCGAACCCGACACCGTCAGCGCAGGCGCTCAGGAGGAAAAGAGGTATCGCCGTGGCGCATAAAAGGGTGCGCCGGACGGAGTGAATCGGCCCCACAAAGGACATGGAATAATCTCCCTGTTGCATCGCGAACGTCTCGCAATGCGCACAGGCTAAGCACGGCAATCCCTTCCCGCTCGTTCATAAAAGGCCGATCTGGTTACATCCGTTCAGGACCGTGCGCGGCAGCGGAAACGCCCTGCGCAACGCCCGCGTCAGAACACGCAAAGCTCCATAACGGCCTCGGCAGACCCGCAGTCACAGGCATATATCGTGGGAACCCCGACCGATCCGGGCGCTTCATACGCAACCGGAGCGAAATCGCCCAGATCAGGCTTTGCTCCATAACGGTTATATCTCTATCGCCAGCGGGGACCTTCGACCCATGTCACCAGGCTCCGCCGCACCCCGCTCGTAACAGGCAGCACTCGATGCTGGAGGAAGGAGGGGAAGATCAGCAGGCTCCCGCGCGGCGCGAAGGTCATGCCGGGCTGCTGCACCTGATAAAATTCGAACGCGCCGCCCTCATAATCGCCCGGTTCGGAAAGCTGCACCACCACCGACAGCTTCCGGTCGAACGGCCGCGAGGATTCCAGCCAGACATCATGGTGCCAATCATATTTGCCATGCTGGTCGCCATGATATTCGGTGAACTGCACCTCATAGGGCGCAACGATGTCGATGCCGAAATTCGTCCGGTTGGATGCGTCGACAAATTGCATCAGCCTCTGGACGATATCCTTCTCGCGATGCGGGTCCAGCCAGCGGATGAGCGACGAACGATAGTGCGCATCGCTGCGGCTGCTTTGATCGAAACCGACGGTCGCCGCCTGATCCGTGTAAGCCGACGCGCGCTTGATGATGGCGTCGCATTCGGCCGGGGTCAGCGCGGACGGCCAGACCTCCCACACATTGTTCATGGCTGTCTCCTCTCAACCTCCGAACGGACTTCCCGCTCAAGCACGCGCAGCGCCGTCCATCGGCGGCGCAGCGGGAATCCATTTGCGCACACGCAAGATCGCGCTCGTCAGAAGGCGCGCCCCAATCCAAAGAAGAATTGCGCCCGGCCGCTATGGGCGCGATCGGGACGCTTCACCGGCACCGCCACTTCGGCGCTCGCCCGCCATTTGCCGCCCAGCGCCACCCGCACCCCGCCACCGGCCGACGCCAGCGAATAATCCTCCGCGGCAAGGCGGTAGAAGGGCCGCGCGACGGCATGAGCGACCGCGCCATCGGCATAGGCGAACAAGGCAGCCTCCTTGAAAGGCACGGTCTTGGGCGGCAATGTCCAGCTCACCTCCGCCGATGCGGCAGCGGCTTGCTCAGCCGTGCGCACGCCAAGGCGGAACGCCATGCCCGCGCCCCTGCCGCCCAGAGCGAAACGCTCCGTCACGGGCAGCCTGTCGCGGCTATATTGGCCCTTCACCGAAATCTTGACGGACAGCCGCTTCGACAGGCTGCGCACGGCAACCGCCTGCATGTTCGCCTTTGTAAAGCCGACCTCGGAAAATCCCGCAAACGCCTTCGCGCCCAAAATCCCCACGCCTTGGCTGACCACGGCGGAAGCGGCCTCTCCGCTGGTCCCATCGGCATTGGACCAGGACGCGCCCAGCCTCACCGCGCGCGACTTATAATCGCCAAAGCGCACGTCCAGATAATAGTTGCTGCTGTCAACGCCATCGATGGAAGCATTGACCGTCAGGTTGCTCTTGTTCGACCGGATGAGCGGGTGGCTGATCGCGATCCCCGCCAGCGTCGCTTCCCCCTCTATCATGCCGTCGCGCTGGCGCGATTTCACATGCGCCGCATTGGCCGACAGGGTCATTCCGTTGGTGCCGATGGGCGTGCTGTGGCTCAACGAATAAAGCTGATAGCGTTCAGGATAGAAGGGCAGATATCCCGCGACGCGCGTGCTGTCCCCTTCGCGCAGCACGCCATTGGCGGTCACGGAAAGCTGCGCCTGCACGCCGTCCACCACATTGCTGACGCCGCTATTGTCGATCATCACGCCGATCTGCAACTGCTTGCGCTTGACGATCAGGTCGATGATCAGGTCGCCAGCCTTCACCCCCTGCCGCACGCGCGCGTCGACCGTCTGCCCCGGAATATCGCGCATCAGCGACAACGCGCGCTCCAGCACCGACTTGCGCAGCGGCGCGCCCGCCATCACCCGCTTCATATGCGCGTCGATCAGCCTGACCGGCATGCTGGGCGACAGGCCCGCGAGGCGATAGTCCGTCACCCGTCCTTCCACCACCCGCACGATCAACTGGCCAGCGGCGGGAATTTGCGCGGGGATAGACACGGCATAAAAGGCGATGTCGCTGCGCGCATAGGCCGCGCTGACCGCGCCTGCCACCTCCTGCAACGTCTCCCGCGTCAACGGCCGCCCCGTGAAGGGCGCGACCGCCTTGTCCAGTCCCGCAGCGGGCAGCGACGCGCCCATATATATGACGCGCGCCAGACGGACGCTGGCTGCGGGCTCCGCACCGGGTGAAAGGTTGACGGACGGCGCGGGCGGGCGCGGCGTGGCGGGCGGCGCTGACGGAATGCCGGGCTCGACGCGATCGGCCCGCTCCCGGTCAATCGCTGGCGCGCTCGCAGCGCCGGTTCCCGGATTGGCGATCTGCGCCCCGGCGGCCGGAGCAGCGGACAGCAGGCAAGCCGCCGCCGCCATGCTCAGCCAGTCCCACATTCGCCCCCATCGCATGCCTTGACCCTGCCCCCTGCATATCACGTCCCTGAAGCAGCAGGCGTAGGCCAATCCCCTTGCGATTCATCCCGAACTGTAACCGCAACGGTGAGGTTTATGGCGGAAAGCATCGCGACAGGGGTCAATCTCCACCGAAATGGAGAGAGTGGGGCGCGTCAGAGCGCGATCAGGGCATAGGGCCGCTCAAAACGCTCCGAAACGACGAATTGCGCGCAATTGTAAACGGGAATGCCGCGCGGCGTTTTTCCTTCGAAAGCGCCCCTGTGCGCATGGCCATGCACGGCGAAGCGCACATTGTCGAAACGGTCGATCGCTTCGGCCAGACGCGAAGATCCCAGAAAAGGAAAGATTTCGGGCGGCTCCCCCTGAACGGTGTCGGGCACGGGCGAATAATGCAGCACAGCCACGCATTTGTCGGTACGCAGCGACCGCAGCGCATTTTCCAGCTTGCGCGCCTCATTGATCGACTCTTCGACAAATCCCTTGATGGCCTTTTCACCAAACGCGCCCAGTTCGCCCCGGCCAAAGCCGCCGACAAAACCCTTCACGCCCGCAAAGCCGATGCCCTTTATCTCCACCGCCTGATCGTCCAGCACGGTGACGCCAGCGCCATGCAGGATGCGCGCGACCTCTTCGGGCTGGCCGCATTCATAATCGTGATTGCCCAGCACGGCGACCGTGGGGATGCTGCATGCGTGCAGGTCCTCCGCCAATATCTCCGCCTCGCGCGTTTTGCCGAAATTGGTGAGATCGCCGCACAGCGCCAATATGTCGGCCTGTTGCGAAATCTCCTCGAACATTGCGCGGTAGCGATGCTCGGATGTGTCGGTCACATGCAGGTCGCCGATCGCCGCCAGCGTCAGGCCGCTGTGGCGCGGCGCGTCATTTGTTCCGGTCATGGCTCTCCTCAAGCCCTTTTCCAACCACGTCGGCAAAGCCCCATTCGGTGATGTCCACCAGATAATCGCGCGGGCTCAGCAATCTTCCCCGGCATACGCGGATGTTGGGCACCGGCAGTTCCGATCGCGTCTGCAACCGTCCCAGCAGTTCCTCGAACAGCCACAGGGGAACGCAATGCCGCTCCGTCGGATAGATGAAGCGGAAGTTCAGAAGATGGATCAGCAGCAATTCCCAATGCAGTTCCACCGCATCCAGCAATCTTTGCCAGTCGATCCGGTCATGCTGTTTCAGGATGACATGGACGACATCGGCCCCATCATAGCGGTAGCGATCCTGTATGAAGATCTTCGACAGGATGAACTCTGTCGGCGGGGTGATCCGAACATCCACTCCATAGACTTTGGCATAGGCGACATCGCGAAACCATTCTTCCGTGACCGGCAGGCTGGCCGAGGATATATTGTAGATGACGTCGAAGAAGTTCTTGTCGCGCCACACCTTTCCGATCCAGCGTTCATCCTCGAACTCGACCTCATGCCCCAGATGCTTGAAATAGGCCAGGATGCGCGGCGCGTCGCCCGCCTTGCAGAAGACATCCAGATCCTTGGTCGGCCGCACGATGCCGGTATGGCACCCCAGCGCATAAGTGCCCGAAAGCATGAAGGGGATACCGGAATCGACCAGATGCTGGAGGCTTTCCGTATAGAATGCGACCGAATCCGGCGGCGGGTCGAAAATGGCGGGATCGCTTATCATGAACTGATGGAACGGGTGAGTGACGGGACTGTTCCCCCCCCCTCACCCGCGCTCCGTCCGGCTTACTCCTTGTCCGATCCCGGTTCAGCCATATGCCGGTGCTGTTCGGCCAGCATGGATGCTGGCGCGACATGGGCGGCGGCGGCCTGCACCTTGTTCTTCCATCCTGAAATGATGTGCGCCTTGCCAGCCATCAGCGCGTCCCAGCCGTCTTGGGCAACCTTGGCCGGATCGTCCTTTTCCTGCTGCCCGACCTTGGTGTCCAGCATGTCGGCGCGTTCGAAAAATTCCGTGTCCGTCGCGCCGGGCATCAATGTGGTGACGGTCACGCCTTCGCTGTCCTTTATCTCGTTGCGGATGGCGTCGGCAAAGCTGTCGATGAAGGCCTTGCTGCCATTATAGACGGCGTGGAACGCGCCGGGGATGAAGCCAGCGATCGATCCGGTGATCAGCACCTTGCCATCGTTCCGCGCCACCATCGGCCGCAGCACCTTCTGCAACAGATAGAGCGTGCCGGTGATATTCGTATCGATCACCTTGCGCCAATCCGCCACATCCTGTTCCAGAAAGGCATGGCCGACCCCGCGCCCTGCATTGGCGCACAGCAGGTCGATCTGCCGCCCGCCCGCCGCGTTCAGCAGCCGGTCGACGCCTTCCAGCGTGGACAGGTCGGCCTCCACCGCCTCCACCTGCGTTCCATGCTGCCTGAAATCCTTGGCGGCGGCCTCGATCAGCGGTTCATCCGCGACGACCATCAGGTCATATCCATCCTTCGCCGCGACATGGGCCAGTTCAAAACCAATCCCGGTCGACGCGCCGGTAACGATCGCCAGTTTTCCTGAAGTCATGATCCTCTTTCCTTTCAAGCCGCCGGGGCCTGATCCATGCCGGGTTTCAGCACGATCTTGGTCACTTCATTCTGCTGGTCGTGGAACATCTTATATCCTTCGGCCGCCTGCTCCAGAGGCATGCGGTGACTGATCAGGAAGGTGGTATCCACCTTGTCCTCCATGATCGCGTTCAGAAGGCCCGGCATATAATGCTGCACATGGGTCTGGCCGGTTTTCAGCGTCAGCCCCTTTTCCATGAAGGCGCCCAGCGGGAACTTGTCCACGAAGCCGCCATAGACGGCGGGCATGGACACGCGGCCGCCCTTGCGGCAGGCGATGATCGCCTGACGGATGGAATGGGCGCGGTCAGTGCCCATGAAGGTCGACACCTTGATCTGGTCCCACACATTGTCGGCGAAGAAACCATGCGCCTCCAGCCCGACAGCGTCGATGCAGGCGTCCGGGCCGATGCCGCCCGTCATCTCCATCAGCGCCTCATAGGTGCGGCTTTCCTCATAGTTAATTGTTTCAGCACCGAAACGTTTCGCCAGTTCCAGCCTGCGCGGGAAATGGTCGATCGCGATCACCCGCTCCGCCCCCATCAGGAAGGCGGACTGGACCGCGAACAGGCCCACCGGCCCGCATCCCCACACCGCGACCGTATCGCCCGGCTCGATCTCCGCATTTTCCGCCGCCATCCAGCCGGTGGGCAGAATGTCGGACAGGAACAGCACCTTGTCGTCATCCACTCCATCGGGGATCACGATCGGTCCCACGTCGGAAAAGGGTACGCGCACATATTCCGCCTGACCGCCCGCATAGCCGCCGGTCATATGGCTGTACCCGAACAGGCCCGCCATGGGCTGGCCGTAGATCGGCTGGGCGATGTCCTGATTGTCGGCGGGCAGCCCATTGTCGCAGGCGGAATATTGATGCTTGCTGCAATGAAAACAACTGCCGCACGAAATGGTGAAGGGCACCACGACGCGCTGCCCTTTCTTCAATGTCGAACCGGGCCCGATATCGACTACTTCACCCATGAATTCGTGGCCCAATATGTCGCCCTTCTGCAATGTCGGGATATAGGCGTCATACAGGTGAAGGTCGGACCCGCAGATGGCGGTCGACGTGATCTTGATGATGGCATCGCGGGGGTTGACGATCTCAGGATCATCGACCGTTTCGACGCGGACGTCATGCTTGCCGTGCCAGGTGAGCGCGCGCATCAGTTCTGCTCCTCTTCATATTGCCGCCGGTTGCGGGCCGCCGTCGCGATTTCCCCGGTCTCCAGAAACTGCTTCAGGCGGCGCAGGTCGCGCCGCGCCTGGATCGCCGGTTCGCGCTGGAACATCTTGGCGATCACCTTGCCGATGAAACCGGCGGGCGGATCGTAGAGGAT
The DNA here is from genome assembly GCF_000445065.1 of Sphingobium quisquiliarum P25. Classification (GTDB taxonomy): domain Bacteria; phylum Pseudomonadota; class Alphaproteobacteria; order Sphingomonadales; family Sphingomonadaceae; genus Sphingobium; species Sphingobium quisquiliarum. Next base: position 43,895 of record NZ_ATHO01000032.1, on the reverse strand, counting down.
GGTCGCGCTGACCCATGTGCCGCGCCCGCCGGGAGCGTCGCGAAACTCTATCCTGCCGCTGTTCGGCACCTCCGCGCCCTCTTCGGAGGCCCAGGCGATCAGTTCGCCGGGTCTGTCCTCTGTGATCACCGATATCCATTCGACCGTGCCGCCGCCCGGTGCCTTCACCACCCATCGCGAACGCTGACCGTCCACGGCGTCGACCGACACCAGATTTTCCATCACCTTGGGCAGGTTGGTCACGTCACGCCAGAAGTCGTATATTTCCTGCCGCGGCCGGTTGATCGTGACCGTCTTGCCGGACACGGCATCGCCTTTGGCCTCGTCCAGGCCGTTCGCGGCCTGCTCTCTCCTGTCCGCTTGCTTCGCCGTTGCGAGGGGCGCGTCGTCATGCTCCCCTGGCGCGAGATGATCGGCCATGCTGACCTCCTTCATTGTCAGGCTTGTGTTGACGTGTGGCCAACCAGCAGCCGCGCGGGCCGTTCCGAACTTTGTCGCGAAACCATCGCAAAAACGCAGCTTGCTAACATGGGTAACTCTCTTCCCCGCCTTTGGCCGCGAGGGGGAACAGCACCTGCTGGCGCTCGTTTTTCAAGGCAATATCTGCATTGGAGGATGACATTATGGGCGCACAGGCGACGTTCCGCCGTATTACGCACAGCGGCAGCCGTGACGCGCTGATCGGCGCGGGCATTGGCGCTGGCCTTGCCCTGATCGGGGCTGTTGGCCGCAAGTTCGCCGTTCAGGCTCCGACCGCTCTTGCAGGCGATTGGGACAAGGCGCTGGCCCTTGAACATAAGATGGCGCTGGCCCTGTTCGACAAGCTGCAACAGACCGGCCCCGAAGCCAATGGCCGCCGCGCCACGCTGCTGACCCAACTCAAACATGCGCTGGGCAAGCACGCGATGGAGGAGGAGAATGCCATCTATGCCGCAATGCGCCTGGCAGGCATGAAGGAAGAGGCCGACACGCTCACCGGCGAGCATGGCTATGTAAAGCAGTATCTCTATGAACTGGGCGACCTGTTGAAGGACCATGCTGCCTTCCAGGCCAAGCTCGCCAGCTTCCGCGCGGATATCGAAGCGCATATGCGCGGCGAGGAGGATGAACTCTTCCCGCGGCTCAAGGAAGGGCTGGACCGCGCGGCTAACGGCACCCTGACGCGCCGGATGAACCAGGAAGGGCTGAAACTGGCCTGAGGAGAGGAAAATGACTGATTCTGATCGCAGCGAAAGGACGCTGCCGACGCAGCAGACCCGCAACCCCAACATCTCGACGGAAAATCAGCCGGAGGGTTCCGCCCGGCGGCCGAGCGATACGCTCGACCGCGAGCCTGATCGCGATCCGCTGAGTGGCGGCGCGATTGAGTCCAACTATAATCCGCAGACCATGACCCGGCGCGGAGAGGAAGACGACAGCCGCGCCGGACAGGAGGGCGCTGGCGAAAGAGGGCGCGGGTCCGATGACTGACAAGCGCTCGGATGACCTGTCCGCACCGATCTACCAGGGCGATGAGGACACCAATATCGCCAAAGCCAAGCCGCTGCCCCTTTCCACTGGACGCGACGATAATCGCGGCCACCGCGCCCGTGGCGGATCTGGCGTGGTCGAAGGCAGCGGCGCGGGAGCGGGTGGCGGCGGCAACCCGGAAGACTTTGACAGCGATCCGGTAGCAGGGGGACCGGCTCAACAGCAACAGGACAAGGATGATGAACCAGCAAAACCGAAGTGAAGGCAGAGACGACAGCGACCTTCATGACGAACCGTCCATCGGCGGCCAGTCAGGGGCGGGCGGCGGCAACACCGCACGCGACATCGGGTCGCGGGACGAGGAAAAGTCCGCGCGTGGCGGCGATCCCGAACCCACGCGCCCCACCAAGCAGGACAAGCCGCAGCCGGACACCGGCACCCGGTCAGGTCATGAAGGCGCGCAAGGCCTGGGCGACAGCAAGTTGTGACCGCCGGTCAGGCGGCCATTCCCTGCGTGCGCAGGGCTGCCGCCTGCCGCAAGGCGCGCAGGTCCGGTATGCGCAGCCACTTCGCCTGAAGCTCGACCAAGCCGCGAGTCCGCATCACCTGGAGCGTCCGGTTGACATGAACAGGGGTTAGCCCGGTCAGATCGGCAATCTCCATCTGCGTGAGCGGCATCGCGCATTGCTGGCCATAGGTCAGGCCGGACATGCGCAGCCGTTCGAACAGTTCCAGCAGCAGATGCGCGACCTTTTCCAGCGCGGTCTTGCGGCCCAGCGTGACCAGCCAGTTGGTCTGCCGCTCTATCATGTCGCTCAGGCTCCGCCAGAATGCCTGCTGACCTTCGCCGGATGTCGCAGACGGCGGAACGCAGGGCAAGCGAGTCGCCCTTACATTGGTCAAGGCAACGATAGGCTGAGACGGCTTTCCGCCCAACGCCCAATGCGGGTCGCAATAATCGCCCGGCAGATAGAGCGCTGTGATCTGGCGCCGTCCATCGGGCAACAGGCGATAACGGCAAGCCCAGCCTTCATCGATGCGAAAGATCGCGACAGGTTTCTCATCCTCCCGCGCCAGAAATTGATGCGGACGGAAATGGGCATGTAATTCGCTGGATGCGACTTGGCTCAACATGGACACTTCCCTGTTCAGCCCCCGGCTCATCCTTCTCACCCAAATCTGTGTGAGTCCTCTTTTACCTATGTTGCCATTTCGCCCTGTGCGCGACGAAATGGCTTTTAGAAGCGGTGAACGTGCACTGCTGTTCATCATCGGTCCAGCCGCGCCGGTATGTCCGCTGATGCATGTTATGCTGTTCCCTCGCCTTGGCCGGAACCTGGGCTGATGGTGAGCGCTAAACGGGGGAGAGGAGAATTCCATGACTGTTAGAACATGCTTCATTGCCGTCTCGGTGCTTGCCGCACTTCCCGCCGCTGCTGCCGCTCAGACCCCCAGCACCTATGTGGCCAGTGCGGGCGCGAGCGACCTGTTCGAAAAGACGTCCAGCCAGCTCGTGCTGCGATCCACTAAGGACGCCAAGGTGCGTTCCTTCGCCACGATGATGGTGCAGGACCATAGCAAGAGCACCGCGATGGTGAAGGCCGCCGCCGCGAAGGCGCAAATCAAGGCTCCGCCGCCGCAGATGACGCCCGACCAGCGCAGCAAGATCGCCGCGCTTACAAAGGCCAGCGGCGAGGCGCGCGACAAGCTTTATTGGGATCAGCAGAAAGCCGCGCACGCTCAGGCGCTGGCCCTGCATCAGGGTTATGCAGCGTCGGGATCCTCCGAACCGCTGAAATCCGCGGCCGCGAAGATCGTGCCCGTGGTCCAGCATCACATCGACATGCTGAACGGCGGCGGTGAGGGCGCGATGCGCCATCAAGGCCATTGATCATTAGCAAAGGAGCCGAAGGCCATGATGAGCATGGACGTTCATCCTGCCGCGAATAGCGGGGAACCACCCGTTCCGCGCGACCTGAAGCATGTGGGGCTGAAGACGGATCTGGAGGTCCAATATTGGTCGCAGCGCCTGCAAGCGTCTCGCAGCCAGCTTGAGGAAGCCGTCGAAATGGTGGGCCATAGCGTCAGCGCCGTGACCGATTATCTCGATCGCAACCGCTGACCGGCAGAATGAACCGTGCCGATCCACCAACCCCGCGCAAACGCGGCAAGGCAGCGGCGATCATCATCGCCATCCTTGCCGCGATCATCTTCGTCATCTTCATCGCCCGTAATGTCTGGCATGGAGAGGAATTGCAGGAAAACCAGACCACCGGCAACAATGTCGCGGACAGCTATCAAGGCCAGCCCCAATATTAATGACAGGCATTCCCGGAAGGGATAAGCTCCCGCCACGCCGCGATCGTCTTCAGGACCAAGCGGCGTCACCGGGTTTGTCGCCCATCCTCGCGCCAGCCTTGCTCGCCGATCAGTGGCACGAACATGACCGCGCCCAGCGACTGCCCTTCATAGCCGTCCTGGCCCACCCGCGTGATCTTGCGCAGCTGCTGATTGCCCGGATCGCCGACCGGCATGAGCAGATGTCCGCCAATCGCCAGCTGCTCCTTGAGCGAAACGGGAACCACCGGTCCGCCCGCGGCCACCAATATCGCATCGAAGGGCGCTTCTTCCGGTAAGCCTAGCGTGCCGTCGCCAACCCTGATGTGGACATTGTCATAGCCCAGCATGGCCATCCGTTTGCGCGCGATTCTGGCGAGCGGCTCATGACGCTCGATCGCGAACACCTCGGCGGCGATCTGCCCCAGCACGGCGGCGGCATAGCCCGACCCCGCGCCGACCTCCAACACACGGTCGTCCGCCACAATCTCCGCCGCCTCGATCATGGCGGCGACGATATAGGGTTGGGAAATGGTCTGCTGTTCCTCGATGGGAAGGGCCGCATCCTCATAGGCGAACTCTTCCATGCCTTCGCCGACGAATCGCTCTCTTGGCACTGCGCGCATCGCTTTCAGCACGCGCGGGTCGCGAATGCCGCGCCCGGCTATCTGGACATCGACCATCTGGCGGCGGCGCTTTTCATAGTCGCCCATCATCCTCTCCCTTCCCTTCCACAGGGACCGGGCCGCCGCAGTCGAGAAACGGCCGCATAGCGTTAGAACCGTGCGGGTATGAGGCGGATCGGCACTGGATCGTCGAGCGCATTCCAGCCGCGATCGGCGATCACGTCATTGCTTTCCACGGCCGCGCGGCCCCGGCTGCGGTCCAGCGACCAAGTGATGTGATAGGTGCTGCCATCGGGACGGCCGGTGGTGCCGCCGATGGCCACGATCAGCGCCTGAAGCCCGGCTCCGTCACTGATGCTGCCGACAATGTGGGCGCTGCTTTCATCGGGCAGCGGGTCCTGCTCGCTCGCCTTCGCGTCCAGCGTCACATGGTCGGCGATGATGTGGGGCCACAGGGGTGGAAAACGCTCCAGCAGCACCTTGCGCTCCTCCGCGTCCAGTTTCCAACCCGTGACCGGCATATCCTCTTCCTTGAGCGTTGTCTCGCTACACTCCCGGCGGGTCATGCGGCGCGGGCATAGTGACGGGCCGCAGGCTCTCACGGTCGGACGCACTGACCGTAGCAGTCGGGTCAGGCCGGAAATGCTCGTCCGCTCGGCTTGAGCCGTCCGGGTGGCGATCGCCCGAAAGATCGGTCGGCCGGTGGCCCGGAGATGAGGCGGCCTTATCTTCGCGCGATCTGTCGAACAGCTTTTTGGCAAGGAAACCGGCGCCGGCGAGCAGGACGAGTTTGCGAATCATAATATATTTCTCCTCCGGCTGGTGCCGTCAATGATGGGTCACTTCCGGCGCGCGGACAAAGGGCATGTCGTCCGGCTCGATGGTCGTGGCATGGCCAATGGATGACGGGTGCTGCTGCGCCATATGGCCATTGGCAGAGGATGCGCCGTCGCCGCGCCATGGATAGGCTCGGCCGGTCTGACGATCGAGCGAGCGCGCAACCAGAGCATCGATCACCGCCACGCCCGTGACGAATGCGATCGCACCCCACACCGCGCCCCGTCGTGGCGCACGGCCCGCAGCCAGTCCAAGCGCCGCAAGATCCAGCGCATCGCCCGCAACCCGGCCCCACATCAGCGTCGAGTGCGCAGGCGCTGCCACCAGCCCTGCTCCAGCCAACATCTCACGCGCGCCGAATGCGCGCAAAGTGGCGCGTCCAGTCCGATGATCATTGCCAAGGGCACGAGCGATGCGGCGTGTTGCCGCAATCTCCGCAATGCCCAGCGCGATCGAAAAAACGCCAAGGCCAAGGCTGATGCGCCTGGGGTCCATAAGAGCCTCCTGTGCTGCGTCTTTTCAGTCCAACGGTCGCGTCAGCCGCCCGTTCCCGCTCCCCGGCCGTCAACGGCAAAATGACGGGAAAGCGCGTCCGGCCGCAACGCAGAACTGCCTCATCAGGCCGGTTAGCCTTCCGCTCTCCTGCCAATGTCTCCCAGCGCTTCGTCCAGCTCATCCAGCCAGACCGTCGCCTTGCTGTCGGATGGCGCGCGCCAGTCGCCGCGTGGCGACAGGGCTCCGCCGGACGATACCTTGGGGCCGTTGGGAAGCGCCGATCGCTTGAACTGGCTGATCGTGAAGAAGCGGTAGAGGAAATTATCCAGCCAACGCCGGATTGTCGGCAGGTCATATCCTACCTTCGCGCTGTCAGGATAGCCGGGCGGCCATGCGCCTGCATCCGGGTCGCGCCACGCATGCCATGCCAGAAAGGCGACCTTCGACGGCGGCAGTCCCGCGCGGGTGATATGGTGAAGAAAAAAATCATTGAGCGCATAGGGGCCGACGCGGCTTTCCGTGCTCTGCATCGCACCCGACGCATCGGCAGGCACGAGTTCGGGCGAGATTTCCGTATCCAATATCGCCTGCAATATGGCGTCGGTCTGGGGATCGAACTGATCCGTCGCGATGCACCAGCGGATCAGATATTGGATCAGCGTCTTGGGGACGCCGCTGTTCACGGCATAGTGGCTCATCTGGTCGCCCACGCCGTAGGTGCACCAGCCGAGCGCCAGTTCGGAAAGATCGCCGGTTCCTACCACGAAGCCGCCATGCCGGTTGGCGAGGCGGAACAGATAATCGGTGCGCAGCCCGGCCTGAACATTTTCAAACGTCACGTCATAGACCGGCTCGCCCCGCGCATAGGGATGATCCATGTCGGCCAGCATCTGCCGCGCGGCGGGGCGGATGTCTATCTCCTCGCCCTTGACGCCCAACGCATTCATCAGCGCCCATGCATTGGACTTGGTATGCTCGCCCGTCGCAAAGCCCGGCATGGTATAGCCAAGAATCGCCGATCGTGGCAGTCCCAGCCGATCGCATGCTTTCGCCGCTACGATCAGGGCATGGGTGGAATCAAGGCCGCCCGAAACGCCGATGACGAAATGCTCGCCTGCCGTTGCGCGGAAACGGGTGACCAGTCCCTCGACCTGGATATTGAAAGCCTCATAACAGTCGGCGTCCAGCAGCAGCGGGTCGGCCGGAACGAAGGGAAATCGCCTGACGGGCCGGTAAAGCTTATCGCGATCGCCCTGCGGCATGTAGGGAAAGCCGATGCGGCGGAACCGCTGTTCGGGATGCCCCATCGCCGCTGCCGTATCGTTGAAGGTGCCATTACGCATCCGCTCCAGCCGGAGCCTTTGCACATCTATGTCGGCATAGGTCAGTTCAGGGTCGTCGCCGAAACGGGTCGACTGCGCCAGCACCACGCCCATTTCATGCACCATGGCCTGCCCGTCCCAGGCCATGTCAGTCGTGCTTTCGCCTGGTCCCGCCGACGAATAAGCGTAGGCGGCCGCGCAGCGGACGGACTGCGCCGCCGACAGCAGATCACGGTCGCGCGCCTTGCCCACGGTGATGTTCGATGCCGAAAGATTGCACAGGATCAGCGCTCCGGCGAGCGCGCCCAGGGTGGAGGGCGGCACGGGTCCCCAATAATCCTCGCAAATCTCGACATGAAATATGAAGTCGGCGCGATTGTCTGCGGCAAAGATCAGGTCGGCGCCAAAAGGCGCCCGATGCCCGGCCAGGCTGATGTCCAGTCCCGTCAATCCGGCGCCCGGCGCGAACCAGCGCTTTTCATAATATTCGCGATAATTGGGAAGATAGCTTTTTGGTACGACGCCCAGCAGCCTGCCATCCGCGATCACGAGAGCGGCATTATAGAGCCGCCCCGCCCTGCGGACAGGCGCGCCCACCAGCATGATGGGCAGGCCCTTGCTCGCCTCAATCAGGCGGCCGGCCTCCGCCTCGACCCGTTCCAGCAGCGCATCCTGCAAGTGGAGGTCATCGATCGCATAGGATGAGAGGCACAGTTCAGGAAAAAGGATGATGTCAGCGCCTGCCGCAGCCGCTGCACGCGCTTGCTCCAATATCGCCTGGGCGTTGGCGGGTACATCGGCGACGCTTGCGAGTGGAGTGGCGCAGGCCAGCCGCACCAATCCCTGATTTTCGATCGCCATGAAGCGCTCCGCCGCCGTCATCCGTCATTCTCCCATCCAACGTCTTCCCAACGAAATGCTCGCATGTCGCGTTCCGCGAGGAAAGGCGCATTGAAGATGTCCGTGAAAGTCGTGCTTAACGGCGCGCTACCGACGTTGTTGCACGATTGGAAAAGGATGGCGAGGTAGAGCATCCCTCGGGGAAATGGAGGTTTTCTTGGTCAGCATCAATTCCAGCAGCAATGCCTGGGCTAACTGGAACAGTCGCAATCCCACGCCGCCAGTGGACTCCACCAGTACCAGCGGCAGTACGGCTACGACACCGCCGGAAACCACATCTCTTGCGCCATCGCCTGAACTGGCCGCTAGCGACGCGTCACCTGTGATAACGGCAACGCCGCAGCCAGCTTTAGTCTATACTCCGCACGTCCCGACTGAAATCGGGCAAGCCGTCAAGGCTAGTCAATCGCTGGACGGCCTGCTCACCAATGCGGGATTCTTCACGCGTAGCGCCGCTGTGCAGACAATGGATGCGGGACCCGCCAGCCAGGCGGCGGGCAGCGTGCTTCCCGCCGCACTCAGCCAGTCGGAGGTAATAGCCCGTGCCGCCTATGCGCTGGTCGCCGAAGCAGGTACGGAAAGCTCCACCGCCTCGGTCATAAAACAGTTCGGCTAGCCTCCTCCGCCTACCTTGCTTATGCAGCCTTCGCCAGCCTCATGAGTTGTGCGCAGGATGGAAGATATAGCAGGGTGGGTCGCGCCGGTTGCGACAATGATCGCCGCGATGATGACCGCCGCCAATCTGGGCGCTCGCATCACTGGCTGGGGGTTCGTGGTCTTCACGGTGGGCTCGATCGCGTGGTCCACCGTGGGCTTTTCGACCGGACAGACCAATCTGCTCGCGACCAACCTGTTCCTCACGCTGGTGAACGCCGTCGGCATCTGGCGCTGGCTGGGGCGGCAACGCGCTTATGAGGATGGTGGAAAAGCCGCGCAGGAAGCAAGCCGCCGCTCATCCGCATCCACCCTCTTCACCGCCACCGGCGTCGCTGGCATGCCGGTACATGGCCAATCAGGCGAAGCCGTGGGCAAGGCGGTCGAGGCACTGGTCGAATGTGAGAGCGGCAATGTCAGCTATGTGGTCGTGGCCTCAGGCGGCATTGGCGGCATACAGGAAACGTTGCGCGCCGTAGCCCGCAACGACATTGGCTTTGAATGCGACAAGCTGACCCTGCGGATTGATGACGACACCTTCCAACGCCTGCCAGTGCTGGAGGATGACGCTTGGCCTGCCAAGGCTCCAGTCGCGCTCGCCGAAGCCTGCTGACGATCTTAGCGATCGCGATCTATATGCGCGATCCAGTCGTCCAGAGACAGGTCATCCGTCTTCGCCGTTTCAGCGCCCATGCTATTGGCCATGATCTCCAGCGCCCAGCGCCCCCGCTCGTCCGTCTCTGCCGCGACCGCATTCGCGGGCACCCATAGCTTGTAATCCCGCATATGCGCGTCCGCCGCCGTGAACAGCACGCAGATATCGGTGGCGATCCCGGTCAGGACCAGCTTGGTGACGCCCAGCTTGGGCAGCAAAACAGGGAGGTTAGTGGAATAGAAACCTGAAAATTGCGGCTTGATGATGAAAAAGTCGTCATCGTCCGGCCTCAGAAAGGCGGTGACCGGATTGTCATGTTCCAGCGCCCGTTCGACCAGCTTCGACCGTTCCGAATGCCACTCGCCGAAATTGTCGTTGACATAGATGACAGGCCAGCCACGCTGCTCCATCTGCTTCCGAAAGCGGGCGATCGCCTTCGCCGCCTCCAAAGCGCGCGGCCGAACGGCCTCGGCCCCGGCGAAATCAAAGCAGTTCACCATGTCGATGATCAGGAGGGCGGCACGATCCCCCTCCTGATCCCGGTCCGGCGCGGTCGGCGTCCTTTCGTTCACTCCATCCTCGTGCCTGTGTCAGGGCGCGCTGGTCGATGGGCGCGCTATGCTGGTCTTCTCCGCAAGCGTCTGCTGCACCATGCGGCGCTTCGACATGCGCCGGTAGGTGGCGAGCGCTTGTCCTACGACCTGGTCCATATTGTAATAGCGGTATGTGGCCAGCCGACCCACGAATGTCACGTCCGCCTGCACCATCGCCAGCGCTTCATAGCGTTTGAACAGCGCCTGATTTTCAGCCCGAGGGATGGGATAATAGGGGTCGCCCTCAGCCGCGGGATATTCATAGGTGATGCTGGTTTTCGGCGCTTGCTGGCCAGTCAGATGCTTATATTCAGTAATCCGCGTATATGGGACATCGGGCGATGGATAGTTCACCACCGCGACATCCTGAAACCGCTCCATATCCAGCCGCTCATGCTGGAAATGCAGTGAGCGGTAGGGCAGCTTGCCGAAGCGGAAGCCGAAATATTCGTCGATCGGTCCGGTGAACACCAGATGATCATGCGGATAGGCGTCCCGCACCTTGCAATAATCGACGCCCAGCAGGACATCGATATTGGGATGGTCCAGCATGCGCTCGAACATGCGGGTATAGCCTTCCAGTGGCATCGCCTGGAACGTGTCGGTGAAATAGCGATCGTCCACATTGGTTCGGGTAGGCACGCGGGAAGTGACCGCCTTGTCCAACTCCGAAGGGTCGAGACCCCATTGTTTGCGGGTATAACCCTGGAAGAACTTCTCATATAGCTCACGCCCGATGGCGGAGATGACTACATCCTCCGATGTGCGCACCACCGAAACCGGCTCCGCCTTCGCCGCCAGGAAGGCGGCAACCTCTTCCTCCGTCTTCATGTCCAGGCCGTAGAGAAGGTTCAGCGTGGTGCGGTTGATCGGCATCGGCACCAGCATGCCATCCACCGACGCCAGAACCCGATGCTCATAGGGCCGCCATTTGGTGAAGCGAGACAGATAATCGAATATCTCTTCGGAATTGGTGTGGAAGATATGCGGCCCGTAGCGGTGGATCAGCACGCCCTCTTCGTCATATTCGTCGAAGGCATTGCCGGCGACGTGTGGACGGCGATCGACCACCAGCACTCGCTTGCCGCCATCCGCCGCCAGCCGTTCCGCCATGACTGCGCCTGCAAAGCCCGCGCCCACGACCATTACATCATAATGATCCGGCTGGCTGCTTTTCCAGCCGGTCGGCGACACAATGGGATGTGCGTGCATCCCCTTGGAAATGGCTTCCTTGATCAGCGTGGACATCTGCTGGAAGCTCTTGTCCCATGACATGCCCGCCAGCACCTTGTCCGCCTGTTGCAGCCAATGGCCGCCGCCGGACCGCGCAAGGGCAAGCGCCTTATCGCAAGCGGCGATGAACGCGTCCCCGCGCTCGGCGATGCGAACCGCTTCGATCTCGCCATAATGGCGCACCACATCAGTGATCGGCGTCGAGACGACCGGCTTGCCCGCAGCCAGATATTCCGGCGTCTTGGTAGGGCTGATGAAGCGGGTCGCGTCATTGATGGCGAAGGGCATCAGCGCCACGTCCCATCCAGCGATGCAGGCGGGAAGCTCCTCATAGGCCCTGCCGCCCAGAAAGTGCAGATTGGGCCGCTGCGGCAGGTCATCCGGGCTGATCTTCACCACGGGGCCAATGATTTCCACCTGCCAGTCCGGCCGGGCATCGGCCAGAATGGCGAGCAGTTCCACATCCATCCGTTCGTCCACCACGCCATAAAAGCCCAGGCGCGGCAGGCCGTCCTCATGCCGCGGCCTCACCGACCGGGCGGTGGCGAAATGCGCGGCATCGACGCTGGAGGGGAAAGGGTAGACATTGGCATGCTTCCCCTTCTTCGCCTCGTACAGACTGTATCCGCCGGTGAAGACGAGGTCCGCCTGCGACAGCAGCCGTTGCTCCAGCGGCAGCAGTTCGGGCGGCGCGCCCTTGAAATTGGCAAGTTCGTCCATGCAGTCATAGACGATGCAGTCGGCCATGACATGCTCGGAAAAGGGCAGCATCATCGGGGTATAATACCAGCGGACGACTGGCCCCGTTTCCCCGGCGAGATACAGGTCGAGCAGCTGCTTGAGTGTCTCGCCTTCCTGTTCGCGCGGAGCATCGGCGGGGATGCGGGGCGTGATCACCGTCACGCCGCTCTGCGCGCAATTTTCGACATGCAGGCCGGGGGCTTCCAATCCCTCAACATGGATCGGTTCTTCCCAGAACAGGACACGGCCCTGCGCGGCGAAGCGGCTCATCAGATGCTGGGGGCGCTGGAAAACGAAATTCCAGCGAAGATGGCTAAAGCAGATCAGGGTGTGCGTCGAACCTTGTCCAGTTCCATGCCATGACGTTGAATGGGGCCGGACCATGAGCAAACCTTTCTGCTGTGTGAACGGCGTCTAAACCCGGCGCGGGGGTATAACGTTCCTGAAATAGCGGCTGATCTAGATTGCTTCGTTGCTGGAAATGGGAACGACCTGGGTTGAATATCCGTTCGGATGCGAAATAATTGTCCGCTGCGCTGCCGCAGGCGGCATCAGCAGACGCGGAGGACCCTATGTCGAAGCAGCCGGAGCTTTGGGGCGGGCTGGAATGCACGGTCAACCGGGTGGGCGAACGCTTTGGCGATCAGATCCATGCGACCGGACACCAGCACCGGGTGGAGGATATCGGCCATTTCGCCGCGATCGGGCTTCAGGCGATCCGCTATCCACTGCTATGGGAGCGGATCAGCCCGGACAGCCCAGACCGGTGCGACTGGAGCTGGACCGACGAACGGCTCGCCCGGCTGAGGCAACTGGACCTGCGCGTGATCGCCGGGCTTGTCCATCATGGCAGCGGTCCGCGCTATACCAGCCTGGTCGATGACGATTTTGCTTCCGGGCTGGCGGAGCATGCGCGCCGCACCGCCGAACGCTATCCCTGGATCAGCGACTGGACGCCGGTCAACGAGCCGCTGACCACGGCGCGCTTTTCGGCGCTCTATGCCCATTGGTATCCGCATGCGCGGTCGGAAAGGCTGTTCTGGCTGGCGCTGCTCAACCAGATCGACGGGACGCGGCTGGCGATGCGGGAGATCAGGCGCGTCAATCCGGCGGCCCGGCTGATCCAGACCGACGACCTTGGCCGCACCTACGCCACCGCGTCGCTGCGCGAGCAGGCGCGGTTCGACAATATACGGCGCTGGGCGGGCTGGGACCTGCTTTGCGGCATGGTGACGCGCGATCATCCCCTGTGGGATCGCATGGCCGCTTGCGGGCTGGAAGACAGGCTGAGCGCCATAGCGGACGACCCCTGCCCGCCAGACGTAATCGGCATCAATCATTATCTGACCAGCGACCGGTTCCTCGACCATCGCTTGCAGCGATACCCGCATCACGTGCATGGCGGCAGCGAGGTGCAGTTGTACGCCGATGTCGAGGCGGTGCGGGTGCTGGAGCCGCCGCCGCAGGGGCTGGAGGGCGCGGTGCGGGAGGCGTGGGAACGCTATCGCCTGCCCGTCGCCGTGACGGAAGTGCATAATGGCTGCACCCGCGAGGAACAGTTGCGCTGGGTCGCTCAGGCCTGGGACATCGCCACGCGGCTGAACGGCGAAGGCATGTCCGTGGAGGCGGTGACGATCTGGTCGCTGCTGGGGAGCGTGGGATGGAACACGCTGCTCACCCGGCCCGGCCATTATGAACCGGGCGTCTGGGACGTCAGCAGCGGGCGGCCCCGGCCAACGGCCATGATCCCCCTGCTCCGGTCCCTGCGCGGCAAGGCGGAGCGGCCGCTGGCGGCGACCGGCACGGGATGGTGGCAGCGGCCCGAACGCATGGTGCATCCGCCCGTCGCGCGGCCAGCGCCGATGGTGCAGCATATTGGGCTGGGCCGTGAGGTTCGCGCCATCAAGCCCCTGCTGATCTGCGGCGCGACCGGCACGCTGGGTCAGGCGATCGCCGGCGCCTGCCGCCTGCGGAACATCCCCTATGTGCTGACGCGCCGGGCGGACCTGGACCTGTCCGACGGCCGCAGCATAGAGGCGGCGCTGGACCGCATTCAGCCCTGGGCCGTCGCGAACGCGGCCGGATGGGTGCGCGTCGATGATGCGGAGGATGAGGAAGGCCCCTGCCTGACCGCCAACGCGGCCGGAGCGATCGCGCTCGCTAGGGCCTGTGGCGAACGGCGCATCCCCACCCTGTCCTTCTCCAGCGACCTGGTGTTCGGCGGGGACAAGGGCGCGCCCTATGTCGAAGGCGACGCCATCCGCCCGTGCAACAATTACGGGATCAGCAAGGCGCGGATGGAGGAAGGCATCGCCGCGCTGGACGGGGCGCACCTGATCATCCGCACCGCCGCCTTCTTCTCGCCGCACGACCAGTTCAACTTCGCCCATGCGGTGATCCAGACGCTGCGCAGCGGCAGGCCCTTTGCCGCCGCCGACGATCTGGTGATCACGCCCACCTATGTCCCGCACCTGACATCGACCGCGCTGGACCTGTTGATCGACCGCGAAACCGGCATCTGGCACCTGAGCAACGGCGAAGCGCTGTCCTGGGCGGAGTTCGCCCGGCGCGTGGCGCAGCGGTGCGGCCATGATCCCGCGCTGATCCAGGGCGTTCCGCATGCGGGCTTTGGCTGGAAGGCGGCGCGGCCAGCCAATGCCGCGCTGGCCAGCGACAGAGGCGCGCACCTTCCGCCCCTGTCCTGCGCCATCGATCATTTCGCCGATCATCTTGCGCCGCAGATCGCCTTGCAGGCCGCCTGATCGCATCACGGGGCAACCAGCGGGAAAGCGGCGCGTTGGCTTACAAGTCGTTGCCGCCGGGGCAGCACGCTTGCGGGTGAAGCATCGCTATGGCCAATTTCATGTTCTGCACGGGGATCGAAAACAGCATCCCCACCATCAACGGCGGGCGGACTCGTGTCGACCAGATGGAGGCGTGCGGTCATTATGAAAGATGGCGCGAAGATTTCGATCTGGTCGAAGATCTGGGCATCCGCTATCTGCGTTTCGGCCCGCCATTGCACCGGACCTTGCTGGGCCCCGGAAAATATGACTGGGAATTTTCCGACCTGACGTTGAACGATCTGCGCCGCCGCGACATCACGCCGATCGTCGACCTTTGCCACTTCGGCGTTCCCGACTGGATCGGCAATTTCCAGAACCCCGACTTCCCTGAACATTTCGCTGGCTATGCGGCCGCCTTTGCCGAACGCTATCATTGGGTTCAGCTATATACGCCGATCAACGAGATGTTCATCTGCGCGGTTTTTTCCGCCCTTTACGGCTGGTGGAACGAGCAGATGACCAGCGACCGGGCTTTCGTCACCGCGCTCAAGCATATCGTCAAGGCCAATGTGCTGGCGATGCGCGCGGTGCTGGAGCGCAGACCGGACGCGATTTTCATCCAGAGCGAATCTTCGGAATATTTCCACGCCGACAGTCCCGCCGCCATCGGCCCTGCCGAAATCATGAATTCGCGCCGGTTCCTGAGCCTCGACCTCAATTATGGCCGCCGGGTCGACAGCGAGATGTACGAATATCTGATGGATAACGGCATGACGCGGGAGGAATATCATTTCTTCCTGGGCAACCGGCTGAAGCAGCATTGCATATTGGGCAATGACTATTATTGCACCAACGAACATCGCGTGCATCAGGACGGCCGCACATGGGCCGCCGGGGAAGTCTTCGGCTATAGCGAGATTACGCGCCAATATTATGGCCGCTACGGCCTGCCGGTCATGCATACGGAAACCAACCTGTCGGAAGGGCCGCGCGGCGACGAGGCGGTGAACTGGCTGTGGAAGGAATGGGCCAATGTTTTGCGTCTACGCAATGTCGGCATTCCGACGGTCGGCTTCACCTGGTATTCGCTGACCGACCAGATGGATTGGGACACGGCGCTGCGCGAACAGAATGGCCGTGTCAGCCCTGTCGGCCTTTACGATCTGGACCGCAAGATCAGGCCGGTGGGCAAGGCCTATAAGCAATTGATCGCGGACTGGCGCGACGTGCTGCCCGCGCAGAGCGTCTGCCTGGTCGTGCCGGTCGTGCCGCCGTCCCACAGCGGGCGGATCGACGCGCGCGAACAGGAACAAAGCGCGGGGGAAATGCTGGGGCGTACCCCTTCGCAAGCGCAGTCGAGCGAGAGCGTAGGCCGGTAATAGAAGAGGCGCAATAAAACCGTTGACGTAACGATTTAAAACAAGCCGCCAATTGATGAAGAAATCTGATTACTCAGATCCAGTTAAGTATCTTGCCCTATAATTTCCTGATCCCTAATGGCCCGCCACGGGGGTGGGACAAAGGGGAATGGGGTCGTGAGCGGGATAGTTATGGGCGAACGTTGGACGCCGGAAGCGGCGCATGCTTGGTTCAAGGCGCAGCCTTGGCTGGTGGGGTGCAATTTCACCCCGTCAAATGCAATCAATCAGTTGGAAATGTGGCAGGGCAGCACATTCGACCTTGCCACGATAGACCGGGAACTGGCGCTGGCGGCGTCGGTCGGAATGAACTCCGTGCGCGTCTATCTCCACGATCTTCTGTGGCTTGAGGGGAGCGAGGATTTCCTCAGCCGGGTCGATGCCTTCCTGTCCGTCGCGGATGGTCATGGCATTCGCACCATGCTGGTGCTGTTCGATTCCTGCTGGCATCCCGAACCTTCGCTTGGGCCGCAGCCGCAGCCGCGCGAAGGCGTCCACAATAGCGGCTGGGTGCAGTCTCCCGGCATTCGCGCGCTTGAGAATATCGGCGAGCATGGCCGACTGGAGGAATATGTCCGCGGCGTCGTCAGCCGCTTTGGACAGGACCCGCGCGTGATTGCGTGGGACATCTGGAACGAGCCGGACAATGGCCCGGAGGTCGCGCTGTGCGATCCCGTCGCGCTCAAGGCGAAGGCCGATCTGGTGGTGCCATTGCTGGTTGCCGCGTTCGGATGGGCGCGGGAGATGAACCCGGTGCAGCCGCTGACCAGCGGCATCTGGCTTGGCGACTGGTCGGCCCCCGACCTGCTAAGCCCCATCCAGC
Source organism: Sphingobium quisquiliarum P25 (assembly GCF_000445065.1). Taxonomy (GTDB): domain Bacteria; phylum Pseudomonadota; class Alphaproteobacteria; order Sphingomonadales; family Sphingomonadaceae; genus Sphingobium; species Sphingobium quisquiliarum. The sequence goes on along the minus strand of NZ_ATHO01000032.1, from coordinate 27,005 downwards.
GGGCGCAGACGGGCAATTCGGACATCATTTCCTTCCACAATTATGGCATTGCCGAAGATTTCGCCCAGCGCGTCAAATGGCTGAAAGCCATGGGGCGGCCTTTGCTGTGCACCGAATATATGGCGCGCCCGGCGGGCAGCACCTTCCAGTCGATCCTGCCGGTGGCGAAGGAGCATGATGTCGGCACCTTCTGTTGGGGACTGGTCAAGGGCAAGACGCAGACGCACCTGCCATGGGACAAGTGGGAGAACCCCAATCTGGAAGGGCTGAGGGAACGCTGGTTCCACGACATCTTCCATGAAGACGGCACGCCGCATGATGAGGATGAGGTCGAATTCCTGCGGCTGATCAGCCAGCTCGACAGGATCGCGGCCTGAGAAGAAAGGGACGCTGCGTGCTGGCCAGCCGCGGCGTCATCTTTCCTGCGCCCAATATTCGAGTGTGCGCGCAGAGACTCCATTCGCGCATCTATGTTAGACGGCTCGCCGAATAACGGCTGATTGGCCGGAACCCTGCGTCCTCCCTGCTGTTCAGCGATAACCGTTGACACAGGGAGGACAGCTTATGCAGCCGGAAACATCGGGTGATTTGCGCGAGGAATTGCGCGACGACGCCCAGAAACTTTCAACCACGGCGGCCGAGCGCGTCCATAGCGAAGTGGATGCGCGCAAGAGCCCTGTCGTGGAGCAGGCGCGATCGGTTTCATCGGCGCTTGACAGTGCCGCACGGGAATTGTCGGGCGGTCAGACGCCCGGCTGGCTCAATTCCCTGTTCGAACAGGGCGCGCAGCAGATCCGGCAACTGGCCGATACGCTGGAGCAGAAGGATTCGCGCCAGTTGATGGACGATGTCCGCAGCATCGCGCGCAACAATCCGGGCACTTTCCTGGCCGCCTGCGCCGCAGCGGGCTTCGCCGCCAGCCGGGTGCTGCGGGCCGGGCCTGAGACGGGCAGCGGGAGCGTGCAACCGGGTGCGCAGCCGGGCGGATCGCCCCCGGCCCCCGCCTATGGCGACCCCCAGACGGCGGGCATCGGGGGCGCGCCATGAACGAGCAGGACATGCGCCCTTCCTCCCCGCCCATTGGTTCGCCGGGAGGAACCGGCAACGGCAGGGACGATAATATCGTTTCCCTGATGCGCGACCTCGCCAATCAGGGATCGCACCTGGCCGAGCAGCAACTGGCGCTGTTCAAGGCGGAAGTGCGGGAGTCCGCCACCAGCGTGAAGGCAGCCGTGGGCGCCATGGCGGGCGCTGCGGTGGTCGGCATAGCGGGCCTGGGCGTGCTGCTCATGGGCCTTGCCTATCTGCTCGCGGACGTGATCGATCATCTGGGGCTTGCGACGCTGATCGTCGGCCTTGTGACGCTGGTGGCCGCCTACATCCTCTACAAGGGCGCGGCGGCCAAATTGCGGGCGAGCGAACTTGCGCCCGAACGGAGCCAGCACAGCCTTGAACGCACGCCCGCCGCGCTGCGCGGGGATCTCACATCGGAGCATAAACTATGACCGGCACAGTCGAACGGGACCCCGACGCCATCGAGCGGGACATCCGCCGCACGCAGGAGGATATGAGCCGCACGATCGACAGGATCGGGGATCAGCTGACTCCCCGCAACCTGTTCAACGCGCTGCTCGACAAGGCGGACGAGAGCAATGTCGATGCGCGCATGCTGCTGGACGGAGCGCGGCGCAATCCGGTCGCTCTGGGGCTGATCGCGGCGGGCACGCTCTGGCTGATCAGCGACAAGGATTCCAGAATCCCGTCCATGCCGTCCTTCCGGTCAGGCAAGGGACAGGCGAACGGCCATGACGACCCGCATCATCGCGATTATGTGGACTATATGTCCTCGGTCGAGATGCGCGATGGCGAGGATGTGCTCACCTATCAGCGGCGCCGCGACGCCGCGCGCGCCAACTATCTGATGGTGGAGCGCCGCCATGACGAGGATGAAGGCAGCTTCCGCCAGCGGCTTGACGATCTGACCGACAAGTTCCGGGAAAAGCGGCATGCCTTGTCGGAGCGGTCGGGCGATGCGATGCACGCTACTTCGCAAAAGGCTGCGCAGACCTATTCGCGGGCGCAGGACCTGTATGACAGCAATCCTCTGGTCGGCGGGCTGATCGCGGCGGCGATCGGCGCGGCTGTGGGGTCGGCCCTGCCGCTCAGCCGGACCGAGCAGGAAAAGCTGGGGCAACTGGGCGAGAAGGCCCGCGCGATGGCAAATGAGCAGAAGGATAATCTGACCGGCACGCTGCGGGAAAAGAAGGACGAGCTTGTCAACAAGGCGGATGATCGTCTGCAACAAGGCGGGCAGTCGCAAGGCAGCGCACCGGCAGGTTCCGGGGCGCAGCCTCAGGTGACGGGATCGAATGTGGCGGAGGGTCAGCTTTTCCCGCCGCCTGAGGGAACGACTCCGCGCATGGGCTGAACAAGGTGCTGCGGCTCCTGCGGAGGCGGGAGCCCAGTCCAGTCCTGTACGATTCAAAAGCGGCGCAGGATATGTTCCACGCTGTCGTCGGCGGTGGCGGCCTTTCCCTGATGCCCTTCCACTTCCTTTTCTATGGCGGCGCGGATCGCTTCCACTTCGGCTACGGACCGATGTTCTATGCCGATGAACTGCTCGCGAGCGGTATCGAGCGCGCGGATGATCTCGTCCAGCTTCGCCTGCATGGCGGCGGCGTCGCGATTCTGGCTGTTTTGGATCAGGAACACCATCAGGAAAGTGACGATGGTCGTGCCAGTGTTTATGATGAGCTGCCATGTGTCCGAATAGGCGAACAGCGGCCCCGTGACGCCCCAGACGATGATCGTGCCAAGCGCCAGCGCAAAGGTCAGCGGTTGTCCCGCCGCGGAAGCGATCCGCGTCGCGATAAGCGTGAAAATGCGATCCATCATAGGCGTTGTCCTTATATCTGCTTGCGAAACGGAACCGGCAACATTCGGAAACATTTTACAAGGCGAAATGATCAGCAACGCCTCGATAAAGACCGCCGGATACGCAATTTCGACATGCAGCGTCATATTGCTGGGCTTTGTGTCGCTGAAAACCGCGGAAACCGATCCCCTGCTGGCGCTATGCCTGATCATGGGCATGGCGACGTCGATCGCGGGCATGTTCCTGCGGTGGCTGTCCTATATCCGCAAGGAGGACCATGCCGACCGGCCTTCCCGTCAGCCTTCCAAGTCGACGTAAAAAGGATTGCCGTCCAGCATATCGGCAACCAGCATGGGCGACGGCATGGCCAACGCACTGTCGCCCCACCAGTCACGCGGCGGGGTAAGCGATTGCTCGCCAAGCAGCGCCGGGGCGGCGCGCAGTTGCACGACGCAGAGCAAGCGCCTTCCCTCATGACACCGGGTGAAGGCGAGCACATGGTCCGCGCGATCACCTTTCACGTCCACGGGAACATAATCGCCATCTGCGAACAATTCCGGCCTGTCCCGGCGCAGACCGAGCAGCCGGGCGATCAGGCGCAGCTTGGCATCGTGCGCGCCGCCGCCCGCCAATAGATCCTGCCGCGCCTGATAGTCCACCGGCCGCCGGTTATCGGGATCGACAAGGCTGAAATCCGGCAATTCCGTGCCCTGATAGATGTCAGGGACGCCCGGAATGGTCAGCTTGAGGCAGGTCTGAACCAGCATATTGGCCTGGGCTGCCGGATCGATCAGTCGCACGAAGCCGCTCACAGCGTCCCGGAACGCCCGGCCATCGAACAGCAGGCCCCGCAGCAGCGACACGCAGCTTTGTTCATAGGCGAGGTCAGGTTCTTCCCAGGATGACCGCAGCTTGGCTTCGCGGAGCATCTTGACGATCCACTGTTCCATCCGTCCCGCCAGATCCTCAAGGTCCGCCGGCATGCCCGCATCGGGCCATGCGCCGATCAGGCCCTGCATGATCTGATAGCGGTCCGCCGCCCGGACACCCGCATCCCGCGCCTGCGCCAGCCGATCCCATTCGCGCCAGCGCTCCGCCCACAGATGGGGAATTTCGCTCAGCACCGCCAGCCGCGCGCGGGCATCTTCACCGCGCTTATGGTCATGGGTGGCGCTGGCCAACATGGCGTGGGGAAATGCCGCGTCGCGGTCGAGAACCCGCTGATGGAAGGTGGCGGGGTCGATCGCGGGCTGATCAGGCGCGAAGCCCACATCATTGGCCGACAGCAACACGCCGTGGCGATAGAAGGCGGTGTCCTCCACCCCCTTGGCCGCGACGGGAGCGCTCAATTGCTGGAAGCGGCGCGCGACATCCGCAGCAAGGCGAGGATCGCCCGCTCCTTTCCCGGCGAGCCAATCAAGTACGAGCCGCGCCACCCATGCCTCACCCGGAGGCAAATGGGGCCGAACATCGCGCCAGACCTGTTCCAGCACCGGCCTATCCGTCGCAGCGCCGCCACCGGCCGCTGCGTAGGTCCGGTAAACCGGGAATACCCATAGCAGCCGCTCCATCGCGCGCCGCAGCATGGCGGGGGTGATCGCTTCCAGCGGCGGGTCTTCCGCCACGGCCGGCGCCAAGGCCTTCATGCCCGCACCCACGCAGGCGGAAAGTTGCCCGTCGAACTGCCATGCAAGCATCTGCTGGCGTGATCGCAAAACCTCTTCATCGAAGGAGAGCGCCTGCGGCTCCACCTCCCGCCACAAGGATTCCAGCGTGTCCATTCCCGTGGCGCTGTGGAGCAGGCCGGTGAGATCGCGCATCGCGTCATAGCCGCTGGTGCCGTCCACGTTCCAATCGCTGGCCAGATGCTCGTGAGCGCCAAGGATCTTTTCCACGACGACATAGGGCCTGCGTCCGCCGCCCGCAGCGTCCAGCCCGGAGCGCAAGGCGCGGCAATAGCTTGCGGGATCAGCGAGGCCGTCGACATGGTCGACCCGGACGCCATCGATCAATCCCTGCCCGAACAGGTCGAAATAAAGACTGTGGGTCGCGGCGAAGACCTGAGGGTCCTCCACCCTGACGGCGGCAAGATCGTTGATCGAAAAGAAGCGCCGCCAGTTCAAACTGTCATTGGCCGTCCGCCAGTGCACCAGCCGGTAATGCTGCGCATCGGCGAAGGCGCGCAGGCTGGCTGCATCGGGATCGGCAGGGAAGGAAGCGGCCGTCCAGCCGAACGGCTCGCCCGATCCCGGCCGCACGGGAAGGCGCTGTTCCCCGTAAAGTTGCAGGAACAGTTCGCCGCCTTCGCTGATCAGGCGCAGATCGCCCGCCGCGATAACCTCCCCCAGTGTCGCGCCCAGGATGGGCAGGATCAATGGCCCCGGCCAGTCGATGTCGAAGAAGGGCGCATAGCGGCTGTCCTGGCCCAGCCGCAGCACGTCGTTCCAATATGCGTTTTCACCGCCCGCCACCCCTATATGGTTGGGCACGATGTCGATGATGATGCCCATCTTATGACGGCGCAGGGCGTCGACCAGATCGCGAAACCCCTGATCGCCGCCGAACTCAGGGTTGATCATCGCGGGATCGACGACATCATAGCCGTGGGTAGACCCCGTGCGGGCCCGTGTGATGGGCGACGCATAGATATGGCTGACGCCGAGCGCCGCCAGATAGGGAATGTTCGCGCGCGCATCGGCGAAGGTGAAACCGGCGTGGAATTGCAGCCGGTATGTCGCGCGGGGGATCATTGGCTACGCTTCCTGTCGATCAGCGCCGCGCGATGCGTGATCGCTGGGTCGTCCAACATCTGGTCCACCGGAGCGGGCATCCGCCGCCGCCAGTTGGGATGCTCGTCCACCGTGCCCGGCAGGTTCGGCTGCTCCTCCAGCGCGGCGAGGTCTTCCAGCGGAACGATCGCCAGCGATGCGGGCGAGGATGCGACATGCGCCAGCGCGGCGTCCACAACAGGGGCGGGATCGTTTGGAGCAGGCGGCGAATTGCCATCCCCTACGGCTCTCCACAGCGCTTCCCGTTCTTCGTCGCGACGCGCCTCATCCGCGCCGCTTCGCCCCAGCGCCCGGTTCCATTCGATGTCACGGCCAGTCCACCAGCCCGCCACGGTGGGCGTGTCGTGCGTGCCGGTCATCGCAACGCTGTCTTCCGGCACCTGCGCGGCGGAGCGGAAAGCGCCCGCCTCGTCCCGCTCGAACCACAGCACGCGCATGCCATAGATGCCGCGCGCGGACATGGCGTCGCGGAAGCCCGGCGGCATGGTGCCCAAATCCTCCGCAATGATGGCCGCGCTCGCGCGGTGGGATTCTATTGCGATCACGCGCAGCAGATCGTCGAAGGGGAAAGAAACATAAGCTCCGTCCGCCGCGCTACCGCCCTGCGGCACGACCCACAGGCGCTTTAGCCCGAAGCCATGATCGATGCGCAACGCTCCGGCATGGCGCAGGGCGGTGCGCAGGGTTTCGATGAAGGGCTGGAAGGCGCTGCGCTTCAGGCCTGCGGGCGAAAAGCTGGTCAGGCCCCAATTCTGGCCGTCCGGCCCCAGCGGATCGGGCGGCGCGCCGATCGACAGGCCGGATAGCATCAGGCCGGGCATGGCCCATGCGTCGCTCCCGGCCGGATCGACGCCCACGGCAAGGTCGGCGATCAGCCCGACAGCCATGCCCGCCGCCTTCGCTTCGCGCTGCGCTGCGTCCAGGCTTTGGTCAGCCAGCCATTGAACGAAGATGTGGAAATCCAACTCCTTCGCATATGTCCGGGCAAAGGCGCGGGTGGCGTCACTGTCTGGATGGTCATAGACAGTGGGCCATGCGCGGCCGAAATGCAGGTACAGGCTGTCGAACAAGGCATGGGTGGTGAGAGCCGTCCCTTGCTCATCCGCCCAGTGGCGGACGCGCGCGCGGAGTTCCGGCGTCAGGCCGTCGAACAAGGTCCGAAGATAGGCCAGCCGCTCCGGGATCGCGCGTTCCCAATCGATCAGCGGTCCGTCCTCGCCGAAGGGAGGACCGGGCAGGCCCAGCAATACGGGACTGGCCAGCGCGCCGTTCAGGAAGCGGCGGCTGGAGGGCGAATAGGGGCTGAAGCGCGATCCGTCGCCGGGATAGAGCGCATGGACCGGGCTGATCGCCAGCGCGTCCGCTCCGGCGCCTGCCAAGGCGCGTGCCGCCTGCGCGACATCGCCGAAATCGCCGTAAGATGTGGGTGTTTCGCCACGCAGCGCGGGAATTTGCACCGCCGCGCCCCATAGCCGCCTGTGCGCCGTCAGGGTAACGCATCTCGGCGGCGCGACCGCCAGGGTGAGTCGTTCCCCTTCTATGTTCAGCCGGTAATAGCCAGCCTGCCGCATGGGCGACAGCGCACCGTTGTCCACCGTCAGGGGGATGGCCGCGCCATCCTCTCCCACCGCCTCCGCCCGCACGGCTGCGGCAAGGGGCGGCGGCAGGGCGATCGCTGCGCCTGCCTCTGCCGACAGGAAGGCGGGAACCTCCAGCGCCTCCGCCTGTATCAGGGCGAGGCTTTCGGCGATGGCGCGCTCCGGGTCCGTCCGGTGGCCCAGCGCCTCCAATATCGCTTGCAGGGCGTCGTCCGCGACCGTCTGCGCGCGTCCTTCCGCATCCTGCCAGCAGCGCGCCACGCCTGCGGCCTCCGCCAGCTGGTGCAGCGCTCTCACGGCTCCAGGCACCATGCGGCGAAGCTGCCCGGCTCGCCGGTCACGCCTTCCAGATGGATCAACCTTCCCTGTCCGGGCGGTACGGTGACGGCCTGCTTTCCTAGGTTAATGGCCAGCGTCAGCATCGCCTTGTCCGAGAGGCACCAGCGGGCGCGCACCGCCCCCTCCCCCAGCACGTCCGCGCCCAGCGAGTAGGCCGACGACAGACGCGGCGCGAGCAGCCGGGCGCGCAACTGGAGCAGATGGCGATAGAGCGCTTCCCACTCCGCAGCATCCTCCGGCGGTTGCGGGCGGGAGGCGGCGAGGGTCGCCTGCGCGTTTGGATCGGGAATGCGTTCGCGGGCTTGCGCGTCGCTGAACGCGGCGAACTTCGCGAACTCCCGCCGCCGCCCTTCCCGTACCGCGTCGGCAAGCGCATCGTGAAAATCGGTGAAGAAGAGGAAAGGCGTGCGCGCGCCATATTCGTCACCCATGAACAGCAGTGGCGTTTGCGGACAGAGCAGCAACAGCGCGGTGGCTGACCGCAGCCATGCGTGATCGGTGAGCAAGGTCAGCCGCTCGCCCAACGCGCGATTGCCGATCTGGTCGTGATTTTGCAGGAAGGACACGAAGCGCCATGGGGGAAGATGACCGCTGCGGCTGCCGCGCGGCTTGCCATTATGGTTGGCGGACGGCTCGCCCTGATAGATGAAGCCCTGCTCCAGGCATCGGGCAAGGCGCTGCGTCGGATCGTCGGCGAAATCGGCATAGTAGGCGCTGGTTTCGCCGGTCAGCAGCACATGGACGACATTGTGGAAATCGTCATTCCACTGCGCATTATACAGGGTGGGGCCTAGCCGCGCCGCATCATTTTCTTCATTTTCCAGGATCAGGTGAATTTTGCGATCACCGTGCACGCCTGCCCGGATCGACCGCGCCAGCCAGTCGAGGAAACCGGCATTGCCGATCGCATGGACGGCATCGAACCGCAGCCCGTCCAGGCGGTAGTCGTTGAGCCACATCAGCGCGTTTTCCAGGAAATAGGCGGCGACTTCGGGCCGGTCGACGGCCACGGCTCCGCCCCAGGGGGTCTGCGCGTCCGCGTGGAAGAAGCCCGGCGCATAGGCGGCGATATAATTGCCGTCGGGGCCGAAATGATTATAGACCACGTCCAGCAACACCATCATGCCCAGCCCGTGCGCCGCATCCACCAGCGCCTTCAAATCTTCCGGCGATCCGTAGCTTTCGGCCGGGGCGAAGGGCAGCACCCCGTCATAGCCCCAGTTGCGATCACCGCTGAAGGCGCCGACAGGCATCAGTTCGATCGCGGTGATGCCCAGCTCCGCAAGGCGGGGCAGATCGTCCGCCAGCGCGCGAAAACCTCCGGCGAGCCCCACATGCACTTCCTGGATGACGGCGCTGGTCCAGGGAAGGCCCCGCCAATCACCGGCTTGCCAGGGATAATCGGCGGGCGGCACGATGCTCCAGCCATGGACGCCGCCCTGCTGCTGGCGGGATGCGGGATCAGGCACCGCAAGTCCGTCATCCAGCCGGAAGCGGTAGAGCGATCCGGGCGGCGCAGGCGCATTCACCTGGAACCAGCCTGCATCGCCGCGCTCCATCGGCAGGGTCTTGTCCGCCAGTTCAAGATCGACGGCCGACCGGGCGGGCGCCCATAGCCGGAACAGCGTTTCCCCCGACGGCAGGGGCTGCGGCCCCCACAGGCGGCCGGTCATTGCGGAAACTCCGCCACCGTCAGGATCAGGGCAGCGCTGTGCGCCGCGAGCTGATAATGCCCTTCGACCGGCTCGTCTCCGGCATCGGGCCGGGCGCTGTCGATCAACAGCGACCGTTCGACAAATTGCTCCGGCAATTCGAAATCGACAGGCGCATCGCCCGCATTCAGCAGCAGGTCGATCGCTTCCACCGCGCCGTCTTCACGGCGGATGGCGCGGCGCATGGCCAGCGCCCGCCCTTCGGGATTCTGCCAGTCGTCAGGCGATAATGGCCCGCGCCGTTCATCCCACCATTCGATATCGTTGATCCCCGCGCCCGGAGAATCCTGCCCATAGAGGAACGCAGGCGCGCGCAGCACCGCGTGATCCTTGCGCAGGGCGATCAGGCGCGACACGAAGTCCATGAGCGCGCTGCCTTCGGCGGTGTCCAGCAGCGACCAGTCGATCCAGCTGATTTCATTATCCTGGCAATAGGCATTGTTGTTGCCGCCCTGCGTGCGCCCGAATTCGTCGCCAGCCACCAGCATCGGCGTGCCAAGTGAGGCGAACAGCGTCAGCAGCATCGCCCTTTGCACATTCGCGCGTAGCTGGTTGACGCCTTCGTCATCCGTTGGTCCTTCCACGCCCCAGTTCCGCGACAGATTATTGTCATGGCCGTCGCGATTGTCTTCGCCATTGGCATCATTATGCCTCTGTTCGTAGGACACAAGATCGGCCAGCGTATAGCCGTCATGGCTGGTGAGGAAATTGACGCTGGCCCAGGGGCGGCGCGCCCGCCGGTCGAACAGGTCGCCGGACCCGGAAAGGCGCGCGGCAAGGTCGGGCCGCTGCCCCGGATCGCCGCGCCAATATCTGCGCACCGTATCGCGATAGCGGTCGTTCCATTCGGCAAAGCCCGGCGGGAAGTTGCCAAGCTGATAGCCGCCCATGCCCACGTCCCATGGCTCCGCGATCAGCTTGACGCGGCCCAGCACAGGGTCCTGCCGCAGCACGTCGAAAAAGCCCGCGCCCGGATCGAAGCCATGATCGGTCCGCCCCAGCGTCAGCCCCAAGTCGAAACGGAAACCGTCTATGCCGAAGGATGTCGTCCAGTAACGCAGCGAGTCCGCCACCATCTGGATCACCCGCGCATGGCCCAGGTTGAAGCTGTTCCCCGTGCCAGTGTCGTTCAGGCAGTGGCGTGGATTGTCAGGTAGCAGCCGGTAATAGGTGGCATTGTCCAGCCCGCGCCAGCAAAGCGTCGGGCCAAGCTCGCTTCCTTCGCAGCTATGATTATAGACCACGTCCAATATGACTTCGATCCCCGCCGCATGCAGGCGGCGGACCGCGACGCGCAGTTCATCCTGCATGTCGGACGCAAAATAGCCGGGTTCGGGCGTGAAGAAGTTCAGGCTGTTATAGCCCCAATAGTTGCGCAGCCCCTTTTCCTGCAAGAAGCGGTCCTGCACGAAAGCATGGATCGGCATGAGTTCCAGCGCGGTGACGCCCAGCCGCTTCAGATGATCGATGACCCTGGGGTGGGCAAGCCCGGCGAATGTACCGCGTTCTTCCGGCGGAACATGCTCCATCAGCTTCGTCAGCCCCTTCGCATGGGCTTCGTAGATGACCGTTTCCGACCAGGGCGTGTTGGGGCGCACATCGCGCGACCAGTCGAATATATCATGGGTGACAACCGCCTTGGGCATGGCGGGTGCGCTGTCCCGCTTGTCGAAGCCAAGGTCGGCCCGCCTTCCGCGCACAGGATAGCCGTGCAGCGCGTCGGTCCATTTCAGCGTGCCCGCCAATTTGCGCGCATAGGGGTCCAGCAGCAGCTTGTTGGGATTGAAACGGTGCCCGCGTTCCGGCTCATAGGGGCCATAGGCGCGATAGCCGTAGAGCAGCCCCGGCCACGCATCGGGCAGATAGCCGTGCCACACCTCGTCCGTGCATTCCGGCAGCACGAAACGCGCGATTTCCCGCCGTCCGCCGGGGTCGAACAGGCAAAGTTCGATCTTTTCCGCATGCGCCGAAAAGATGGCGAAATTTACCCCCAGGCCGTCAAAGGTCGCGCCCAGGGGATAGGAAGATCCGCCGTCCAGGCGGTCAGGAAGCCGGTTCAAGCGCAGCCCTTTTCGTTCAGCTTGGCATCGTCAGGAAAAGGCTATTGGCTGGCAGGTCCTGCCTTGCGCCGGGACGCCGCCTTCTGGGGGGAAGCTGCACTTCCTCCCTCCGGCACCGCTCCGGCCGCGCTTGAATCAGCGGGAGCGGCTTCTTCCGCCGCTATCGCCTGTTCCGCGCGCAACCAATGGTCTTCGTCCCGGCCCGGCGGGCATCCCTCCTCCTCCCAAATTCTATAGGCGCGTGCCTTTACAGCTTCGTGCCGGTCGTCTTTTTCCTGGCCCATGAGCGTTCCTCCTGGCGGCCGGTTGGGAGGCCGCATGAAGAAATGCGCGAAGCCGCAATTGGATGCGCGTCTCCGGCATGAAAAATGATGGCGGATTTTCAGTCGAGAACAACGCTATAGGGCCGGTTACTGTCCTTTCCTTTTGCCTTCCGTAACAATCTTCCGGGAACCACAGCTTCCATACATCCGTTTGCACCATCTCTGGAGGAGGATTGTGATGGCTGAAGTGCATCGAGACCCTTATACTGGCGACCGCGTGGTCGTTCACAAGAACCGGACGGGCCGCACTCTTGCGATCGTCCTGGTCGTCATTCTGGCAATTGTCGGCATCCTGTTCGCTACCGGCTTCTGGAAGGCCGATGTCAAGGGCGGCGACATGCCGGAGGTCAGTGTCGATGGCGGCGCCCTGCCCAAGGTGGATGTCGATTCCAAGGAGGTCGTCGTCGGCACCAAGCAGGAAACCGTCGAGGTTCCCACCGTGGGCGTCAAGGATAATGGCGAGGAGTAAGCCCGGTCTGGCTTAGTTCCGCTGGAACAGGCAAATGAAAGTGGATCTCCGCCCAGGAGGTCCACTTTTTTCATGCCTGCTTTCCGTCACGAGCGCCTCATTTCACCCTGTCGATACCCGAATACAAGACTGCGATGCCGATCTGATGCCCGCGCACGCCGGCGCGGCGTTACGCGCCGGAAGTGGGACACAGCGCATTTTCCCCCTTGCCCCGGCGGCGATCCCATGCACAAAGCTTGCCAATTGCATGGCGGCGTTCCTATTTTATCGCGCTGAGCCATGTGGCGGCAAGGATGAGCGATGGACAATGTGACGATCCAGGACAGAACAGCCCCGGCATCGCGCCTTTCTCCCAAGGAGGTGGGCGAAGGGCTGTCCGTGATCTCGATCGCGAAAAGCTATGACAAGCGCGTCGTGCTGGCCGATGTGTCGCTGACGGTGGGCAAGGGCGAGGTGGTCGGCCTGCTGGGACCCAATGGCGCGGGCAAGACGACATGCTTCTATTCGGTGATGGGGCTGGTGCGCCCCGACCATGGCCGCATCATCCTGGATGGGCAGGATGTCACCGGCCTGCCCATGTATCGCCGCGCGATATTGGGTCTGGGCTATCTGCCGCAGGAAACCTCCATCTTCCGCGGCCTTACGGTGGCCCAGAATATCAGCGCGGTGCTGGAACTGGCGGAGCCGGACAAGGCGGCGCGCGAGGCGCGGCTGGCGCAACTGCTGGACGAATTCGGCCTGACGAAGCTGCGCGACTCGTCGGCCATGGCGTTGTCGGGCGGCGAGCGGCGGCGGTGCGAAATCGCGCGGGCGCTGGCGGCGGACCCGTCCATCGTGCTGCTGGACGAGCCTTTCGCGGGCATCGATCCGCTGTCCATCGCCGACATTCGCGACCTTGTGAAGCAGCTCAAGACACGCGGGATCGGCGTGCTGATCACCGACCATAATGTGCGCGAGACGCTGGACATCGTGGACCGCGCCTGCATCATCTATGGCGGCCAGGTGCTGTTTGCGGGCAGTCCGACCGAACTGGTCGCCGACCCCGACGTCCGCAGGCTCTATCTGGGCGAGAATTTCTCGCTCTGACATGACGGGCCGGTCCTTCCTTCCTGCCGGTGGTGAGGGGAGAGGCTGATGGCGCTTGGGCCGCGCCTCGACATACGGCAGAGCCAGTCGCTGGTGATGACGCCGCAGCTTCAGCAGGCGATCAAGCTGCTGGCGCTCAGCAATCTGGAACTGGACGCCTTTGTGGCGGGGGAGCTTGAGAAGAATCCGTTGCTGGAAACGGGCGCGCCGGTCGATCCCGCGCCTGACGCCAGCGGGATCGATGCGCAGGCGGAGCAGCCCGTGCTTCCGGCCGAAACCGGCGGGGTAGATCAGCTGATCGGGCAAGGCCGGGGCGAAGCGGACGCGCCGCTGGATGTCGATCATGGCGCGGACATCTTCATCGACGATGGCCCGGCGGACCGGATGGCGGCCATCGGATCGGGCGGCATGGACCCGCTGCCTGGCGGCGGCGGGGAAGCGATCGACTTCGACAGCTTCGCCAACCCCGAACAGGGCTTGCAGGAGCATCTGATGGATCAGGCGCGGGCCGCCCTGTCAGGCACGGACCTGCTGATCGCCACGCAGCTGATCGGCCAGATCAGCGAGGCCGGTTATCTGGAGGCGAACCTGCTGGAAACCGCCCATGCGCTGGGCGTGCCGCTCGCGCAGGCGGAGGCGGTGCTTGCGGTCATCCACGGCTTTGATCCTTCGGGCGTGGGCGCGCGGTCGCTGGCCGAATGCCTGGCGTTGCAGGCGAAGGAAGCGGATCGCTACGACCCGTGCATGGCGAAGCTGCTCGACAATCTGGACCTGCTGGCGAAGGGCGCGCTGCCGCAGTTGCGCAGGATCTGCGGCGTGGATGAAGAAGATATGGCGGACATGATCCGCGAATTGCGCGGCTATGATCCCAAGCCGGGCCTGCGCTATTCGGCCGATCGCGCGCCGCCGGTCACGCCCGACCTGTTCGTCAATCCCGCGCGCGGCGGCTGGTCGATCGAGATCAACAGCGCCACCCTGCCGCGCCTGCTGGTCAACCGCAGCTATTATGTGGAACTGGCGTCCGGTCCGCAGAACCGCGCATCCAAGGCCTGGCTCGCCGATTGCCTCGCCAGCGCCAACTGGCTGGTCAAGGCGCTGGACCAGAGGCAGAAGACGATCATCAAGGTCGCCAGCGAAATCGTCCGCTGTCAGGAGGATTTCTTCAACAAGGGCGTCGCGCACCTCAAGCCCCTGACGCTCAGGACCGTGGCGGATGCGATCGGCATGCATGAATCGACGGTCAGCCGCGTGACGTCGAACAAATATCTGTCCTGCCCGCGCGGGGTCTATGAACTGAAATATTTCTTCACCAGCGGCGTCGCGGCGGCAGGCGGCGAAGGCGCTGTGTCGGCCGAGGCAGTCAAGAGCCACATCAAGGCGCTGATCGCGGCCGAAGCGCCCGAGGCGATCCTGTCCGACGATACGCTGGTCGACATGCTGCGCGCCAAGGGCATGGACATAGCGCGGCGCACGGTGGCCAAATATCGCGAGTCACTGGGGATAGGCTCATCCGTCCAGAGGCGGCGGCAGAAGGCGCTGCGGGGGAAAGCGGCTTAGGATTTCTGCCGAACTGTCACGGTCCAGGCCGGGCCAGGCGCAGAGATACCTCGCGTTCGGTGGCGCCTTCGGCAGGCTAAGGGTGAACGGTAGTCTGGGGCGGCGGTGGCGGGATATTCCTCAAACCAATCCCAGCCGCGTCAGTTCGCTCAGCATGGCGCGGGGCATGGCGTCGAGGTCGTCCGCCTCCCCTTCGCCCAGGTCAGGCGGCGCATCCTGTTCTTCCAGATAGCGCCAGCCCTGATGCGCGCGCTTGGGCGTGCCGCGCACGGCGATCAGCCGGGGTTGCAACCTGATCCAGAAGCGGCCCTGCCCTGTTTCCTGAAATCCGATCAGCGGGCTGCGGCCGACCAGCCGGTGGCCGTGAATCCAGAACAGCGAGCCGCCCTCCATCTCGCTCACTCGCTTGGGCAGATAGCGGGTGGTCAGGCGCGCTTCGGTTTCATGACTTTCCAGCCATGCGCGCAGCGACGCAGGGCTTTCGCTCTGGAAGGCGATCTTGGTGAGGTGCAATGGCATCGGCGGGATAGATGGGCGGCGATGGCGGCCGGATCAATGCGTCACGTCAGGAAGATGGTCGCCAGCCCAAGGAAGGTGAGGAAGCCCAGGGAATCGGTCATCATCGTGACGAACACGGCCGATGAGACAGCCGGATCGATATTGTTGCGGTCCAGCGTGATCGGGATCAGCACGCCCGCCAGCCCTGCGACCATATTGTTGATGAGGATCGCCGCGGCGAAGACGAGGGACAGTCCCAACTGGCCGTAGATCAGGTAGGAACCGATGCCGATCAACGTTCCCAGCACCGTGCCGTTGGTGGCGGCGATGCGGAATTCACGAGCGATCATGCGCAGCGTGTTCGAACTCGTCACCTGATTGGTGGCGATGGCGCGAACCATCACCGCCAGCGTCTGCGTGCCCGCATTGCCGCCCATGCCGGACACAATGCCCATCAGCGCCGCCAGCAGCGCCAGACGCTCGATCGTGCTTTCGAACAGGCCGACGACCGACGCGGCGATCATCGCAGTGCCCAGATTGACGATCAGCCAGACGAGGCGCGTGCGCACCGTCATCAGGATCGGCTGGTTGATGTCGCCCTCGCCCGCACCCGACAGGCGCAGGATATCCTCGCCCGCTTCCTCGGAAATAATGTGGACGATGTCGTCGACCGTGATCATGCCGACCAGCCGCCCGTTGCCGTCCACCACGGCGGCGGAGATCAGCGCATATTTCTGGAAGCGCAACGCCACTTCCTCCTGGTCCATGTCGACCGGGATCAGCGTCTGTTCCCGCTTCATGAGGTCGGCCATGGCGATGGGGCGCGGGCAGGTCAGCAGCCAGCTCAACTGGCACGTTCCGATCGGCTTGTGCGCTTCATCGACGACGAAGATTTCCCAGAAATCCTTGGTCAGGTCCTGATTGTCGCGCAGATAGTCGATGACCTGCCCCACGGTCATATGTTCGGGCACCGCGACCAGATCGCGCTGCATCAGGCGCCCGGCGGATTCCTCGGGATAAGCGAGCGCGCTTTCGATCGCGGCGCGGTCTTCGGGGTCCAGCGCCTCAAGGACGGCCTGCTGGTCGGCCTCCTCCATATCCTCGATGATGGCGACAGCGTCGTCGGTATCGAGTTCAGCGGCGAATTCGGCCACCTGTTCGGGCGCGAGCGAGTCGAGCAGGTCGTCGCGGACATAGTCGTTGAGTTCGGAAAGAACCTCTGCCCCGACCAGATCGCCCAGCGCCGCCGCCACTTCGCCGCGTCGGTCGGAGGGGGTCAATTCCAGAAGGTCGGCTATGTCGGCCGGGTGCAGCGGCGACACGAGGTCCCGCGCGCGTTCCCGGTCGCCATCCTCCACCGCGTCCAGCACGGCGGAGACGAAATCGGGCTTCAGCCGGTCATCCTCATCATGGCGGGATTCGGCCTGATCGACGGAATTGCCGTCAAATTCTTCGTCCGGCCGGGGTTCGGCCGTATCGGCTCGCTCGCTCATCGCGTCCCCTACTGTCCGGTTCCTGCAACATTTCGCTGCTTTTGCCGATGAACGGGATAAATGCAATGCCTCAAGGGTTGATGAGGCGCTTCCATCCCTGACCTAACGCTTTATAGGGACGAACATCTCCACGCCCGGCAAGAGAGGACTTCCATGGCCGACGAAACGCTTACCCTCACCCTCGACAGCGGCGGCGACGTCGTGATCAAGCTGCGCCCCGATCTGGCCCCCGGCCATGTCGAACGCATCGCCCAGCTCGCCAAGGAAGGCTTTTACGACGGCGTGGTCTTCCACCGCGTCATCCCCGGCTTCATGGCGCAGGGCGGCGACCCGACCGGCACCGGCATGGGCGGATCGCAGCTGCCCGACCTGAAGGCCGAATTCAGCCGCGAACCGCATGTGCGCGGCGTCTGCTCGATGGCGCGCGCGTCCAACCCGAACAGCGCGAACAGCCAGTTCTTCATCTGCTTCGACGATGCGACCTTCCTTGACGGCCAATATACCGTCTGGGGCGAAGTGACGTCCGGCATGGAGCACGTCGACGCCCTGCCCAAGGGCGAGCCGCCGCGCACGCCGGGCAAGATCGTGAAAGCGACAGTTTCCTGATGGGGCCGGGGTCTGACTCCAAGGGTCGGCCCCCGCTTCTTCATTCGTCATGCTGAACTTTTTCAGCATTCATCCGCCTTCGGCATGATCCGAGCTTAATGGCACGATGGATGCTGAAACGAGTTCAGCATGACCAAGATTGATTACGGCTTTTCCGAAACATTCCCGGCAGCATTATCAGCCTCGCCCTCTTCAGGCGCGACATAGGGGCCGATCGATTCGATGTGCCAGCGGCGATCCGCCTCGCTTGAACCGGGCACGTCATTGGCGCGGCGCAGCGTCACCTGACGCAGCGCATACCAGGGCTTTCCATTGGCGGCGATGCGGCCATAGACCTGCACCGGCACCACGACATAGAGCGATCCCGCCGCGCCTTCCACTGCCCCCGGCGCGCCGACATTGGCGTGGATTTCGCTGAACCCGCGGAAGCGCCGGGCGAACCGTTCATCATCCTCCGCTCCGATTGCGCTTTCATCGTTCCAAAGGTCCTGCGCATCATCGAAGCGGCGTTCCTCCAGCAGGCCGTAATAGCCCTGCACGACCTGCGCCGCGCCCTGAGGTCCCTTGGGATCGACCGTCTCTTCCTCCTCAACGGGCTTGCTGTCGGCGGGAAGTCCGCCGGGCGTGCCGGGAGCAGGCGGCGCGAGCGGCTCCATCACCGATCGCGCCTCCGCGCGGAAGGCATTTTCCACCTGCGCGGCGTTCGCGCCATTGGCGAGGTTGTCGATGGCGCTTTCCTCCCGCCCGTCACAAGCGGCGAGCGAGAGGCAAGCGATAATGGCGGCGGCGCTGGTCCGTGCCCGCATCAGTTACGCCAGCCCCGCTGGCCATCGCGGCTGGTGCGCTCTCCGCTGCGCTGTGCCCCCGGCCACCAGTCGCGCACGCTGCGATCCGATCGGGATTCGTTGCGCACCACCGGAGGCCTGCTGGGCGGCGTCGCGGTGGCATTGCCTTCCCGCCGTCCGCGCCAGCCTTGGCGACTGGCGTCGCGATCGCCCTGCCATTGACGTTGCTGGCCATCACGCCAGCGCCGGCCGCCATCTTCGCGGCGGGCCTGCCGGTAATTTTCCCAATAGCGCCGCTGACCATCATTCCAGCGGTGGCGGCGGCCGCCCCGGTCATAGACATAATAGCCTGAACCCGGATAATAATAGCCGTTGTACCAGCCGCCATAGGAGCCCGGCGAATAATAGCCCGGACCCCAATAATCGTCATAATAGCCGCCGCCATAATAGCCGCTGCCGACGCTCACACCGCCATAATAGCCATCATCATAGGCGCAACCGCCCAAGGCGAGCGCGCCGGCAAGGCCTATCGCAGCCAGAAACCTGTGTCCGGTCCACGTCATCGCCTTTCTCCTTATCTCCATCTTCCTTGCACGATAACGCAGGCCGGTTGAATTGGTTGTGAATGAATGGCGGGGCGAGCAGATGGGGCTTGTCCCGGCTCCCGCGCCCGGCCATGAAGGGCGCGGGTTCGGGGCGGCATCAGGACTGCGCCGCTCCGGGCTTCCCGCCTGCCGTGCCTGTCCTAGCCGCTGTTGCGCAGCGCGGTGGCGATGGCGTTGATGGACAATTCTATCCCTTCCTTGATGCGGGCATCCTGCTCCCCGCTCCGGTGGCGCTTGAGCAATTCGATCTGGAGCAGGTTCAGCGGCTCGATATAGGGCAGGCGCAGGCGGATGGAGGCGTCCAGCTTCGGGCTCTTGTCCAGCAGGCGCGACTGGCCGGTCGCCGCCAGCAGGCCGTCATGGGTTAGGCTCCATCCCTCGCGAATGCGGTCGAAGATCGCCCGCCCCCTCTCCTGATCCTTGACCAGCGGCAGGTAATGGGCCGCGATGCCAAGGTCCGATTTCGCCAGCACCATCTCCAGATTGGCGAGCGCCGACCGCAGGAAGGACCAGCTTTGCGCCATGTCGGCCAGCAGCGCCTTGTCCTCGAACGCCGCCAGCGCATGGCCCACGCCATACCAGCCGGGCAGCATCACCCGCGCCTGCGACCAGCTGAACACCCAGGGGATGGCGCGCAGATCCTCGATCCGCGTGCTCTTGGTCCGGCTGGCCGGGCGCGATCCGATCTTGAGGCCTGATATTTCCTGAATCGGCGTCAGTTCGCGAAAAAATTCGCGGAAGCCCTCAGTCCCGTAAACCAGGTCGCGATAGGCGGCGAAAGCGGTCTGCGACAATTTGTCCATGCCCTCCGCAAAGCGCGCGGCATCCAGGTCGGAAATGCCTTCTGGCTCCAGAGTGGCGAGCAGGGTGGCGCTGGTCATCGCCTCCAGGTTGGTCATGGCGACATCCCGCGTGCCGAACTTGGCGGCGATCACTTCCCCCTGTTCGGTGATGCGGATGCGCCCCTGCACCGTGCCCTTGGGCTGCGCCTGGATCGCCGCGAAGGAGGAGCCGCCGCCGCGCCCCACCGCTCCGCCGCGCCCGTGGAACAGCTGCATCGCCGCTCCCGTCTTCGCGAATACGGGGGCGAGCGCCTTGCTCGCCTGATACAGGCCCCAGGTCGAAGTGATGTAGCCGCCGTCCTTGTTGCTGTCGGAATAGCCGATCATCACTTCCTGATGGCCGCGCTGCTTCACCACGCCCGCAATTTCCGGCAGCGCGAAATAGGCGGACATGATCGCGGGCGCGGCTTCAAGGTCGGCGATCGTTTCGAACAGCGGCACGGCCATGATCGCGGCGCGCGGAGGGCCGCCGTCGCGAGCCGCGCGCCACAGACCGGCTTCCTTGAGCAGAATGTTCACCTCCAGCAGGTCGGACACGCTTTCCGCCTTGGAGATGATATAGTGGGTGATACATTGCGGGCCGTAGATGCGGTGCGATTCCGCCGCTGCCTGGACGATCGCGAGTTCGGACGCGGTTTCTTCCGAATATTCCTCGAAACGGGAACCCAGGGGGCGGTTGCTCGCCAGTTCCCGGCGCAGCAGGGCGATGCGGGCAGGTTCGTCCAGCGCGGCATAGTCTGCCTCCACCCCCGCAACCTTCAACAGTTCGGCAACGACGCGCTGATGCACGTCGCTATTCTGCCGCATGTCGAGCGTGGCGAGATGAAAGCCGAAGGTTTCGACGGCGCGGATCAGCCGCCCGAGCGCGCCGCCGCTCGCCAGCGCGCCATTGCCCTCGCTCGCCAGCCCCTGCGCGACGGTGACCAGATCGCGCCGCAGGTCGGCGGGGCTTGAATAGGCCTCCCCCCTCAGTGACGAAGGACGGGGCGGCTCCTTGCCGGTCAGGGCGCGGTAGGTGGCGGCAAGCCGGGCGTAGATGCCGGAAATCGCGCGGCGATAGGGCTCGTCCCTGCGGCTGGCGGAAAGGTCCCCGCTCCGGTCGGCAAGGTCCATCACGCTTTGCGGCACATGGGCAAGCTCGGTGGACAGCGACAGTTCCGCCCCCAGCGCATGCAGGTCGTCCATATAATGGGCCAGCGCCGCCTCGCATCCGCGCGCCAGCGCCGATCGCAGCTGCGGCGCCTGGACGAAGGGATTGCCGTCGCGGTCGCCGCCGATCCAGTTGCCCACGCGCAGGAAGCTGGGCGGGCGCGTGCCCAGCACCCGTTCCCATCGCGCGTAGAGCGCGGGCAGGACCGGCAGGAACACGTCGCGGAAATAGGTCAGGACATTGTCGATCTCATCCTGAACGAACAGCTTTTCGCGGCGCAGAGGCCGCGTCTGCCACAGCAGGGCGATCTGGCGGAAGATCGCCTCGTCCAGATTTTCGCCATCGGGCGTTTCGGTCTTCCCCGCATCCTTGAGCAGCATCAGTTCTGCGATGCGGTTGCGGTGATCGATCATGCTCTTGCGCCGCACCTCGGTCGGGTGGGCGGTGAGCACCGGGACGATCAGGGCGTGGGAGAGCAGGTCGGCCACGGCTTCGCGGCCTATGCCGTGCGATTGCAACTGCTCCAGCGCGGAGGCGACGTCGGCGCCCGGCTCGGCGGCCACGCCTTGACGGTCCTCCGCCAGATTGGCGAGCATCGAAAACAGCATGAAGCCGCGCACGAAGGATAGCGTGTCGTCCAGGCTGAGCGCTTCCAGCCCCGTGTCCACCACGTCAGCGCCATGCAGCCCGCGCGCGCGATCGACGGAGGCGGAGCGGATATATTCGGTCTGGCGATAAAGGCTTTCCCCGCCATAGGCACGGATGACATCGCCCAGCAGCCGGGCAAGATAGCGGATATCCGGGTTCTGCGCGATCGCGGGCGCGCCGTTGGAAGCAGTGGCCATGGGGCGATGCTGCTCTGCAACAAAGCCGGGGTCAAGCGTCTTCAAATGGACAGCGCCCTTGCGCGAATCCCACCGGCTGGGCCAAAGGAACGGCGTGACCGCCAGCATCAGCATAGGGACCGACGGAAGCGGCAACGCCGTTCTGGTCGATGTCGAGGAATTGCTCGCCACCCGTCTGCTCGTCCAGGGCAATTCGGGGTCGGGCAAATCCCACCTTCTGCGCCGCCTGCTGGAGGAGAGCGCCGCGCTGGTCCAGCAGGTGGTGATCGACCCGGAAGGCGATTTCGTCACGCTGGCGGACGAATATGGCCATGTGGTGATCGATGCGGGCGACTATAACGAGCGGGAGATCGTCAAGATGGCGATGCGCATCCGCGAACATCGCGCATCAGTCGTGCTCAGCCTGGAGTCGCTGGAGCTGGAGGCGCAGATGAAATGCGCCGCCACCTTCCTTTCGACCCTGTTCGACGCGCCGCGCGATCATTGGTATCCCGCGCTGGTCGTGGTCGACGAAGCGCAGATGTTCGCGCCGGTCGCTGCGGGCGACGTGTCGGACGAAGCGCGGCGGCTGAGCCTGGCGGCGATGACCAACCTTATGTGCCGGGGGCGCAAGCGCGGCCTTGCGGGCGTGATCGCGACGCAGCGGCTGGCGAAGCTGGCCAAGAATGTCGCGGCGGAGGCTTCCAACTTCCTGATGGGGCGCACCTTCCTGGACATCGACATGGCGCGCGCGGCGGACCTGCTGGGGATGGAGCGGCGGCAGGCGGAGCAGATTCGCGATCTGGAGCGCGGCCGGTTCCTAGCGCTGGGCCCCGCCATCTGCCGCCGTCCGGTCGCGGTGAAGATCGGCGCGGTGAAGACCAGCACGCGCGGGGGAACCCACAAGCTGATGCCGCCACCCGTCGCGGCGACGGAGGACTTGCAGGAACTGCTGTTCGCCGCGGCGGGCGAGGAAGAGGCGCTTGCGCCCCCCGCTCCGCCCCGCGCGGAACCGCCGCCGCTGCCCGCCGAGGAATTGATGCGCGCGCTGGCCGCTGCTCCATCGGCCAAGCCAGCCGCGCCCGAACTGGACTTCGGGCAGAATGAGCCGGTCGTCATCGCCGTGCTGGAGGAGATCGTCGCCGATCTGGGGGAAGCGCAGCCGAGCCTGTCCACCCTGTTCCAGGATTTCGGCGTCCGCTGCCGCATGAAGGGCCTGCGGACCCCGCCGCTCGACCTGCCCGCCTTCCGCAAGCGCTTCGCCATGGCGCAGGCAGGCATGTTCGATGCCGCAGACCGCCGCTGGGAGGACGCGATGCGCGCGGCGGAACCGCTGCCCGAAGACATGCTCGCCCCCTTCCTGCTGATTGCCCGTGCGGCGATGGAGGGCCTGCCCTGCCCCGGCGATGCGTCGCTGGCGCGGGCCTATGGCACCAGTTCCCCCGGCCGGGTGCGGCGGCTGATCGATTATATGGAGAAACTTGGCGTGATCGTGGCGCGAACGGATTTCGGCGGCCGGCGCTCCATCGGCGTTCCCCAGCTTGGCCTCAGCACGGCGGCGGCCGAAGGATGAGCGCGTCGGTCCTGTTCGTGTGCCTGGGCAATATCTGCCGGTCGCCCATGGCCGAAGCCGCCCTGCGCGCAGAAGCGGAGCGCGCCCGGATCAGCATCGAAGTGGATTCGGCGGGCACGGGCGACTGGCATGTCGGCCGCCCGCCCGATCCGCGCGCGCAGGCCGTGGCGCTGCGCAACGGCTTCGACATGTCCGGCTATAGCGGCAGGCAGGTCACCGTGCAGGATTTCCACCGCTTCGACTTCATCTTTGCGCTGGACAGCGAAAACCTCGCCAACCTGCGGCGGTTGCAACCGGCCGCGGGCAAAGCCGAGCTGCGCCTTCTGATGGACCTCGTCCCCGGCCGCGAAGGGACCGATGTCACCGATCCCTATCTCGGCGACGCGGCCGGGTTCGACGTCACCTGGGACGATGTGACGCGGGCAGCGAGAGCGATCGTCCAGCGGCTGACGGCCTGAACCCGTCAGGGAGCGAACACCGATCCCGCCCGCTTTGCCTGCGCGCGGAAGCGGTGCAGCAGCGGCTCGGTATAGCCGTTGGGCTGCGCCACCCCTTCGAAGATCAATGCCCGCGCCGCCTGGAAGGCCAGGCTCCTGTCCTCATTCCCGCTCATCGGCTGATAGAGCGGATCGGCGGCATTTTGCGCATCCACCTTCGCCGCCATACGCCGCAGGGCCGCATCGACCTCCTCCGGCGAACAGACACCGTGCAACAGCCAGTTGGCGATATGCTGCGATGAGATGCGCAGCGTCGCCCGGTCCTCCATCAATCCGATGTCGTGAATGTCGGGCACCTTGGAACAGCCCACGCCCTGATCGATCCAGCGCACGACATAGCCCAATATGCCTTGCGCATTATTGTCCAGTTCCTCGCGGATTTCGTCAGCGGACCAGTTGCGCCCGTCCGCCAGCGGCACGGTGAGCAGCGCGTCCAGGCTGGCGACAGGTTCGGACCGGCGCTCCTGCTGCCGGGCGAAGACATCAACCTTGTGATAATGGGTCGCGTGCAGCGTGGCGGCGGTCGGCGACGGCACCCAGGCGGTGTTCGCGCCGGTCAGGGGATGGCCGATCTTCTGTTCCATCATGTCGGCCATGCGATCGGGCGCGGCCCACATGCCCTTGCCGATCTGCGCCCGGCCGGACAGGCCGCAGGCAAGGCCGATCTGGACGTTGCGGTCCTCATAGGCCTTGATCCAGGCTGCGGCCTTCATGTCGCCCTTGCGGATCATCGGCCCGGCCTGCATCGACGTGTGGATTTCATCGCCCGTGCGATCGAGGAAGCCGGTGTTGATGAAGACGATCCGGTCCCGCACCGCATGGATGCAGGCGGCAAGATTGGCGGATGTCCGCCGTTCCTCGTCCATCACCCCGACCTTCAGCACATGGCGCTCCAGCCCCAGCAGGTCCTCAACCGCGTCGAACAGATCATTGGTGAACGCCGCCTCTTCCGGCCCGTGCATCTTCGGCTTGACGATATAGATGCTGCCCGCGCGGCTGTTGATGAAACGGCCGTTGCGCTTGAGGTCGTGCAGCCCGATCAGGCTGGTGACGATGCCGTCCAATATGCCTTCGGGCGCTTGCCCGCCGCTTGGCAAAAGGATGGCGGGGGTCGTCATCAAATGGCCGACATTGCGCACGAACAGCAGCGACCGGCCCGGCAGGGTGAAGCTGCCGCCATCGGGCGCGACATAGCTGCGATCGCTATTCAGGCGGCGGGTCATCATCTCGCCATTCTTTTCGAAACTGTCCTCCAGATCGCCCTTCATCAGCCCCAGCCAGTTGGCATAGGCCGCAACCTTGTCAGCGGCGTCAACCGCCGCGACGGAATCCTCCAGATCGCAGATGGTGGACAGAGCAGATTCCAGAATGACATCGGCCAGATGCGCCGGATCGTCGCGTCCCACGGGATGATCGGGGTCGATCACCAGTTCGATATGCAGGCCGTTGTGGCGCAGCAGGATATTGCCGCCTGACCAGCCCGCAAGCTGCGCGGGATCGCGCAGGGCGGGAACGCCGCCGGTCCATTGAGTCCAGCTGCCGCTCGAAAGGGGAACGGCGTTGTCCAGAAACGCCTTTGCCCAGGAAATGACCTGCGCGCCCCGCGCCGGATCATATCCCTTGCCCGCCGCCGCGCCCGCAATCACATCCGTGCCGTAGAGCGCGTCATACAGGCTGCCCCAGCGCGCATTGGCGGCGTTCAGCAGGAAGCGGGCGTTGAGGATGGGAACGACCAGTTGTGGCCCGGCCAGCCGCGCCAGTTCATCATCGACCTTTGTCGAACCGATGGTGAAGGGCGCGGGCTCCGGCACCAGATAGCCGACTTCGGTCAGGAAAGCGCGATAGCCGTCCGCGTTCATCGGTTGACCGGCGCGTTCGCGATGCCAGCCGTCGATCCGCGCCTGAATATCGTCGCGCTTCCTTAGCAATTCCGCGTTGCGTGGCGCGAAGCGGGCGAAAATCTCCGCGACGCCGGTCCAGAAGCAGCCGCTCTCCAGCCCCGTTCCGGGCAGCGCCTGCTCATCGATGAAGCGCGCCAGCTCCGGCGCGACGTGCAAGCCAGCCTTTTCGATCCGCTCGTGCATTCCATTCTCCATCGTCACGCTGCGCCACGCTATAGACCCGCCGCAATCATCGCACTAGAGGACAAAAGTGAGAGAGATATTTTCCTGTAAGGAAAAGATGGATGATGGACCCGGACTATGAACTGTTCGCCAGAGCGGTGGAGGCGGGAAGCCTTTCGGCGGCAGGGCGGATGCTGATGATCTCCCCCGCCATGATGTCGAAGCGGATCGCGCGGCTGGAGGCACGGCTGGGCGTCCGGCTGGTCCACCGCACCACCCGCAGGCTTGCGCTGACGGAGGAAGGCGCGATCCTGCACCGCGACATCGTGGCGATCCTGGACGCCATAGCGCAGGCCGAGGATCGGGTGACCAACCGCCTGCGCTCCGCAATCGGGCCGCTGCGCGTGTCCGCCCCGACATCCTTCGGCCGCCTGCATGTCGCGCCGCATGTCGGCGACTTTCTGGCGGCTTATCCCGCCATCGAGCTGGAGCTTAACCTCACCGACGCTTATGTGGACCTGCTGGCGGAGCAGATCGACGTTGCGATCCGCATCACCAGCGACATTCCCGCCAGCTTGGACGCGCAACTGCTCGCGGCCAACCGGCGGATATTATGCGCCAGTCCTGCCTATGTGGCGGAGCATGGCGCGCCGGACCGGATCGAGGATCTGGCCCGTCACCGCCTGCTCGCCGCGGACGGGCAATTGCCCTGGCGGCTGGTCAATGGGCGGGGGCGCAAGCTGGTCGACGGGCGAAGCCATGTCCGCACCAACAGCAGCGAGATCGTGCGCGAACTGGCGCTCTCCGGCGTCGGGATCGCCCTGCGTTCCTTGTGGGACATCGGGCCGCAACTGGCGGAAGGGCAGCTTGTGCGGCTGCTGCATGGCTGGGAGGGGCCGGGCGACCTTGGCGTTCACGCCGTCTATCCACGCGCTGCCTTTCGCCCGCCCGTCGTCGATGCGTTCGTCGGTTTCTTGCGTGACCGCTTCGAAAGCGCGCCCTGGAATGCCGCCGGATCGCGGGAACGGCCTTAGCTCAACAGCTTCGGGCGAGCGCGAGCCGGGCCTCCGGCGTGATCGTGTAAACCGCCTCCCGCTGCGCGCCGCGATTGGGATGATCCACCCGGTAGCCCCGATAATGCCGCCGCAGCAATCCCGCACGTACCAGATCGGAAACCGCGCGGCTGATGTTCGTACGGCCGGAACGCAGGATGCGGGATTGCACCTCTTCCTCCACCCGGCGCTCCGCCTCCGCCGTGTCG
>NZ_ATHO01000031.1 GCF_000445065.1 Sphingobium quisquiliarum P25 | reverse complement strand
TTTTCCTCAATTATGCCAATAAAATAGAATTTCCATTGTAAAATGTTTATAACAAAGCATAAATCAATGGAGGTTGCAAAAGGTGGATAAGTGGGAAATGTATATGGAAGTACATCAGTTAATCAAAAAGGGATTTAGTAAAACGAAGGTGGCAAAAAAATTAGGAATTTCAAGATCAACAGTCCATCGTTATCTAAAAAGGACTCCTTCAGATATGTCTGAGTGGGTAGATTCTCTTCAAACGAGAAAGAAGAAATTAGATCCTTATAAAAAGCTGATTTTATCTTGGTTAAGAGAGCATCCAGATCTGTCCGCTTCACAAGTAGAAGACTGGTTAAGGGAAAAATACGAAGGTTTAGAAGTAGGTGAAAGTACCGTTCGCTCATATGTTAAAGAGCTTCGAGAGGAATATAAAATAAAGAAGGAGACTTCAAAACGAATGTATGAAGCCATCCCTGATTCCCCTATGGGAGCTCAGATTCAAGTTGATTTTGGTCATACCAAGCAAAAAACAAGTGATAATAAAGAAGTGAAACTCAACTTTATTGCCTTTGTATTATCGAATTCCAGATATAAATATAAGGAGTGGCTCGATAGGCCATTTACTACTAAAGATGTGATAAAAGCACACGAAAATGCATTTAGGTGGTATGGAGGGATTCCAGGTGAGTTCGTCTATGACCAAGACAGCTTAATTGTTGTAAGTGAGAATGGTGGGGATTTAATTTTAACACAAGAGTTTCAACAATATAAAAAATCTAGAAATCTAACCCTTCGGGTTTGTCGTAAGGCTGATCCCGAAAGTAAGGGGAAAATTGAAAATGTCGTTGGTTTTATCAAGCACAATTTCGCTAAACATCGTGTATTCCATAACATTGATTCTTGGAATGAACAGGGGTGGGAATGGCTGAATAGAACTGGAAATTATAAAATTCATCATTCAATTAAAAAGAGACCAGTCGATGTGTTCTCCCTGGAAAGACAACACTTACGACCAGTCACCAAAAATCTAGATATAAAATATAACTATGAAAATAGTATATCAAGATGTGTCCATAAGGACAATACTATTCGTTATTTATCTAATCGTTATTCTCTGCCATTGGGTACATATGGAAAGTGTGAAACGGTCCATATTAAGGAAACGGATGAAAAGGAGTTAATCATCTATAGTGCTGAAACAGGAGAAATCATCGCACATCATAACGTCCCTTCCGGGAAGGGATTGTTGATAAAGGATAGAAACCATAGCCGTGATAGAACAAAAGGTATTAATGCATTTATGGATACCGTTTCCCAGCAATTTAATGATAGAGAAGCAGCTTATCAATATTTAAAAATGGTCAAGAAAAAATACCCTCGATATATAAGGGATCAGCTCCAAATGATCGTAAAAGAGACAAAGGTAAATAGTAAGGAAATGATATCGGCAGCATTGAATGAATGTATGAAAAGAAACCTCTATGGCGCAACAGATTTGAGCGATGTCGTTTCGTACATAAAACGCCAACGGCAAGTGGATGATACAGTAGGTAATGATAAGAATATAACACAATTAAAAGGCACATCGGATTGGATCCTGGAGACGGAGACCAAAAAAAGAGATATGGATGCTTATACTGCAATATTGGAAGGTGAGCCCGTATGAGTCAGCTAAAACAAGTGCAGGAATTGATGAAGACACTCCGTTTAACGGAAACGGCCAATCACCTTCCCACATTAATAAGAGAGGCTGAGCAAAGGGATTTATCCTTTACTCAGCTCCTTCTAAATATAACAAAATACGAACAAACCCGAAGGGAAGAAAAGCAATTAGAGAAACGATTTAAATGGGCTACATTCCCTTTTCAAAAAACGTTAGAAGAGTTTAACGTAAAAGAGCAGAAATCATTAAGTACGAAACACTTGAACAGATTGAAAGATTTAACGTGGATAGAACAGTTACACAATATCATTTTACTGGGACCGCCAGGTTGTGGGAAGACTCATATTTCAATTGGGTTAGGCATTGAGGCTTTAAACCAAGGATACAAGGTTCTTTTCACTACGATGGGAGATCTCATTCACTCACTAAAGACGGAAGAAATTACTCGTAAGTCGCAGACAAGAATGAAAAGATTAAGAGATGCGGATTTGGTCATTATTGATGATTTGATGTTTATGGCGATGGATCAACAGGAAGCTAACATGTTTTTTCATTTGATAAATGACTTATATAATCAATCATCCATCGTTTTAACATCAAATAAAGCACCTAAAGAATGGGGAGAGTTATTAGGCGACCAAGCAATTACAACAGCTATTTTGGATAGAATTTTACACCGAGTGGAGATCATTCATTTAAATGAAGATAGTTATCGCATGAAACATAGGTCAACCATATTTGGGCAAGAAAGTGTTTCAAATTAATGAGCAGAAATTGGGTCTTTCTACTTGACGGTCACA
>NZ_ATHO01000030.1 GCF_000445065.1 Sphingobium quisquiliarum P25 | reverse complement strand
GGGGGCCGGCGTCTGGACAATGGGCGGCGGAGCGACGACCGGCGGCGGCTCGACCGGCTGATCCGGCGGCGGCGGCGGCGGCTCCTCGTCAGGTGGCGGCGGTTCCTCCTTCACGTCGATCACGTTCAGCTGTTCCGCCGCCTTTTTGACATATTTCATGCCAAGACCGGTGACGAAAGCATAACCGAGAACAGCGTGAACAAGGGCGACGATGATGATCGAGATCGTCCGACTCGATCCTTGCGAGTGGTCAGCATAGGCCATTCGGCAACGACACTCCTTAACTCAGCTTACCAGTTGATTATAAGCAAATAAGCGAAAAGCAGCCCCAGCTGGCCAGGGTTTCCCCGGTCACCTTTGGCCCCTGCCCTTTTATTTGCTACCTTGCGAACTCCTATCGCGGCGCACCGTGCCACGCAAACGCTTTATCGATACAGTCAATTGCTATTAATATTTTACAGCAGAATGACTTGCCTGTGACAACAATGTCACGCCGGTCGATCCTTAGGACGAACATGAGAAACAAATCCGCCATCCCGCTTTTTTCCCTCGCCGCGACATGCCTCATTTCCGCCGCATACCCTGGTGTTTTGGCGGCTCAGACTCCCGGCAGCGGCCTTGCCGGGACCGCCGCCGGACCGCTCACCTATGCCGACCTGACCGACCTTTCCGATGCATCTTCGCTGGTGGCAGTGGTGCGTATTCGCAGCATCATCGCGCTGGCCCCGGAACGGGCCGGAACCGTGCCGCAAGGATATCGCAGGCTCTATATAGAGGCGGATGTGGACAGCCTGATTCGGGGCGATGGCGGGATCAGCCCGTCCGTCCGCTACCTGTATGACGCTCCGGTCAATGCGCGCGGCAAGCTGCCCAAGTTGAAGAAGGCCCGCATGATCCTGTTCGCCACGCGCGGCGCGCGGCCCGGCGACATCCAGCTGGTGGCGCGCGATGCGCAGATCCCGGCGGAGCCTGCCACGGTCGAGCAGGTCAAGGCCATATTGTCCGGCCTGGTGGCGAACGGCGCACCACCGCGCATCACTGGCGTTGGCGATGCCTTTCACGTCAAAGGTACGGTCGCGGGCGAAAGCGAGACGCAGATCTTCCTGCGTACGGAAAATGGCGATCCGGTGTCGCTGTCGATCCTGCGCCGTCCCGGCCAGCAGCCGCGCTGGGCCGTCGCATTGGGCGAGATCGTGGACGAAGCCGCCGCGCCGCCCACACCGGGCAGCCTGCTCTGGTATCGCCTGGCGTGCAGCCTGCCCGCCGCCCTGCCCGCTCC
>NZ_ATHO01000029.1 GCF_000445065.1 Sphingobium quisquiliarum P25 | reverse complement strand
CTCCGGCGGCCGGAGGCGGGCTGGCGGCGGCGATGGGGGGGGCAACGTCCGTCGATGGTTCCGGGTCGGCAGCGGCTGGCGCGATGGCGGGTTCAGCGATGATCGCGGCTGCGCTCAAGGGCTGCGGTGCTGGCGCGGCCGTGTCGATATCGTGCTGGGGCCGCTCCGCTTTCGCCTTTTCCTTGCGCGCGGGCTTGGCTTCCGGTGCCGGAGTGCCTTCCGTGGCGGGCGCTTCGGCGGTTTCGAGCTTCGGTTCCGCCTTGGCCAGGAGGGGTTTGGCGGCAGCCACGGCCTGCTCCACATCAGCGGCCGGATCGGAGGAAGGTTGCGGCACCTGCGCAGCGGGCAATGCCGCCGGTTCCGCCTCTGCCTCTCCTTCGGCGGGTTGCGCGGGGACAGGCTCCGGCGCGTGCTTGATGAGACCCAGCGCAAGGCCGGGCGGCACATGATCGTCCGGCCGGGGCGCGGGACGCTGATCGTCCGCAGGGGCGGCATCGACCGTCAAGTCCGGCGCTTCCTCGCCCGTGGGCAGGGCGGCCGGGGGCGCGGAGCTCACCTCTTCCATCGATCCGTCGAGCAGCGCGGCGAAATCGGAGGTCTCCCCCGGCGTGGCGGGCTGCGCCGCCGCCGTGCCAAGCGGGGCCGAGGAAAAGAGCAGTGCCTTGAGGCTGGGAAGCATGGTCATGTCACACATCTCCTGTCCGCTGCATCCGGCGGTAGCGGGGCAAGGCCGCCAGCTTGTTCTCCCGCCATTGCTCCAGATCCGCGCGGGCGCGATCCTTGAGCTTTTCGGCGATTTCGCGATCCCGATTGGCCGCGAGGGTGAGGCCTTCCTTGACCTCCACCTTGCGGCGCGCATCGTAGAGCGCGCCATCCAGCTGACGGCCAGCCTGCTCCAGCCGGCCAGCAAGTTCCTGCATGGATGCAAAAGTCGCGCCAGTTGCAGCGCCATTGCCGGAAAAAAGATCACCGCGCACTTTCCGCAGGCGTTCGGCATTGCGGGCAATGCTTTCCGCCTCGTCGCGGGCGCGGGCGGTTTCGGCGACGGCCATGGCGTGCTGCACATGGCGGACGCGCAGCACGCGCTGGCGGCGCGCGACCTCTCCCTTCACGCGCCGAACTCGGCGATCAGCGCATCAGCGCTGGTGGCAAGGTCGATGCGGCTTTTCTGATCCTGACGGATGAAGTCGAGTATCTCCTGCCGGCGCTGCACGGCTTCGTCGATCACCGGGTCGTTGCCGGGGCGGTATGCGCCCATCAGAATGAGATCGCGATTTTCCTCGTAGGCGGCCCAGAGGCGGCGATAGGCGGCGGCGGCCATGCGATGATCGTCAGGCGCCACATCGGCCATGACGCGCGAGAGGGACTTGCCGATGTCGATCGCCGGGAAGATCGCCTGCTCCGACAAATGGCGCGACAGGACGAAATGGCCGTCCACGATCGCGCGGGCGGCGTCCACGATCGGATCGTCCGTGTCGTCGCCGTCCGCCAAGACGGTATAGAGGGCGGTGATCGATCCGCCGGTGCGCGCGTCGACGCCAGCGCGCTCGACCAGCCGGGGGATCAGCGCGAGGGCGGAGGGCGGATAGCCCTTCATCGCGGGCGGCTCGCCAAGGGCAAGGCCGATTTCACGCTGGGCATGGGCGCAGCGGGTGAGGCTGTCGATCAGCAGCAGGACCTTCTTGCCGCGCGCGCGGAAATATTCGGCGATGGCGGTGGCGCGGGCGGCGGCGCGCAGGCGCAGCACCGGGGGATGATCGGCAGGCACGGCGACGACGATCGATTTGTGCATCGCGCCCTTGAGCTTGGTTTCGAGGAAGTCGCTGACCTCGCGGCCGCGTTCGCCGATCAGGCCAGCGACGACGATGTCGGCTTCGGCCCCGGCGATCATCTGGCCCATGAGGACCGACTTGCCGACGCCCGAACCGGCGATGATGGCGATGCGCTGGCCCCGCCCGGCGGTGAGCAGCGCGTTGACGGCGCGGACGCCAAGGTCGAACGGTTCGGTGACGCGGCCCCGGTCGAGCACATTGCCCTTGACGCCGTTCAGCGGCCACGATCCGCCAGCGATGATCGGCCCCTTGCGGTCGAGCGGCTGGCCCATGGCGTCGATGACGCGGCCGATCAGCCCTTCGCCGACCTGCACCATATTGGCCTGGCTGTCCGGTTCGACCCGCGCGCCATTTTCCAGCGGGGCGTCGGCGTCGAGCGGGACCAGCAGCGTCCTGTCGCCGCGAAAGCCGACGACCTCGGCGCGGCAGACGGTGCCGTCCGAAGCGATCACCCGCGCGCCCGCGCCGATCGGCTTGCGGAAGCCCGTGACCTCCAGCATGCCCGCATCATGGCTGACCAGCCGTCCCACATGGCGCGGCTGCCGGTTCTGGACCTGAAGATGGCCGAACAGGCTTTCGGCCTGGGCGAGCGCGGCCTTGATCACGCCTTGCCCTCCATATCGTCGAGCAGCGCGCGCAGGCGGGACAGGCGGACGTCCGGCCCGTCCTCGACCCAGCCGTCCGTGGTTTCCAGCCGCACCGAGCCGCGCGGCATGGCGGGGTCGCCCACCAGCCGCAGGCCGATCGCCTCCCCTTCCAGCATCGCCATGTCGTCGGGGTGGAGGTGCAGCGCGCCCTTGCCATCATTATCCTCGATAAAGGCGGCGACGGTGTCGCAGCGCTGGACGAGGCGTTCCAGGTCGATCTCCACCTCGCCGACAATCTGTTCGACCAGGCGGACGACCGTCGCCGACAACATGGTCGACAGCATGCCGCTGGGCGCGGGGGTCAGCAGTTCGAGCGCTTCGGCGAGGCGCGCCCGCGCCTCGGCATCGGCGGCGGCGGCATCGCCGACCACCCGGCATCCTTCGTCAAAACCCTGCGCGAAGGCTTCCATCCGCGCCTGCTCGATCAGATCCTCGTCCGTCATGGCGGGCATGGCGTCGTGCATCGCCGCACCGCTGGCGCCGGGCGTATCGGCATAGAGGCTGCGAAAGCCGCCGCTGCGGACCTGCGCCATGCCGGTCAGCGGAATGCTGGCGGCGTCGCGGATGCTGCCCGCGTCCAGAACCTTAAACAAAATCGTTCCCCTTGCCGCCCAGCATGATGGTGCCAGCGTCGGCCATGCGGCGCGCGGTGGCGATGATCAGCTTCTGCGCCTCGATCACTTCGGCAAGGCGGATGGGGCCGCGCTCCTCGATCTCGTCGGCGATGGCCTGCGCCGCGCGGGCGGACATGGAGCCGAAGATCTTGCCCTTGAGCATCTCGTTCGCGCCCTTGAGCGCCACGACCAGCACGCTGCTGTCGATGGTGCGCATCAGCGTGCCCATATTCTTGTCATCCATGTCGATCAGGTTATCGAACACGAACATCTCTTCCTCGATGGTCTGGGCGATCATCTTGTCGCGCTTGGCCACCGCCTTCATGATGCGCTGTTCATTTTCCTTGCGGACATTGTTCATGATCGCGGCCGCTTCGACCGTGCCGCCGCGCTGCGACGCCGCGCCCTGCTTCTTGGAGGTCGATCCGCGCAGCAGCAGCTGTTCGAGGTCGTCCAGAGCTTCGTTCGACACGGGACCGAGGGTCGCGATGCGGTAGACGATCTCTTCCTGATATTCGGCCGGAAGCAGTTGCAGGACATCGGCGGCGATCGGCGCTTCCAGATGGGCGAGCACGATCGCCATGATCTGCGGATGCTCCGCCTCGATCAGCGACGCGACTTCCTTGGCATCCATCCATTTGAGCATTTCAAGCTGGGTGGAGCGGGTCGGCGGCGTGATGCGCGCGAGGATGGTTTCGGCGCGCTCCTCGCCCAGCGCCTTGGTCATCGCACCGCGGATATGGCGGCTCGCACCATAGCCGATGGTGGTGCGCTTCTTCGCCTTGGTGACGAAATGGTCGAGCGCTTCATTCACTTCCTCGACCTGCACGTCGGCGACATCGTACATCGCATAGCCAAGCTGGCGCACTTCGTCGGGTTCGAGACGCGAGAGGATCTGCGCGGCCTCATCCTCGTCGAACAGCATCAGCAGGACGGCGGCGGCGGCGCTGCCCTTGATCGCGGGGGCGGTATCGGCCTCAGCCATTGTCCTTCTTCCCTTCCTTCAGAAGGTCGCGGACGACGAGGGCGGCGCGATCGGGGTCCTGCTTCACGAAGTTGCGGATGAGGTCGGCGCGCTGCGCATAATCATAGGTGGAGGAGATCATGTCGAGCGTGACAGTCCCGCCCGCATCGGGCGTCGCGCCCGCCTGACGGCCGATTTCGGTCGAGA
>NZ_ATHO01000028.1 GCF_000445065.1 Sphingobium quisquiliarum P25 | reverse complement strand
CCATGGATTTCGCCGCGCCGTCATTGCATAAGCGGGCCGGAAAGGGGAAACACCCCCCCTCCCGCACAAGAGCGAAGGACGAGACGGACGAAATGCATGCGGCGGAACGCGAAAGCCTGATCCTGGAATCGCTGCGCCTCAGCGGGTTCATTTCCTATCGCGATCTGGAGGCGCAGTTGGACGCTTCCCCGGCGACGATCCGCCGCGACCTCAGCCGCCTGGAGGAACATGGCCATATCGTCCGTGTCCATGGCGGGGCGAAGATCGCCGCGCCCGCCGCCAACGCCGCGCCCGAACCGCAGAGCCGCCTGACCGGCACGCCCTTCGACCAGTCGATCACGCAGAATCTGGCGCAAAAGCAGGCGATCGGCCGCGCCGCCGCCGCCCTGTGCGAGCCCGGCGAGGGCATCATGATCGATGGCGGCACGACCACCTTGCAGATGTGCCCCTGCCTTGAGGGGCTCGACCTTCAGGTGCTCACCAATTCGCTGCACATCGTCAACGCGCTGCTACCCCAGGCGGGCACGCGCATCCTGCTGCCGTCGGGCACGCTGTTCCGCGAGCAGAACATCATCCTGGCTCCAGCGGGGGAAGACAGCATGCCGCGCTTCCACGCGCCCAAGCTGTTCATGGGCGCCGCCGCCGTCGGCCCGCGGGGCGTGATGCAGCAGGACGTCATCCTCGTCGCGGCCGAACGGCGGCTGGTGGACCGGGCCGAACAGGTCATATTGATGGTCGACAGTTCGAAATTCGCCTCCTCATCCGGCGCGATCGTATGCGGGCTGGACGAGGTGGACACCCTTATCACCGACAGCGGCATCGATCCGCAGGCCGCCGCCATGGTGCGCCGCGCCGGGATCGAACTCATCATCGCGCAGGACTGAGCGGCAGAATTCGGTCCTGCGTGAAAGGCTTGGCCTGATCCGTCAGTTCAGGCGTCGGCCCAGCGGCGCAGCAGATTATGGTAGACGCCGGTCAGCCGGATGATCTCCGCATTGTCGTGGCTCATCGTCACCGCCAGCGCCTGGATGCTGCTGTCGAGGTCGAACAGCGTCTGCCGTGCAGCATCGTCACGGACCATGGATTGCAGCCAGAAGAAACTCGCCACCCGGCGGCCGCTGGTCACCGGATTGACCCGGTGCAGCGATGAGGAGGGGTAAAGCACCGCATGACCGGCGGGCAGCTTCACCTGTTGCGCGCCGAACTGGGTTTCCACCGCCAGTTCGCCGCCGATGTAGCTGTCAGGATCCTCCAGAAAGACGGTCATCGACAGGTCCGACCGCACGCGAAAGCCGGTTCCTGCCTGGATACGCACTGCGTTATCGACATGGATGCCGAACGCCTGGCCGCCCGCATAGCTGTTGAACAGGGGCGGAAAGATCCTGAGCGGCAGCGCGGCCGCGATGAACAACGGGTTGCGGCTCAGCGCCTCAAGGATCATCTGCCCCGCCTGCTGCGCTTCGGGCGAGTCTTCGGGCAGTTGCAGGTTGTTCTTGGCCAGCGCGGACTGATGGCCGGACGTCACATTGCCGTCCACCCATTGCGCGGCGTCGATCAGCGCGCGGATATCCTTGAGCTGCCGCGCATCGAGCAGTTCGGAAATGATCGTCAGCATGAATTATCTCTGCCCCCGCGCCGTGCCATTCCCGTTATTGCGAACGGTTTTCAAAGTCAATTCCATGCCGCTACAGTCGCTGTCCGCGACATGGCTCAGCGCCATGACCCGCCCTATCCCAAGCCGGTAATTTGAGGTAAGATGAGGCCAAATAAAATGCGTGAGAGGATCGATGAGTCTGCTCGCTCGCTGTCTGGATTGGCTTTGCCGCCTGTTTGAACCGGCGGCGCAGGACGAGTCCATCGTCAATCATTTCATATGCGGTTCGCGCGAGCCACCCACCGACGCCTGAGCTGGCACGCAGCCCGATGCGCCATTCACGGCGGCGCCAATCCATGCGGAGCGATAACCCGGGCAATGCAGGCGCGTGCAGTCGCCCATCATTGCCCGGGAAAACATTGTCCTGAAATCCTGTGGAGGATGACAACGTTGTCTCACCGCTCTATAGCGGCCTGCGAAAGGGATCAAGAGGCTTTTCGCATGGAACGGGACCGGAGTGGCGCAGCTTGACGCATATATCGCTGGCGATCGGCATGGTTCGGCAGAATAGCCCGGATTTCCGCTGGAATGCCGTAATCCCTTCGCATTGCAATGCTGACGCCTGCCTCCATCATCCCGCAATTCCGAACAGCCATTTCCATGCCCAGCATCCGTGACGTCGCCGCCTTTGCGGGCGTTTCGATCAAGACCGTGTCCCGCGTTGTCAATAATGCGCCCAATGTCAGCCGCGATCTGCGCGACCGCGTCGCCGCCGCGATCAAGGCGCTCGACTACCGCCCCAATCAGGCGGCGCGCCGCCTTGCGGGCGGACGATCCTTCCTGATCGCCTTCCTCTACAACAACCCCGCGCCCGGCTATGGCGGCGGCATTCAGGCGGGGGCAGCGAATCGCTGCCGGGAACTGGGCTATCATCTGGTCGTCGAACCGATTTCGCTGTCGGGCGAGGAACGGTTCGAAGTGCTCGACCGCCTCGTCGCCGCGTTACGGCCCGATGGCGTGTTCCTCACCCCGCCGCTGTCCGACGATGTACAGATCCTGCGCCGCCTGTCCGAACTCAACCTGCCCTGCGCGCGCATCGCAGGATCGGTCATGTCGCCCAGCTTCAACATCCCCACGCCGGAGCGGTCCGCCGGGCGGATGGTGGCCGATCATCTCATCGGCCTGGGGCACAGGCGCATCGGCGTCATCTGCCCGCCCGTCAGCCATCGCGCGGCCCAGCGCCGGGTGGACGGGTTCAGGGACGGCCTGACCGCCGCCAGGATCGCCATGGACGAGCAGATGTTCGTCGAGGGCGCGTTCGATTTCGCATCGGGCATCAGCGGGGGCGAAGCGCTGCTGGGCCTGCCTCACCCGC
The DNA here is from genome assembly GCF_000445065.1 of Sphingobium quisquiliarum P25. Taxonomy (GTDB): domain Bacteria; phylum Pseudomonadota; class Alphaproteobacteria; order Sphingomonadales; family Sphingomonadaceae; genus Sphingobium; species Sphingobium quisquiliarum. The sequence continues at coordinate 13,550 of NZ_ATHO01000028.1, read as the reverse complement.
CCACCGCCATCTTCGCCACCAATGACGACATGGCGCTGGGCGTGCTGACCCTGGCCCACCGGCGCGGGCTGCGGCTGCCGGACGACCTGTCCGTGGTCGGCTTCGACGATACGCCGGGCAGCCTTACCACCTGGCCGCCGCTCACCACCGTGCGCCAGCCGCTCGACGCCATGGGCCGCGCCGTTGTCGACGCGCTGGTGGAGGGACTGGCGGATGCGCCATCCTTCCGCTTCGAACTGGTGAAGCGGGACAGCAGCGGCCCCGCGCCCGGCCGATAGCCGCCGCTCAGCCGCGCGCCGCCTTGCGCCCCGCCTGCCGCCCGAAGAAGGTGCAGTCGGCAAGGCTGAGGCCCGAACTATAGCCATGGCCCCAGGCGGGCAGGCTGGACGTGCACCGGCCCGCCGCGAACAGGCCCGGCACCGGCGCGCCGCCATGGTCCAGCACCTCGCCATCGACCGAGGTGCGCAGCCCGCCCAATGTGAAGAAGCTGAAATAGCTGTTCTGGAAATTCAGCTCCAGCGCCACGAACGGTCCCTGATCCAGCGGCGTCAATATGGGCGGCTTCTTGTGGAACAGCGGGTCGCGCCCTTCCGCCGCATGGGCGTTGTAGAAGGCCATGGTCGCCGACAGCGTGCCCGGCGCCATGTCCAGCTCGGTTTCGACCTCTTCCCATGTCTCGCCCGTCCCGGCGATGGTGATCCCCGCCATTTCCAGCGGCTGGTCGAAATGGGCGATGTCCAGCAGCAGATAGACGCGATCCCCCATCTGATCGACGGCGACCCGGCTCACCCGGCCATGATAGCAATCCTCGTTGATGAAGCGCTGGCCCGCCTGGTTGACGAACACGCCATGCGCCTGCGGTTCGGGCATGGTCCAGGGGCAGGTGGTGAAAAACTGCTCCATATGGATCGCGTCGCCGCCAGCGCCCACGCCCATTTCGATGCCGGAACCATCGTCCTGATCGCCGATCGGGCTGCTGATCTTGAAGGTTTCGGGGCAATAGCGCCGCCGCATGTCTTCGTTGAAGACGAAGCCGCCGGTGCACAGCACCACGCCCTTCGCGGCGCGGACGAAGCGGTTCACATTGTCGATGCGCACCACCACGCCCACGACCCGCCGGTCCTCATCCTGCACCAGCGCGACGGCGCGGGCGTCGGTCACCACCTCCACGCCCAGGGCGCGGGCGCGGCTTTCCAGCAGGTCGACCAGCGGACGCCCGCCGCCCCAGCCCACATGCTGGATGACATGGCCGCGCGGCGCTGGTCTGGCAATGTCGCAAAACGGCCAGGCCGCCTCGCTTCCCGACCACATCAGCGTCGAATCATCGACCGGCTCGATATGCTTTCCGGGCAGGTAATTGCCGCGATAGGGAATGCCCTGTTCCTTCAACCAGCCATAATGCGCCAGGGATTCGCGCGCGTAGAGATCGCATTTGGCTTCGTCGGCGCACGGGCCGCCTGCCGCCTTCAGATAGGCGGCCATATCCTCGGTGCTGTCCTCGAACCCGGCCGCCCGCTGCGCGTCGGTGCCGCCGCTGCCGCCGATATAGATTTCGCCGCCGGACAGGGCCGATGCCCCGCCGCTTCCCGATCCACGTTCGAACAGCATGACCCGCGCGCCAGCCAGGGCGCCCTCGATCGCCGCGCAAGCGCCCGCCGCGCCAAATCCGATCACGGCGATATCGGTTTCATGGTCCCAGGCCTGAATCGCTGAGGCCGGATAGGGTCGGTGAAGCGACACGTCAGTCACTGGCTTACTCCATTGGGCCGCAGGGGTTGCGGCGGTTCATAGGGGAAGAAGGCGCGCCGGATCATCCAGCCACCGTATAGCCGCCATCGACATACAGCGTTTGTCCTGTGATCCAGCTTGCCGCCGGGCTCGTCAGGAACAGGATGGCGTTGGCGATATCCTCCGGCTGGCCCAGGCGGCCGAGCGGCGTGCGGGCGAGGGTGGGTTCCAGCCATTCCGCCTGCTGGAACGTGCCCGCCGTCATCCCGCTCAACGTCAGGCCCGCCGCCACGGCATTGGCCCTGACGCCGCGCGCGCCCCATTGGACGGCCATCGTCCGCGTCAGCCCGACCAGCCCCGTCTTGGCCGCGCCGTAACCGGGCACCACGCCAATGCCGAAAAAACTGCTCATCGACCCGATGCCGATGACGGACCCGCCGCCTGCCAGCTTGCTTTCGGCCAGCAGGTCCACCGTCCGGCGGGCCATGCGAAAGGCCGAATTGAGCAGCATGTTCACCGCCCGGTCGAAAATCTCCGGCTCCCATTCGTCGAGGCCAAGGCTGGGCAGCGCTATCCCGGCATTATTGATCAATATGTCCAGCCGGGGCAGCGCCGCCGCGACGCTATAGATATTCGCGGCGTCTTCCACATCGAGTTGAAGATAGCGGAAGCCCGAAAGGTCCGCGTCGTAATCGGCGGCGCTGCCGCGCGTGCCGGTGATGGTCACGTCCGCACCGGCGTTACGATAGGCCGCCGCCGTCGCCGCGCCGATCCCGCTCGTCCCGCCGGTGACGAGGACATGGGCGCCGCCATAATCATAAACGGGCGATGTCATCATCTCTCCTTTGTCCCCCCGGCGAACGGCGCGACGAGCGCAGCGACCATCATCGCCTCCAGATCGCCGGTGAACCTGCCCAGACTGGCTTCGTTGAGATCGCCCGACGCCTCAAGCAGATGAGAATAGTCGGCCAGGCCGTGATAGAGCATCACCCCGGCGATGATGAGGCGGCGTTCCGCCACGTCCGGCGGGATCGCCCGCGCGCTCAGCGCCAGGTTCAGCATGCGGCTCAGCCGTTCCGTAAAGGGCGCGGCAAAGGGCGCGGAACCGGCGCGGTGCATGCCGATGGTATGCACCGCCACCAGCTGGGCATTGAGGCGGACGAACGCCTTGCCCCCATCGGGATCGAGCAGCTTTGCCGCGACCGGCCGCACGAAAGCGGCCACCACCTGCTCGATCGCCGGAACGCCGCCGCCTGCCTCCATCTCGTCGAACAGCCTGTCGCGCTGCCGGGCGATGCCGGGAACATGCTTGTCCAGGATCGCCTGGATCAGTCCGTCCTTGTTGCCGAAATGATATTGGCAGGCGCTTCCATGCCTCTGCCCGGCGGCCTTGTTGATCTCGTTCAGCGAGACAGCCTGAACGCCCTGTCCGGCGAACAGCCGCTCCGCCACGCCGATCAGCTTCGCGCGCGTGGCCCCGCTGCGCGGCGATGCGGCCGCCGCTGGCTGCTGAGGCTGTGCCTCGTCCGCAGTAACGGCCCCTCCCGCCCGCAACATGACGCCCTCTCGCTAGTTAGTGAGACCGCACTAATTTTACCGTGAGGGCTTGGCAAGCGCCTTGTGGGAGAGGCCGCGAAAACAGGACGCTCGGTCTACCCGGCCATGTCCTCCAGCTCGCGCCCCTTGGTTTCATGCACCAGCGCACGGACGAAGAAGAAGGAGACGGCGGCGAAGAAGGCATAGCCGGTATAGGTGATCGCCAGCCCCGGCGACACCGCCAGCGCCGGAAAGCTGACCGATATCGCCGCATTGGCCATCCACTGCGCGAAGCCTGAGACGGCGAGGCCCGATCCCCGGATCTGGTTGGGGAACATCTCGCCCAGCATCACCCACATGATCGGCCCCCAGCTCAGGTTGAAGAAGATCACGTAGAGATTGGCCGCGATCAGCGCGATCACGCCATTATTGCCCGGCAGCGACACCGCGCCGTCCGCGCCCGTCACCGCGGTCGAAAAGGCATAGGCGACCACGGCCAGCGTCACCGCCATGCCCGCCGATCCGATCAGCAGCAGCGGCTTGCGCCCGACCCGGTCGACAAGGGCGATGGTGGCCAGACACGCGCCGATCGAAAGCACGCCGGACAGGATATTGGTCTGCAAGGCATAGTCTTCGGAAAAGCCGACCGCTTCCCACAGGGTCGCGCCATAATAAAAGACGACGTTGATGCCGACCAGTTGCTGGAACACGGCAAGGCCGATACCGGTCCACACGATCGGCCGGATCCTTCCGCTGCTCTTGTCGATCAGGTCGGACAGTTTGGGGCGATGATGATCCGCAGCCAGACTGCCGCGTATTTCCACGACCTTGCGCGCCGCCGCTTCGGGTCCGAAGAGGCGCGTCAGCACCGCCTGCGCCTCTGCTTCGCGGCCGCGCGCGACAAGGTAGCGGGGGCTTTCCGGGATCACCAGCAGGGCAAGGAAGTAGATGGCGGCGGGGATCGCTTGCAGCCAAAACATCCAGCGCCACGCCGGAAAGCCCATCCACAGTTCGGCCGTGGAGCCACCGGCATGGCGGGCAAGCACGAAATTGGCGACGAACGCGCCGGTCAGGCCGGTGATGATCATCACCTGCTGCACGCTCGACAGCCGCCCGCGCACCGCCGCTGGCGTGACTTCGGAAATATAGACGGGGGAAATGACGCTCGCCGCGCCGACGCCCAGCCCGCCGATGATGCGGGCGATGATGAAGACCGCCGACGATCCCGCCGCTCCCGCCAGAATGGCGCTGGCGAGGAAGAGGATGGCCGCCAGCATCATGACGCCGCGCCGCCCGATCAGGTCCGCCATGCGCCCGGCCAGGAACGCGCCGATGGACGATCCCACCAGAATGGCGCCGACATTGACGCCGATCCCCAGCTTCCCAAGCTGGAAGGCGCTTTCCAGTCCCTTTTGCGTGCCGTTGATCACGCCTGAATCATATCCGAACATGAACCCGCCGATCGTGGCGACGGCGACGATGGCGGCGATGAAGGCCATGTTGACCCGCTCGGCGCTCCCGCTCCCCTCAGTCATTGCAATCCCTCCTGCCCTTTTTCTTTCCGTACCGGTCAGCGCCAGCCCGCATCCATGAAATAGCCATGGCCCGTGCACATGCGCGCATCATCGGACGCCAGGAACAGCGCCAGCGCGGCGACATCCTCCGGCAATATGCGTCCGTTCAGGCACTGCTGCGAAACGATCTCCGCCTCGCCTTCGGGCGTGTACCATTTCATCTGCCGCTGCGTCTTCACATTGCCGGGAATGATGCAGTTCACTCTTATGTTATCGCGGCCAAGATCACGCGCCAGGCTGCGCGTCATGCCCTCGATCGCGGCCTTGGCGGTTTCGTAAAGGGCAAGCTCCGGCAAGGCGAGATGCCAGCTGATCGATCCGAAATTCAGGATCACGCCCCCGCCCGCCCGCTTCATCGCGGGCGCGGCGGCCTGCGCGGCGAAAAATTGATGGCGCAGGTTCACCGCCATCCGCTCGTCCCAATAAGCAGGGGTGACATCCTCTATCCTGTGGCGGTCGTCGCTCGCGGCATTGTTGATCAGGATGTCGATGCCGCCGAAATCCGCCTCGACCTGCGCCATCACCGCCCTGAGCGAATCGATGTCGCGCAGGTCGCAACGGTGAAAGACAGGCGCGGCCTCCGCATCGCCCAGCCGCGCGGCCAGAGCAGCGCTTTCCGCTTCCAATATGTCGCAAAAGGCCACGCGCGCGCCTTGCGCCGCAAAGGCCTGCACCAGCCCTTCGCCGATGCCGCTGCCTCCTCCGCTGATAAAGACGCTTTTACCCTTGAGGCTGGGGTAGATGGCCCGGCTCATGCAACATCTCCCGGCGCTACGGCGCGGAGCAGACCGCGCGCGGCAAGGTTGGACATCAGGCGGGACAGGCCAAAATCCCAGGCAGGCGCATCCTTCGCCAGCACCACCCGGTTGATCAGGCGGCCAAGCCGCGCGTTGGAGATGGTGACGACATCGCCGACCTTATGGGTGAAGCCCCGCCCCGGATGATCCCGATCCTGCACCGGCGCAAACAGCGTCCCCAGGAACAGCACGAAGCCGTCGGGATAATGATGTTCCGACAGCGTCTGACGCATCAGTTCCAGCGGATCACGGCTGATCTGGTCCATGCTGCTGACCCCTTCCAGCCGGTAGCCCTCGGGCCCGTCGATGGTCAGTTCCACGTCCGCCGCGCGCACATCGTCCAGCGTGAAGCTGTCATCGAACAGCCGGATCAGCGGCCCCAGCGCACAGGACGCGTTATTATCCTTCCCCTTGCCCAGCAGCAGCGCCGAACGCCCTTCAAAATCGCGCAGATTGACATCGTTGCCCAGCGTCACGCCCACCAGCTTGCCAGTGCCGTTCACCACCAGCACGATTTCGGGTTCGGGATTGTTCCAGCTGGAATCGGACCGCACGCCGACATCATGCCCCGGACCCACGGTCGAAAGCGGCTGGGCCTTGGTAAAGACTTCCGCGTCGGGACCGATCGCCACTTCCAGATATTGCGACCAGATGCCGTCCTCGATCAACGCCGCCTTCAATTCCGCGGCCTCCGGGGAACCGGGCGACACAGCACGTATCGATCCGCCGACCCGCGCCTCCAGCCGGGTGCGGATCTCGGCGGCGGCGCTGGCGTCGCCCATGGCGCGCTCCTCGATCACGCGCTCGACGGCCGACAAAGCGAAGGTCACGCCGCACGCCTTCACGCATTGAAGGTCAATGGGGCTCAGCAGCGGCAGGGAAAGCGCGTCCAGCGGCCCAAGCACTATGCCGCCCGCAACCGTGCCAGGCAGCGCATCCAGCAATTGCGCGGACGTGGGAGCGACGCGGCTCATGTCATAGGCGATACCCTGCGACACAAGGATCGGGCTTGGCCCTTCCGGCGTCAGGACGCGCCCGGCAAAACTGCCTGCCTGCCAATCGGAAGGCAGCCAGTCGGGTGAGAGGACGACGCCTTTCATCATGCACTCCTGCAACTTTTATGTTTCTGGTAGCGCTACCAACAGCATAACGGGCAACAGGTCAAGCATCATCGCGGCGGCCCATCGGACTGGCGGCGGATCAACTCATAATCCAGCAGCACGGAGGCGGGCGGTTCTCCGGCATCCCTGGCCCCAAGCTGCCGCACCAGCAGTTCGACGGCCTGCCGGGACATGGCGCTGATCGGCTGGCGGATGGTGGTAAGCTCAGGCCAGATCGTCGTCGCGATGGCGCTGTCGTCAAATCCGCAGACGCTAAGGTCGCCCGGCACGTCCAGCCCCCGCCGATGCGCCGCCGCCACCGCCGCCGCCGCCATGTCGTCATTCGCCGCAAAGATCGCCGTGGGCGGGTCCGGCAAGTCCAGCAGCTTGCCCGCTGCCTCCAGCCCCGACCTGTAGGTGTAAAGCCCCGGCCCTGTCAGCGCCTCATCCTGCGCGACACCCGCTTCGGCCAGCGCGGCGAGATAGCCTTCATAGCGCCGCCCGCTGGCATGCTGGTTGGGATTGCCCCTGATAAAGCCGATGCGCCTGTGCCCCAGCTGGAGCAAGTGGCGCGTCATCTCATAGGCGGCGCGACGATCGTCGATGCTGACCACCGGCATTCCCTCCGGCGGGCGGCTGGTGGCGACCGCGACGGCGGCGATGCCAGCCCGTTGCAGCGCCTGCGTCAGCGGCTCCAGATCGCACAGCGGCGGCGGCAGCAGGACGCCGTCGACGCGCGAACGCTGCAAATGAGCGATGACACCCTCGACCGATGTCCCTTCATCCCACCGTTCGATGACCAGAGTGACGCCGCTGCGGCTCGCCTGGTCAAGGCTACCGACCAGAAATTCGCTGAGATAGGCCGCTGACGGATTGCTGTAGAGCAGCGCGATCCGCCTTTCCTCACCCCCCGCCAGGCTGCGCGCGGCAGCGCTTGGCGCGTAATTGAGCTCGGCGATCGCCCGCTCCACCCTTTCCCGCATGGCGGGCCGGACGACCTGCCCGCCGTTGATCACGCGCGATACGGTCATGGGCGACACGCCCGCTTTTTGGGCGACATCGTTGATGGTCGGCGCGTTGCGCTGACGCCGCGTGCTTTTTCGTTCCAAGGTCACGGCAGGCGCTTTAAAGTGGCCAAGGGGTTCAGCATCCGGCGATGCCTAGCCGAAAGAAGGTGCCCGCCAAAGCGAAACTCACCGCCGCGACGCCGCGCCTGTGACGCGAACGCCGCGGCGATATTCATCAGGCGCGCATCAGCGAACCGCCATTGACGTCGACGATGGCGCCGTTGATCCAGCGGCCATCGTCCGACAGCAGCAGCGCGACGACTGCGGCATGATCTTCCGATTCGCCCAGGCGCGTGTGCGGCGTGCGCGACATGAAGTGCTGCGCCCATTTAGTGGCCTCTTCGGCATTGGCCTCCATCTGCTTCTTCATCTCGCCGGTAACGGTGAAGCCGGGCGCGAGCACATTGGCGGTGACACCTTCCTTGCCCCAGCGCGCCGCGACATGCCGCATCAGCGCGTTCACCCCCGCCTTGGCCATGGCATAGCAGGGCCGCACCGGCTCCCCGCCATGGGCCGAACCGGAACTGGTATAGACGATCGCGCCCTTACCGCTCTTGGTCAGGTGGGGCAGCACGGCGCGGGTGCACAGCAGATGGCCGCGCAGGTTGACCGCAATGGTGCGATCGAAGATCGACAGATCGATGGACAGCGCGTCGCTGTCTTCCATGATGACGCGCAGGTCCGCCGCGTTGATATGCGCGCCGTCCAGCCCGCCGAAGCGGCTCACCGCCTCCTCCGTCGCCTTCTGCACCGATGCTTCGTCGGAAATATCGACATGAACGGCAAAGGTTTCACCGCCCGCTTCCTGCGCCACCTTCGTGGCGCCTTCGATGTTGATGTCGGCCGCGCAGACCCGTGCGCCTTCTTCCGCAAGCCGCTTGACGGTGGCCGCGCCAATGCCGGTCGCGCTGCCGAACACGATGATGCGGCGGCCGTTAAGTCGATTGTTGATAGTCATGAGCATCCTCCAGAAAAGCCGATGGGCCGGTCAACTTGATGGCGGTTAGTAACCGCTCACTCCTGGTGAGTAGCAGCCGGTGCGCACGCCGTCACCATCGCAATGGCTTTATGGCCCACCGGCCTGCGGGACGTCAGCCCTGCTGGAGCGATGCGGGCGCGCCCGGCAGGCCCTCATGATAATAGCCCGCTGCCCAGCCGCCATCGACCGCCAGTTCCGCGCCGCTGATATAGGATGCCTCGTCGGAACAGAGGAACAGGCTGGCCGCGGCGATCTCCTCAGGCTCGCCGATGCGCTGCAACGGCACGCGGCGGTGGCCGTGATTCATCTCCTCCATGGTGCGGTTCGCCTGCGGGTTCACCATGGGCGTGTGCACCCCGCCCGGATGCACGGAATTGACGCGCACGCCATGTGGTCCCAGTTCCAGCGCCGCCGTCTTGGTCATGCCGCGCAAGGCCCATTTGCTCGACGAATAGATGCCCAGCGCATTGGCCCCACGGAATCCGTCGATCGACGCGATGTTGAGGATAGACCCCCGCCCGGCGGCCCGCATCGCTCCACCGGCATGTTTCATGCCCAGAAAGGGGCCCTTGACATTGACCGCATAGACCCGGTCGAACTCAGCCACATCAGCGGTCACCAGTTCGCCAAAGCTCAGCACGCCTGCATTGTTGACCAGCGCGTCGATCCGGCCATGACGCTGGAGGATATCAGAGATCAGCGCTGCCCAGGCCGCTTCGTCCGCAACGTCCAGCTTCACGAACCGCGCGCCGCCGCCCAGTTCGTCGGCCAGCGCCGCGCCTTCCGCTTCCAGCATGTCGGCGATCACGACGATCGCTCCTTCCCGCGCGAACAGGCGGCATGTCGCCGCCCCCATGCCGCGCGCGCCGCCGGTGATCACCGTCACCTTGTCCTGCAAACGTCCCATCTTCATCCTTCCTGCTGAACCTGTGCGCGGCGTTTCACCGCGCTGTCACGGCTGCGGAAGCAGATGGCGGCGCGATATTCAACGATTTCCTCGCGCGCGGGCGGCGGGAATCTACAGGGGCAGGCGGAACATGCCCTAGCGGCCTGACCCGCCCTGCGTCGCCGATCCGGTGGCTGAGGAGCCCGGCGTGGACGTAGGACTGTCGGCAGCCGTTACCGCGCCCCGCGTGCTGGTTTCCCCGTCCGTCATAGCGCTGCCTGCCCCTTCGCCGGGGATGCCGTCCGGCACCGTGCCCGCCGTCGTATTGCTAGGCGCGAAAGTCGAGTCCCCTGAATCCGCCTGATCGCTGGGCGCGCAGCCCGCCAGCCCGATCGCGAGCGCGGCGAGGGACAGATATCTGGCCATGGCATTCCTCCGCTTGCATGGATCAGTCAGGCAACAGCGCCGCTCCCGCCCCGTTCCGCCCGGTCTGCCGAAATCGACCAACAGCTAACCCAGGTGGGCGAATGGCCCGGCTCCCTAGCGACCTCTGGGACATTTTTTTCCGGCACCTAAGCCAAGGAGAGAATGATGGCCGGTAACCAGCAGAACGCCCCTTCGTCCCAGCAACCGGCGGAGGGCCGCGACGATACGCCGCCGCCCACTCCGGGAAGCCCCCGGACGGAGGATCGGAAGGACAGCAAGGCCGATGGCGAAAGCAGCGGCAAGACAGAAGGACATCAGTGATGGCGCAGAAAGGCGCGGGCGGCAACCCCGGCGCGATCCCCAGCAAGGGGGGCGATGCCGGATCAGGAACGCAGAGCAAGACGACAGGCGGCAAGGGCGGCGGTGGACGCTCCGGCGGCAGCAAGAGCGGCGGCGGCGGAAATAGCGGCGCGCCGTCTGGTGGCGGCGGCAAAAAGTCCTGATATATCCGCACCGGCGGGGCGGCGGGGCTCCTACCCCGCTTCCCCGCCGATCGCCTCCAGCAGTTCCACGACGCGATCCTTGCGCTCCGGTTCGTCCGTCTGTTCGCGCAGCAGCAGCCTGCCATCCTTTTCCACCAGCCCCGCCGCCCCTTCGGCGATCGCGGCATCCGGCTGCGGGGTCAGCGCGATGGCGGCAGGCCCGGCATCGATGCGCGCGATCCGCAGCGCGCGGCCCAGCATGGCGATGCGCGCGGTCGCCACCAGTTGCCGGGCAGGCTGCGGCAAGGGACCGAAGCGATCCGCAAGCTCCTCCTCCAGCGCCTGGAGCGCTGCTTCATCCGCGATCCGCGCCAGCCGGACATACAGGCCAAGGCGAATGTCCGCCTCTGGAATCCAGCTTGCGGGCAGAGCGCCCGCCGCGCCGATATTCACCTCCGGCGACCACAGGCCCGCATCCTCGCCCCGCGCCTGCCGCAGAGCCGCGCCGAAAATATGCTGGTAAAGGTCCACTCCGATCAGCTTCATATGCCCGGCCTGGGTGTCGCTCAGCAGGTCGCCACCGCCACGCTGGTCCAGATCCTCCGCACTGATCGCGAAACCCGCGCCCAGTTGGTCATGGATGGCGAGCGTACGCAGGCGCTTCATCGTGCGTGGCGCGATTTTCTCATCCCGCGTCACCAGCATCACCTGCCCGCGCCGGTTGCCCCGTCCCACCCGGCCGCGCAACTGGTGCAACTGCGCCAGGCCGAAACGGTCAGCGCGCCACACGATCATCGTGTTCGCGCGCGGCACGTCCAGCCCCGCTTCGATGATGTTGGTGGCCAGCAATATGTCGCCTTCGCCATCGGCGAAACCGACCATCGCCGCGTCAATCTCCGCTGGCGCCATCTTGCCATGCGCCTGCGTCAGCGAAAGATCGGGCACGATCCGGCCCAGCCGTTCCGCCAGCGGCGCCAGATCCTCGATCCGGGGCGCGACGACGAAGCTCTGCCCGCCGCGCGCCTTTTCCCGCAACAGGGCGGTGCGGATGCGGCCATCGTCGGGCGGGCTGAGGCTGGTGCGGATCGGTTGCCGCCGGGCGGGCGGCGTGGCGATGACCGAAATCTGCTGCAAGCCTATCATCGCCCGGTGCAGCGTGCGCGGGATCGGCGTGGCGCTCAGCGTCAGCAGATGAATGTCCGGCCGCCCGCGCAGCTTCGCCTTGTCCGCCGCGCCGAAACGCTGCTCCTCATCGATGATGACAAGGCCCAGCTTCGCATAGCGCACATCCTTTGCCATGACCGCGCCCGTGCCGATCACGACGCGGATCGATCCATCCGCCAGCCCCGCCTTGGCTGCCTTCTTATCCGCCGCGTTCGACAGACGCGACAGGCCAGCGACTACGATGCCGGTCCCGGCGAAGCGCCGCTCGAATGTCTGGAGATGCTGGCGCACCAGCACCGTCGTCGGCGCGGCCAGGATGACCTGATACCCCGCCAGCGCGGCCAGCGCCGCCGCTCGCAGCGCCACCTCCGTCTTGCCATAGCCGACATCGCCGATCACCAGCCGGTCCATCGGCCGCCCGCTGGCCAGATCGTCGCGCACCATCTGGATCGCCCGCGCCTGATCGGCGGTCTCGTTGAAGGGAAAGCCGCTGACGAACCGCTCATAAAGCGCGGGGTCGGGATCGATCACCGGCCCTTCCAGCCTGGCGCGTTCCTCCGCCAGCGCCAGCAGCGCCTTCGCACTTTCGGCGGCGGCCTCGGCAATGGCCGCGCGGCGCTTCTCCCAACTCGCGCCATCCAGCCGGACGAGCTTCACCGCGTCCGCATCCGCGCCATAGCGCCAGATGCGCCCTGCCTCCGTCACCGGCACCAGCCGCCGCGCGCCGTCCGCATATTCCAGCGCGATCATTTCCCCTTCGCCCTCTTCCTCGCCCGGCGCGGGTTCCAGCCCGGCGACGCGCGCGACGCCATGATCCTCATGCACCACCACGTCCCCGGCGCGGATATCGCCGCTGCTCAGCGCGAGGGCATGGCCGATCGGTTCGGGCCGCTCGCCCACGAGCGCGCGGCTGCCCAGCAGGTCGCCCGCAGCTACCATCACCAGCCTGTCCCGCATGCCGCCGCGATCGATGGGCGCGATCAGCGCAGCGCCGCTGCCGCCGGGCATCGCCTCCGCCTCGGTCATACTTGCGACGGAGCCAATCTCCACCTTCAGCTTCTTCTCGATGCGCGGGCGCAGGAAGCGGATGTCGCGCTCACTGCCCGTCAGCAGCAGGACATGGCCCTCATCGATCAGCGGCTTGACGAAGCGGACCATGGCGTTGAGTGGCGAGCGGCTTTCGGCAAAGCGCGGCACCGGGTGAACGGCCGCATCCTCCTCCACGACCGTCCAGTCCTTCGCCGCCTGCGTCCATGCTTCCTCATCGAAGGCGTCGACCTTGCCCTTGTCCCGCCCGGCGGCCTCGCGCGCCAGCTTGATGAAGCGGCGGCGGCGCTTGTCCGCTTTGGCCGACATCATCAGCCGCCCCGTGCGCAGATGCGCCAATATGCCGCCCCGCTCCGATCCCTCCGGCTCCAGCGCCCGGCCGACCTCCAGCAGATCGGACGCTCCGTTGCTGAGCTGCGTCACGGGGTCATAGCTGCGGATGGCGGCAATCCTGCCATCGCTGATCTCGATCCGTGCGGGCATGCCCGCATCCGCTGGAAAGATATCGATGACATCGGCCCGCACGGCGACTTCGCCCGGTTCGTCCACCCGGTCGTCGATGACATAGCCGATGCGCTCCACCTCCTGCGCGAAAGCGGCGGTGTCGATCGGATCACCAGGGCGCAGCGTCGGCGGCACGGCGTCGAAGGCGGCGGGCTCCGCATAGAGCCTGGCCGCCGCCTCCCCGCTCATGATGCAGGCCAGGGTGGGGCGATCCGCTGCCGCATTGGCCCGGCGCAGCGCCCGCAGGGCCGCCACCCGCT
>NZ_ATHO01000027.1 GCF_000445065.1 Sphingobium quisquiliarum P25 | reverse complement strand
GCCATGGCCGCGCGCATCCAGCAGGCGGAGGCGGACATTCAGGCAGCCCAGGCGCGCATCGCCATCATCGCCAGGTTGCAGCGCGCGCAGGCGGAGCGGCTGGCCGCCAAGCAGCAGCCGGTCGTGCGCCTGACCGCCGCATTGCAGATGATCGTGCGCCGGCCCCTGGCGCTTGCGCTGGTCCAGCCCGGATCGATCAGCGACGCCGTGCATATGCGTGCCGTGCTGAGCCAGGTGCTGCCCGTCATCCGCGAACGGACGGCCGGGCTGCGCGCCGAACTGGAACGCAGCCGGGCGCTGAGGGAAACGGCCGAGCAGGCGGCGGGCGCGCTGGCGCAGAGCCGCGCTGACCTTCGCGAACGGCAGGCGGCGTTGCGCACGCTGGAAACCCGCAAGCGGATGGCCGAACGGGACTATCAATCCAGTGCGGGGCTGGAGAGCGAACGCGCGCTGGCGCTGGGTGAGCGGGCGCGCGACATTGCCGACCTGATGGACCGGATCGAGACGGCGGGCGACCTGCGGGAGCGGCTGGCGCAACTGCCCGGTCCGATGCTGCGCCCCGCCCAGCCGCACCTTGCGCCTGCTTCCAACGCGGTGCGCGAACGGACGCAGGGCGGGCCGCCGCCCTATCGCTTGCCGGTGGTGGGGCAGCTGGTGACCGGATTGGGGGAGATGTCCGAAAGCGGGGTGCGGTCGCGCGGGCTCACCATCGTCACGCAGGCAGGCGCGCTCGCGGTGGCGCCCACCGGCGGGCGCGTGGCTTTTGCGGGCCCCTATCGCGGCTATGGGCAGATCGTGATCATCGACCATGGCGGCGGATGGACGACGCTGATCACGGGACTGTTACGGCTGACCGCGGAAGTCGGCGACGTGGTGCGGCAGGGCGATCCGCTGGGCAATGCCGGACCGGGGCGGCCCAGCATCACCGTGGAGTTGCGGCGCCACGGACAGCCGGTCGACATCGTGCCGCTGGTCAGCGGCTAGGCGCCCGCGGGACGCCGCCCGTCACCTTATGTAGTGAGTGAACTCTATCGCTTTTGCCTCTATTCATAAACGCGCCTATATTGACCGCTTGATGCCAGGACTCAGGACAGCAATGACTTCCAATTTCTTCCGGGGCGCGATCGCCCTTGGCGCGCTTGCGCTCATCCCCGCCACCACCGCGGCGCTCGCCGACGGGGAAGCGAGCAGCTACAAGGCGCTCGACGAGTTCATGGACGTGTTCCAGAAAGTACGCAGCGACTATGTAGAAAAGGTCGACGACGAGAAGCTGATCAAGGGCGCGATCGACGGCATGCTGGCCAGCCTGGACCCGCACAGCAGCTTCCTGGACGCGCGCGATTTCCAGAATCTGCGCACCCAGACGGAGGGCAGCTATGGCGGCCTGGGTCTGTCGGTCACTCAGGAGGATGGCGCGGTCAAGGTGATCGCGCCGACGCAGGATACCCCGGCATGGCGCGCGGGCATCAAGGCAGGCGACTATATCACCCATCTCGACGGGCAGCTCATCTATGGCGGCACGCTGGACGAGGCGGTGGACAAGATGCGCGGCGCGCCCGGCACCGCGATCAAGCTGACGATCGTGCGGCCGGGCCGCGACAAGCCGATCGAACTCACCCTGACGCGCGAGATCATTCAGTTGAAGCCCGTCAAATGGGAAGTGAAGAACAATGTCGGCGTGATCAACATCGTCAGCTTTTCCGCCAACACCGGCGCGGACGTGCGGCAGGCGATCCGCAGCATCGACAAGGCGGTGGGCGGCAAGCCGACCGGCTACATCCTCGACCTGCGGTCCAACCCCGGCGGCCTGCTGGACGAAGCGGTGGCGGTCAGCGACAGCTTTCTGGAGCGGGGCGAGATCGTGTCGCAGCGCGGGCGCAACAAGGGCGATGTCGAACGCTATTACGCCAAGCCCGGCGACGATGCGAAGGGCCTGCCGGTGATCGTGCTGGTCGATGCGGGATCGGCTTCGGCGTCCGAGATCGTCGCGGGAGCATTGCAGGACCAGCATCGCGCGCTGGTGATGGGCGAGCGCACCTTCGGCAAGGGCAGCGTCCAGACCATGCTGCCGCTGACCAACACCACGGCGCTCAAGCTGACGACCGCGCGCTATTACACCCCGGCGGGCCGGTCGGTACAGGAAGGCGGGATCGAGCCTGACATCCGCGTGCCGCAGTTGAGCGACCCGGATTACAAGAACCGTCCCAAATTCCGCGAAAGCGACCTGCGCCGCCACCTGATCAACGAGATCAAGACGGACAATGCCGCGCTGGAAGAGGATGTGAAGGACGATCCCCGCTTCGCCGCCACGGCCGAGGAGTTGAAGAAGAAGGGCATCGAGGACTTCCAGCTCGACTATGCGCTGAAAACCATCACCCGGCTGGCGGCGCGGCCGGGCGCGGTCGTGGCCCAAGCCCAGCCCCAGCCCCAGCCGGTGGCAGCGAAGAAACCCGCCGCCCGGTGACAGGCGCGCGGGCATCCGTCACCCCCCGGCGGCGCGATAATTGCGCTGCCGGTCCAAGTTCAGCATGACGAAAGGCGCGCGGGCGTTTAAGCGGGCGGTATGAAAAGCCTGCCCCTCGCCCGCGCGATCGCCCTGGCCGTGCCGCTGCTGCTGCTGGGGGGCGCATACGCCTTTCAATATCTGGGCGGGCTTCATCCCTGCGAAATGTGCTGGTGGCAGCGTTACCCGCATATGGCCGCCATGGCACTGGCGCTGATCGCCTATGGCGTGCGCGGCAAGCCGTGCGTCAGCGCCCTGTTCGCTGGCCTCGCGGGTCTGGCGATCGGGATCAGCGGCCTGATCGGCCTGTTCCATGCGGGGGTCGAATATGGCTGGTGGGAAGGGCTGACGTCATGTTCCACCACGCCCGCGAGCGGGGGAGCGGGGGACATATTGGAGCAGATCATGGCCGCGCCCATCACCCGCTGCGACGTTGCCCCCTGGAGCCTGCTGGGGATATCGATGGCGGGCTATAACGGCCTCTTGTCGGGGGCAAGCGCGCTCGCCATCTTGGCCCTGCTGATCAAGGGAAGGAAAGAGGCATGAGCGCGCCCAAGGATTTTCCGCGCCCCGGTCGCAAGGCGACGGCGCGCGAGCGCGCGTCCATGCTGCGGGTCGATCAGGCTGGCGAGTTCGGCGCGATCCGCATCTATGCCGGGCAGCTCGCCGTCATGGGCGACCGCCATCCCGATTCCCGTCTGATCGCGGGCATGCTGGCGCAGGAGGAACGGCACCGCAGCATCTTCGACGCGATGATCGTGGAGCGCGGCGTGCGGCCGACGCTGTTGCGGCCGGTCTGGAATGTCGCTGGCTTTGCGCTGGGGGCGGTGACCGCCGCCATAGGGCCGCATGCCGCCATGGCCTGCACCGCTGCGGTCGAAACGGAAATCGACCGCCATTATGGCGAGCAGTTGGAGGCGCTGGGCGGCGACGACGCGGAACTTGCCGCCACCATCACGGATTTTCAGGCCGAGGAACTGGAGCATCGCGACACCGCCATCGCCCATGGAGCGGAGCAGGCCGTCGCCTATCCGCTGCTGTCGGGCGTCATTCGCCTGGCTTGCCGCGCCGCCATCGCCCTGTCTAAGCGGATCTGAGGAGACGAGAAGAAATGAAGACGACACCGATCATCGCCGCGATGCTGATGGCGGCCGCCGCCCTCCCCGCTTCCGCGCAGCAGGCTGGCCCGGCGGAAGCGCAGGCACCGGCGGCGGGCGCGGCAGCCCCCGGTTCCGAACGCGTCAATCTGGTGATCGTCTATGGCGATGACCCGTGTCCGCAAAGCGAAGGCAGCGACATCGTCGTGTGCGCGCGCAAGGGCGAAGAGGAACGCTACCGCATTCCCGAACCGCTGCGCGGCGATCCCAACGCGCCTGCGAACCAGGCCTGGGGGGAAAGGGTGAAGTCGATGGAATATGTCGGCCGGACCGGCACGGAAAGCTGTTCCGCCACCGGCCCCGGCGGCTTCACCGGCTGCTTTAACCAGCTCGCGCGGCTTGCCAAGGCCGAACGGCAGCAGGCGGACAATGCGAGCTGGAAGGACCTGGTCGAGGCGGAGCGCGCGCGGCGCCTTTCCACCATCGACGCGGACAGCCGCGAGATCGAGGCGCGCGCCGTCGCCGAGGAAAAGGCCAAGGCCGCCGGCACGGCCCAGACGCCCGCGCCGCAGCCCAGCGCGCCCTGACGCACAGCGGCGAAGCTGGCATGGGGGCATGCCCGATTGGCAGGGGAGATGAAGGATGATCACCAATGCGTTTCCCCGTTGCCGCTGCCCTCGCCACGCTCCTGCTGTTGCCCATGGCCGCCCCGGCCAGGGCTGAACCGCCGCGCAAGATCTTCAACCTCATCGTCTATGGCGATGACCCCTGCCCCAAGGGCGAGGGCGACGAGATCATCGTCTGCGCGCGCAAGCCGGAATCGGAGCGCTACCGCATTCCCAAGAAGCTGCGCGAAAAGCCCGCGCCATCCGGCGGGCCGGGATGGGGCAGCCAGGTCGCGACGATGGAACAGGTGCAGCGGCAGACGCTGCCCGGAAGCTGTTCGGCGATCGGCAGCAACGGCTTTACCGGCTGCACCGCGAAGATGCTGGAACAATGGTTCGCCGAACGGCGGATGCAGGAGTCCAGGGGCGAACCCTGAGCCGCCCTCCAGGGCTTGCCTTGCGCGCCGATCTGGCATAGGGCGCTCCTGTCATCTGGGGAGTAGCCAGCCGTTCCGCCATGAAGGAACGGGCCGTTCGTCAACATATTTGGCCGAGAGGCCATGGCGGACGGGATGGAGAGCCTGACGGGCTTTCTTCATCGGGCGAGACCAATGGCATCGGCTTTTCCGCGTCCGGCCGGGCGGGAAGAGGCGGTGGCATTGCGTCTTTCACCTTCGCCCGGCCCGGATGTTCGCTCCATGGAAGCATTCACTACCTCCGCGGCGCTGGTCGCACTCGCCGAGATGGGGGACAAGACGCAGTTGCTGGCCATGCTGCTCGCGACCCGCTTCCGCCGTCCCCTGCCCATCATCATGGGCATATTGGCCGCGACGCTTGCCAACCATTTCCTCGCCGCGCTGGTGGGTCATTCGATCGCGGGCGTCCTCGACCATCCGTGGTTCCGCTATGCCGTTGCGGCGAGCTTCATCGCCATGGCGGGCTGGACCTTGATCCCCGACACGTTCGACGAGGACGAGCCGTTGAAGGCTCCGGGCCGCGCCGGGGTGTTCGTCACCACGCTGGTCGCCTTCTTCCTGGTGGAAATGGGCGACAAGACCCAGATCGCCACCGTCGCGCTGGGCGCGCGGTTCGACAGTCTGCTGGCGGTCACGGCGGGCACGACGATGGGGATGATGATCGCCAATGTGCCCGCCGTGCTGTTTGGCGAGGCGCTGGCGAAGAAAGTGCCCATGCGCGCGCTCCAGGTCGCGGCGGCCCTGCTGTTCCTGGGGCTTGGCCTGTGGATGATCGCCGGTCTTCTGGGCTGGATCGGCTAAAAAAGGAACAGGTGCGCCGCCGCAGCGGTTGTCAGCAGGCGGCGGCTGTTGCAAGGGACAATCAACGTCATTCCCCAAGCAGGACAGCCATGGAACAGGTGATGAAGGACAGTCTGGTTACAGTGTTCGGCGGCGGCGGTTTCCTGGGCCGTCATGTCGCACAGGCGCTGATGGAAGGTGGCGCGCGCGTCCGCATCGCCCAGCGCGAACTGGCGAGCGCGATGCGGGTGCAGCCGCTGGGCGGCCTTGGCCAGAAGCAATATGTCGCGGCGGACATCCGCAAGCCGCAAAGCGTGGCGCGCGCCGTCGCGGGCAGCGACATGGTGATCAATCTGGTGGGCGTGCTGAACGGCGATTTCGAAGGCACGCACCATGACGGCGCGGCGAATGTCGCCAAGGCGGCGGCCGATGCGGGCGTCAGGGCGCTGGTCCATGTGTCGGCGATCGGCGCCGATCCGCAGAGCCCGTCCGCCTATGGCCGTTCCAAGGCGGCGGGGGAAGAGGCCGTGCGCGCTGCCTTCCCAAGCGCGACGATCATCCGCCCGTCCATCCTGTTCGGCCTGGAGGACCAGTTCCTCAACCGCTTCGCGCAGCTGATCAGCCGCCTGCCGGTGGTGCCGGTGATCGGCGCATCGACGAAGTTCCAGCCCGTCTATGTGGGCGACGTCGCGCAGGCGATCGTCAACGCGGTCAGCGATCCGGGCGCGCATGGCGGCAAGACCTATGAGCTTGGCGGACCACGGCAGCTCAGCATGATGGAATTGAACGGCTGGATCGCCAAGGCAATCGGGCGGGAACGCAGCCTGGTCGCGGTGCCTGCCCCGGTCGCGTCGATGATCGCAAAGCTGGGCTTCCTGCCGGGCGCGCCGATCACCCAGGATCAATATGCGATGCTGCAAAAGGACAATGTGGTGTCCCCCGGCGCGCCGGGCCTTGCGGAACTGGGCGTTGCCCCGACGCCGATGGAGGCGGTCGCGCAGAACTGGCTGGTGCGTTACCGGCGGCATGGCCGCTTCGCCGGACGGGTGAAGGCCTGATCCACGCCGCCCATGCCCCGCTTCCCCGGCGGGGCGACGGGCTTACGCGACCGGCCGTGCAGTGACCTGCATTGCGCCGGTCCTTCGCTTCTGCACAATAGCGCCCATTCCAGGCGCCCGTCCGGGACAGCTTTCCCTTCCATCATCATCGAGGATCAGACACGGCCATGGACCTGCATTATCTGACGGTAATCCTGCTGGGCATCGTCGAGGGGCTGACCGAGTTCCTGCCCGTATCGTCGACCGGGCATCTGATCCTGGCGAGCGAGCTGCTGGGCTATGACGCGTCCACATGGGCGATGTTCAACGTCGTCATCCAGCTAGGCGCGATCCTAGCGGTCGTGGTGCTGTACTGGCGGACATTCTGGGCCGTGGCGCTGGGATTGCTGCGGAAGGAACCTGCGAGCTGGCGGTTCCTGCGCAACCTGTTGATCGCCTTCCTCCCTTCCGCCGTGATCGGGCTGGCGCTGCATGATTTCATCGAAACGCTGCTTGGCGCGCCCAAGGTGGTGGCCTGGGCGCTGATCATCGGCGGCGTCGCCATCCTGCTGATCGAGCGGATGGTGAAGGAAAACCGCTTCCACGGCATTGCCGACATCCCCATGGCGCGGGTCGTGGGCATCGGCTTCATCCAGTGCATTTCGATGATCCCCGGCGTCAGCCGATCGGGCGCGACGATCATGGGCGCGCTCGCGCTGGGCGTCGAACGGCGCACTGCCGCCGAATTCAGCTTCTTCCTCGCCATTCCGACCATGCTGGGGGCGAGCACGCTGGAACTGCTGAAGAAGGGGGACCAGATCACCTCCGCCACGGTCGGCTGGGGCAGCATCGGCTTGGGCTTCCTGGTGTCGTTCATCGTCGCGCTGCTGGTGATCCGCTGGTTCGTGGGGCTGGTGTCGCGACACGGATTCGCGCCTTTCGCCTGGTATCGGATCGTGGCGGGAGCGGCGGCGCTGCTATGGCTGACGATGAGATAGGTCCGATCCGGTCTTTTTTCCGGTGAGACAAAGCGGCTGAACGTCGAACCGAAACAAATATGATGTGAAATTAGGTCATTAATGCTGACCTAAATAGCAGAATCCGCGTGACTCTGCGGGTATTTCTGCTATGTGCCCCCTGAATTCATTTAGGGACTCATCATGGCTGACAATCCGATGCTGAAATTCGTGGGAACCGGCCAGGCCTATCCCGAGAAGCGTTCGGCCGGCGATCGCGCCGACGACTTCATGGAAATCAGCCGCAGCTTCCTGCTGGAAAAGGCGGAGGAGCAGGCGTCGCGCTGCTCGCAATGCGGCGTCCCCTATTGCGCGACTCATTGCCCGCTGCACAATCATATTCCCGACTGGCTGCGCCTGACGGCCGAGGGGCGGCTGCGCGAAGCCTATGAGCTGTCCAACCTGACCAGCACCATGCCGGAAATCTGCGGCCGCATCTGCCCGCAGGACCGCCTGTGCGAGGGCAATTGCGTCATCGAATTTTCGGGGCACGGCGCCGTCACCATCGGGTCGGTCGAAAAGTTCATCACCGACACCGCCTGGAAGGAAGGCTGGGTGGAGCCGCTGGTTCCGGGCAAGCCGCTGGGCCAGTCGGTCGGCGTCATCGGCGCGGGTCCGGCGGGCCTGACCACCGCCGAATATCTGCGCGTCGCAGGTTATGAGGTGCATGTCTATGACCGGCATGACCGTGCTGGCGGGCTGCTGACCTATGGCATCCCCGGCTTCAAGCTGGAGAAGGATGTGGTCATGCGCCGCGTCCAGCGGCTGAAGGACGGCGGCATCATCTTCCATGAAGGGTTCGAGGTCGGCCGCGATGCCAGCCTTGAGGAATTGCGGGGGCGTCATGACGCCGTCCTGATCGCGACCGGCGTCTACAAGCCGCGCGACATCAAGGCGCCGGGCGTGGGCGCGGCGGGCGTGGTCAAGGCGCTCGACTTCCTCACCGCGTCGAACAAGGCCGGGTTCGGCGATGCCGTGCCGGAGCATGAGGACGGCACGCTGCACGCCAATGGCAAGAAGGTCGTCGTCATCGGCGGCGGCGACACGGCGATGGACTGCGTCCGCACCGCGATCCGCCAGGGGGCGACGTCGGTGAAGTGCCTCTACCGCCGCGACCGGGAAAATATGCCCGGATCGCAGCGCGAGGTGCAGAATGCGGAGGAGGAAGGCGTCGAGTTCGTCTGGCTGTCCGCGCCGATCGCGTTCGAAGGCACGGAGCATGTGACCGGCGTCAAGGTGACCAAGATGCGCCTGGGCCAGCCTGACGCGTCAGGCCGCCGCGCGCCGGAAGCCGATCCGGGCAGCGAATATTCGATGGACGCCGACATGGTGATCAAGGCGCTGGGCTATGATCCGGAGGACCTTCCCAAGCTGTTCGGCGCGGAGGACCTGTCGGTCACCCGCTGGGGCACGTTGCGCGTCGATCACAAGACGATGATGACGTCGATGGACGGCGTGTTTGCTGCGGGCGACATCGTGCGCGGCGCTTCGCTGGTCGTATGGGCGATCCGCGACGGCCGCGACGTGACCGAGCATATGCACCGCTACCTGAAGGCGAAGGCCGCCGCGGGCGAAAGGCAGGCGGCGTGAGACGCGCGGTCAGGGCATGCCTGACCGGCCTGGTGCTGCTG
>NZ_ATHO01000026.1 GCF_000445065.1 Sphingobium quisquiliarum P25 | reverse complement strand
GCCACTGGGCCGGACGCTAAATCCTGCGAGGCCTGGGAAGGCCATGTGCCGAGCGACGACCCGCAAGCCAGGAGACCTGCCGGCGTCTGGTCGCTCTTGCTTTGGTCCAGGGGATGGCCGGGGCACGGTGTTCCGTCTGAGCGACGCTTCGTGCGGCGGGAGCCGCACCGGCATGCGTGCCGGGCGCACTGGCGTCCGTCCGGCGCGCGCCGCCGGCCGCTTTGCGGAGGCTCCCGTTCCGGTTCGCTGACGCCAACGGACTGGCTCATGAATGCTCTTTCTCCAACTCTCGACCCTCCATCGCAGGGGTCCATACGCCGCCGCGCCACCTGGATGTTTGCCGGGCTGATCGCGGCCAACATCCTTTTGTGGATATGGGCTGGCCTTCTGTTCGCGGGCGATGTGGCGATGCTGGGCACGGCCCTGCTCGCCTGGAGCCTGGGCCTGCGCCATGCGGTGGACGCAGACCATATCGCCGCGATCGACAATGTGACCCGCAAGCTGATGCAAAATGGCGAGCGCCCGCTGACGGTGGGCTTCTGGTTCGCGATCGGCCATAGCGGCATCGTGCTGATCGGCGCGGTGCTGATCGCCACCGCCGCCAGCGCGCTCAGCCGGGTGGAAGCGGCTGGGGAGATTGGCGGCGTCATCGCCACCATCATCTCCGCGACCTTCCTCTTCGCCATCGCCGCCGTGAACCTGATGATCCTGAAATCGGTCTGGTCGGCTTTCAACCATGTCCGCAGGGGCGGGGCCTATACCAGCGAGGACATGGACATGCTGCTGGGGAACCGGGGACTGCTCGCCCGGATTTTCAAGCCGCTTTTCCGGCTGGTGACGCGCAGCTGGCACATGGCGCCGCTCGGTTTCCTGTTCGGCTTGGGCTTCGACACGGCGACGGAGATCGCCATTCTGGGCTTGTCCGCCGGGCAGGCGGCGAGCGGCCTTGCGCTCTCCACCGTCCTTATCTTCCCGCTGCTTTTCGCTGCGGGCATGGCGCTGGTGGACACGGCCGATGGGGCGCTGATGATGGGGGCCTATCAATGGGCGTTCGTGAAGCCCATCCGCAAGCTCTATTACAACATCACCATCACGCTGGTGTCGGCTATCGTCGCCATCGTCATCGGCGGGATAGAGGTGATCGCGCTTCTGGGGGACAAGCTCGGCTTTACGGGAGGCCTCTGGTCGCTGGCCGCCAGCCTTGGCGAGCATTTCAACAGCCTGGGCTTCTTCATCGTCGGCCTGTTCGCCGCCTGCTGGCTGATCAGCTGGGCGATCTACCGCTGGAAGCGCTTCGACGAGATCGATGTCCCCCTCGCACCGCAAGGAAGCATATCATGAACAAGATTCCCGCCACCGTCATCACCGGCTTTCTGGGCGCGGGCAAGACGACCTTGATCCGTCACCTCATCGAAAATGCGGGCGGCCGCCGCATCGCCCTTGTCATCAACGAGTTCGGCGATGTCGGCGTGGACGGCGCGCTGGTGAAGGGCTGCGGCGATGAAGCCTGCCCGGACGACGATATAATCGAGCTTGCCAATGGCTGCATCTGCTGCACCGTGGCGGACGATTTCCTGCCGACCATGCAGCGGCTCCTCGACCGGCCTGTGCCGCCCGACCATATCATCATCGAAACGTCCGGGCTTGCCTTGCCCAAGCCTCTGGTGAAGGCGTTCCAATGGCCCGGCATCCGCACGCGCGCGACCGTGGACGGCGTGGTCGCGCTTGTGGATGCCGACGCGCTCGCCGCAGGGCGCTTCGCCCATGACGAAGCCGCGCTGGCCGCCGCCCGCGCCGCCGATCCCACGCTGGATCATGACAGCCCGATCGAGGAACTGTTCGAAGACCAGCTTGCCTGCGCCGACCTTGTCCTCCTCAACAAGGCCGACCTCGTGGATGCGGCGCGGCTGGAGGAAGTGGAGGACGGGCTGCGGCAGGAAATCCGGTCCGGCGTCAGCATCGTGCGCACCTCCATGGGCCGCATCGATCCGGCGGCTCTGCTGGGCATAGATGCCGCGGTGGAGGATCAGATCGATGGCCGGCCGTCGCATCATGACGGTGAGGAGGATCATGATCATGATGACTTCGACAGCTTCGTGCTGGACCTTGGCGAACTGGACAGTGCGGAACCGCTGCTCGCCGCATTGAACCGGGCCATTGCGGAGCATGACCTGTTGCGCGTCAAGGGCTTCCTGGCGGTCCGGGGCCGTCCCGCCCGCCTCGTCCTCCAATCGGTGGGGCCGCGCGTGCAGCATCATTATGACCGCGCGTGGCAGCCGGACGAGCAGCGCGCTTCCCGGCTCGTCATCATCGGCCAGAGCGGTCTTGACCGCAATGCCATCGCTGCGATGCTCGGTGCAGGGCCGGTCCCCGCCTGATGCATCTGCTGACCGCCACGCCCGGCACCGTTTCGAACGGCGATGAAGCCATCGATCTTGGCCAATCGCCGGGTGATATCGTCGTGCTTACCGTGGCGGACAGCGACCTTGCCTGCCTCGCCAGCGCGGCGGCGGCATTGGGGGATGATGCTCCCTCAGTGCGGCTCGCCAACCTGCTCCAGCTGCGCCACCCCTATTCCGTCGACCTCTATGTCGAAAAGGTCATCGCCCACGCGCGCTTCGTCTGCGTCATCCTGCTAGGCGGCAGGAGCTATTGGCCCTATGGCATTGATGAAATTGCCAGAATGGCGCGGGAGAAGGGGATCGCCTTCGCCGCGATCGCCGACGGGCAGGAACAGGACCCCGATCTGGTCCAGGCCTCGACCCTCCCTCAAGCCAGTTGCGAACGGTTGCGCGACTATATCCGTCAGGGCGGCATCGCCAATGCTGTCAGCTTCCTGAGGGAGGCCGCGCGCCTTGCCGGACTTGATGCAGGAGAAGCGGACGCTCCCGTCCCGGTGGCGGATGCCGGGCTTTATTGGCCCGGTGCGGAGCGCGTGACGCTGGACGAGGTGAAAAGCCGGTGGCGCGAGGGACAACCGACGGTCCTTTTCCTCTTCTATCGCGCCTTGCTGATCGCCGGGACGATGGATGCGGTCGATGCCATGATCTTTCAACTACAAGCCCATGGTCTCAATGTCTTACCAGTGCATGTTCGCGCGCTTCGCGAACCCTTTGCAAGGGATTTCCTGCGTGCGGCGATGACGCAGACGCCGCCGGATGTCATCCTCAATGCCACCGCCTTCGCCGCGTCGGCTCCGGGCGAACCGCGCACGCCGTCCATTCTTGAGCAAGCCGATTGCCCGATCCTCCAGACCGTCTTCGCCAGCGCCGAGGAGCAGGCATGGCAGGCGAGCGCGCGGGGACTTGGCCCCCGCGACCTCGCCATGCATATTGCGCTTCCAGAGGTGGACGGGCGGCTTTTCACCCGCGCCGTGGCGTTCAAGGCGGCCGCTCGCTTCGATGAACGCACCCAGTGCAGCATCATCGTGCCCCAAATTCTTGAAGATCGTGCGAGCTTCACTGCTCAACTCACTGTAAATTGGGCAAAGCTGCGTAAAGCCCGCCCCGGTAAGCGCAGGATCGCCCTTATCCTCGCCAATTATCCGGGCCGGGCCGGACGCATCGGCAATGGCGTGGGGCTTGATACGCCTGCCAGCGCCGCCGCAATCCTGGATGCGCTCGCCGAAGCTGGCTACGATGCCGCTGGAGCGCCGGGCGATGGCGCGGAGCTGATGCAGCGGCTCACCGCAACCGCGCCGCCGGAACGACTGCCCCTGCCGGACTATCAAACAGCCTTTGCAGCTCTACCCCAAGCCGTGCAGGACGCGGTCATATCCCGCTGGGGCCCACCCGAGGCCGACCCGGCCCTGCGCGATGGAGCTTTTTCGATTGCCGTCCATCGCTTCGGCAAGCTGGCCGTGGCTGTTCAGCCCTCGCGCGGCTATGATGTGGACCCGAAATCCAGCTATCACGACCCGGCCCTGCCGCCGCCGCATGCTTATGTTGCCTTCCACTTCTGGCTGGCCAGTCATTTCAAGGCGCATGCCGTCGTGCATGTCGGCAAGCATGGAAATCTGGAATGGTTGCCCGGCAAGGCGATCGCCTTGTCCGAAAACTGTTTCCCCGAAATCTGCGCCGGGCCGGTCCCGCAAATCTATCCCTTCATCGTCAATGATCCGGGCGAGGGCACGCAGGCGAAACGGCGCATCGGCGCTTGCATCATCGATCATCTGACGCCGCCCTTGACCCGCGCCGAAAGCTACGGCCCGCTCAAGGAGCTGGAGGCGCTGGTCGATGAATATTATCTCGCCGCCGGCATGGACCCTCGCCGGTTGGAGACGCTGCGCAAGGATATATTGGCGCTCGCCGCGTCACAGGGGCTAGATAAGGATGCGGGCGCGGAAGGCGGCGGAGACGATGCCTTGGCAGCGATCGACAACTATCTGTGTGACCTCAAGGAAATGCAGATCCG
Organism: Sphingobium quisquiliarum P25; assembly: GCF_000445065.1. Taxonomy (GTDB): domain Bacteria; phylum Pseudomonadota; class Alphaproteobacteria; order Sphingomonadales; family Sphingomonadaceae; genus Sphingobium; species Sphingobium quisquiliarum. Next base: position 18,393 of record NZ_ATHO01000026.1, on the reverse strand, counting down.
CGATGGGCTGCATATCTTCACCCGGTCGCCAGAAGGAACGCAGCGCCGGGACCTGCTGATCGCGCTCGCCCGCTGCCCGCGCGGGTTGGAGGATGGCGAACGATCATTGCTTGCCGCATTGGCTGATGATCTTTCCCTTGGTTTCAATCCATTGGATTGTGTCATGGGGACGCCGTGGCAAGGTGGCCGCCCGCCGGAGCTTGGCTCTCTGACGCCAGCGCCCTGGCGAACAACGGGCGATACGGTGGAGCGGCTCGAACTGCTCGCTATCCATCTGCTCGATACCAAGGGCGATGCGCCTGGTCCAAGGAGCGCCGCTATCATCAAGGCGTTGCACAGCGGGCTCGCCCCGCGCGTCGACGCCAGCGGACCGGCCGAGAAAGCGGCGCTTCTTGCGGCGCTTGACGGGCGTTTCATCCTCCCCGGCCCTTCCGGCGCGCCCACGCGCGGGCGGCCCGATGTATTGCCGACTGGCCGCAACTTCTACTCGGTGGACACGCGCGCCGTCCCCACCGTAGCCGCCTGGAATCTGGGGCAGCGATCGGCCGAACTGCTGGTCCAGGACTATCTCCAGCGGCAGGGAGAATATCCGCGCGCGATGGCGATTTCCGCGTGGGGCACCGCCAATATGCGCACCGGAGGCGATGATATCGCCCAGGCGCTGGCATTGATGGGCGTGCGTCCGCGCTGGGAATGGTCATCGGGCCGGGTCATCGGCTTTGAGGTGATGAAGATCGCGGAACTCAATCGCCCAAGGGTCGACGTCACCCTGCGCATATCGGGCTTCTTCCGCGACGCCTTCCCTGAACAGGCCGATCTGGTCGACAGCGCCGCCCGCGCGGTGATGGCACTGGACGAGCCGGAGGAGGATAATCCCGCCGCCGCCCGCCACCGTGCCGAAACCGCCCTTCTGATGGCGGAGGGCGCGTCCGAAAAGGCGGCGCTCCGCCGCGCGGGGGCGCGTGTTTTCGGTTCCGCGCCGGGAACTTACGGCACGGGTTTGCAGGCGATGATCGATGAAAGCATCTGGCACGACCGGTCCGACCTTGCGAATATCTATCTCGATTGGGGCGGTCATGCCTATGGCGGCGGCGTGGAGGGAGAGACCGATCGCGCCCTGTTCGCGCGGCGGCTGGCCGAAGCGGACGCACTTATCCAGAATCAGGACAATCGCGAGCATGACCTGCTCGACAGCGATGATTATTACCAGTTCGAAGGCGGGATCGCGGCGGCGGTGGAGCATCTCTCCGGCAAGACGCCGCTCAGCTATCATAATGACCATAGCCGCCCGGAACGGCCGGTCGTACGCACGCTGGAGGATGAGATCGGCCGCGTCGTGCGCGCCCGCGTGACCAATCCCAAGTGGATCGCGGGCATGATGCGCCACGGCTACAAGGGCGCGTTCGAAATCGCCGCCTCGGTCGATTATCTCTTCGCCTTTGCCGCCACCACCCATGGCGTCAAGGATCATCATTTCGACGCCGTCCACGCCGCCTTCATCGAGGATGAAGCCGTCCGCGCCTTCATGGCGGAGGTGAACCCCGCCGCCCTGCGCGAAACCGCCGCCCGCCTGTCGGAAGCGCTTGATCGCGGCCTTTGGCGGCCCCGGTCCAATAGCGCCGCCATGCTCCTTTCCAGCCTCAAGGAAGACCGACCATGATCGAACGCACTCCGGAACAACATGCCGAGAAGATGAAGAAGAAGCAGGCCGCCCATGACAAGATCATGGCGACCAAGACGCAGGAAAAGGGCCTGCTGATCGTCCATACCGGCAAGGGCAAGGGCAAGACGACCGCCGCGCTCGGCATGGTGGTGCGCGCGATCGGCCATGGCAAGAAGGTCGGCGTCGTGCAGTTCGTCAAGGGTGCGATGACCACCGGAGAAAAAGCGGTGTTCGACGCGTTTCCCGATAATGTCACGTTCAAGCCGATGGGCGAAGGCTTCACCTGGAACACGCAGGACCGCACGCGCGATATCGCGCTCACCCGCGAGGCATGGGACGAGGTGAAGCGGATGATCGCCGATCCCGCCTATGACATGGTGCTTGCCGACGAGCTGAACATCGTGCTGCGGTACGACTATCTGCCGCTTGACGAAGTGCTGGAGGCCGTCGCAGGACGTGACCAGATGAAGCATGTCATTGTCACCGGCCGCAACGCTCCCGATGGATTGGTGGAGGCGGCCGATCTGGTCACCGAAATGACGCTGATCAGGCATCCTTTCCGCAGCGGGGTGAAGGCGCAGCCGGGAATAGAATTCTGACATGAGCGGTCCCGCCATCACGCCCATTGACAGCGCCGCGTTCGAAGCGCTGGTCCGAGCGCGGCGGGATGTTCGCCATTTCCGCACTGACCCGCTTGACGAGAGCGACGTGGAATGGCTGCTGAGCATGGCGCATCGCGCGCCGTCTGTCGGTTTGTCGCAGCCCTGGCGCTTCGTGCGGATCGAAACCGCCGGACTTCGCGAACGGCTCGCCCGCCACGTCGATGCTCAGGTCAGCGCGGCGGGAGAGGCGTATGAAGGCGATCAGGACCGCCTTTATCGCAGCCTCAAGCTGCATGGCCTGCGCGAAGCCCCGGTGCTGTTCGCCGTCTATTGTGATGAAGGCACGGAAACCGGGCACCATCTGGGCGCGGTCACCATGCCGGAAGCGCGGCGCTATAGCTGCGTAATGGCCGTTCATACGCTCTGGCTGGCGGCCCGGACCCGTGGCATCGGTATGGGCTGGGTATCCATCATGGAGTCCGAAGACGTAGACGCGATGCTGGATATTCCCGCGAACTGGGCCTGTCTTGGGTTGCTATGTCTGGGCCGCCCGGAAAGCGAAGAGGACGCGCCAGAGCTGGAACGCCGCGGCTGGGAACAGCGGACGGATTGGCGTTCGGTGGTGGTGAAACGCTAAGGATGCGCCGTGCTCCTGCACAGGCTGAAGCGCCAAGCCTCCGATCGCGCTAAGCTTGCCGAAGCCCCTTCCCTTTCATTGGCGAGCGCTCTAAGAGGCGAGGCGGACCGGCCTGCCGGTCCATCGATCGCGTCGGTGCCCCTTTTGGGGCTTAAATGGGAACGCGGTGCGGGAGCTTGCTCCCTAATCCGTGGCTGTCCCTGCAACTGTGAGCGGCGAGCGAGACATGGACGATCGTCTACCGGGCGATCAGCCACTGGAGCAATCCGGGAAGGCCCATGCTTCACGCATTGACCCGCAAGCCAGGAGACCTGCCGCCGCAAAGGTCGCTCTTGCCATGATCCAGGGGATGGTCACGGCTCGGTTCTCCGTTTGAGCGACGAATTTTCGTGCGGCTGCGGCCGTGCCCGGCTGCGTCTCATTACGCACGGGCGCACCGCCGCCATCGTTGCTTGACGCCTGGAGGGCTTTGGAAGTGCAGGACTGGCCGGGGCGCGCGTCCGCTGATCAATCGCCTCATCCGGCGGTGCGGGGATGGTGTCCGACCGCATGGCGGCCGATGATGGCGGGCGACGGCCTGCTGGTCCGTGTCCGCCCCCGCCTTGGCCGGATGAGCCGCAGGCAAGTGCTTGGCCTGTGCGATGCGGCGCTGCGCCATGGCAACGGCCATATCGACCTGACCAATCGCGCGGGGCTACAGATCCGGGGCGTGAAGGAGCGCGACCACGGGGAGCTGGTGCAGGCATTGGCCGCGCTGGGCCTGGTCAATCCAGATGCCAGCCGGGAAGCTGCCGCGCCGGTCATACTGACGCCCGACTGGAGGCCTGACGATGCGTCGGATGTGATCGCCCGCGCGCTGCTGGACCGGATGGACGGATTGCCCCCTCTGCCACCCAAGGTGGGCATCGCCATCGACGCAGGCCCTGCGCCCGCCCTTGCCCATAGCCCCGCCGATTTTCGCATCGAACGGAGCGAGCACGGAGAATTGATTCTCCGGGCCGAGGGGCGTGACAAGGGCATGGCGACGAGCGTGGAAAAGGCCGTGGACAACCTGATCGCGCTCGCCCACTGGTTTGTCCGCAGCGGCGGCGTGAAGGCGGGTCGGATGGCCCGGCATACAGCGCTCCTTCCGCACCCTGCGTCCCATATTCCTGCCGCGTCCCGCTCCCCCTCCGCTGTCATCGAGTTTTGTCCTGGCCGCTTCCATGGCGTGCCCTTTGGCCGGATCGGGGCCGATGCCTTGCGCCGCCTGATGGACCGAGCACACCATGTCCGCCTGACGCCGTGGCGCGGCATCATCCTGGAAGGGGATGATGGACCATCGGATGATCCCGCCAGTCCCTTGCTGAGCGCCGATGCCTGCCCCGGCGCGCCCGCCTGCCCGCAGGCGAGCGTCGGCACCCGCGATCTGGCGGCGCGGCTGGCGCCCTTTGCCTCTGACCTGCATGTGTCGGGCTGCGCCAAGGGCTGCGCGCGGCCGGGCCCGGCAGCCACGGTTCTCATCGGGCACAATGGCTGCTTCGATCTGGCGTTCAACGCCCGTGCGGGATCGCCGCCCGCTCGCTCCGGCCTTGACCCTCAGCAGCTATTTACCCTCTTCGGAGCCTCCTGATGCCGCATGTCTATGAAACCGACGGAGCGGCCATTTACCGCCAATCCTTCCGCACCATCCGGGCGGAGGCGGATCTCGCCCGCTTTGCCGCCGAAGAGGAGCGCGTGGCGGTGCGGATGATCCACGCCGCCGGGCTGGTCGGCCTTGAGGCGCATATCCGCTTTTCTCCTGCCTTCACCCAGTCGGCTATCGGCGCGCTGAATGCCGGAGCGCCCATATTATGCGACGCGCGCATGGTTTCGGAAGGAATCACCCGCACCCGGCTGCCTGCGGCAAACCCGGTCCTGTGCACGCTGCACGACGCGCGGGTGCCCGCCCTTGCCCAAGCCATGGGCAACACCCGGTCCGCCGCCGCGCTGGAGCTGTGGCGGCCTCATCTGGCGGGCGCGATCGTCGCGATCGGCAATGCACCGACTGCGCTTTTCCATCTGCTCAACATGCTGGAGGACCTCGCCTGCCCTCGCCCGGCAGCGATCATCGGCTGCCCGGTCGGCTTCGTCGGCGCGGCGGAATCCAAGGACGCGCTGTGGCAGGCGCAGCCCGTTCCCTGCTGCATCGTCGAAGGACGGCTGGGCGGCAGCGCCATCACCGTGGCGGCCCTCAACGCACTGGCGAGCGCTGCCGAATGAGCGGGACCATCCATGGCGTGGGCCTCGGCCCCGGCGCGCAGGACCTGATGAGCGTTCGCGCGGATCGCCTGATCCGGCAGGCGCGTCACATCGCCTATTTCCGCAAGGCGGGCCGTCCCGGCCACGCCCGGCGCATCGTTGAAGGGATGCTGCGGCCCGACGCGGTGGAATTTGCGATGGAATATCCGGTGACGACGGAAATTCCCTTTTCCGATCCGCGCTACAATGCCTGCCTTGCACCCTTCTATGCGGACTGCGCCGCGCATCTGCACGGCCTGGCGATGCAGGGAGAGGATGTGGTCGTCCTGTGCGAAGGCGACCCCTTTTTCTACGGCAGTTTCATGCATCTGCACAGCCGCCTTTCCGCGCGCGCGCCCGTGCAGATCGTGCCGGGCATCACCGGCATGTCGGGGGCGTGGACGGCCAGCGGCATGCCCATCAGTTGGGGCGATGACGTGCTGACCGTGCTGATGGCGACCCTGTCCGAAGAGGAACTTGTCCGGCGCATCCGCGACACCAACGCGCTAGTCGTCATGAAGATCGGCCGCAACCTCGCCAAGCTCCGCCGCGCCGTCGAAAGCGCAGGCAGGCGGGACTGCGCCTGGCTGGTCGAATATGCCACCATGGCGGACCAGCGGGTCACGCCGCTGGCGCAGGCGGAAGCCGTCACGGGATATTTTTCCATCCTGCTGATCCATGGACAGGGACGGCGGCCATGAGCGGATGGGTGGCGGTCGCTGGACTTGGGCCCGGCGCGGACGCGCTGATCACGCCGGAAGTCACCATGGCGCTGGAGGAAGCGACCGACCTGATCGGCTATGCGCCCTATGTGACGCGGGTGGCCGAGCGGCCCGGCCTGACGCGGCATCCGTCCGACAACCGCGTCGAGCTTGATCGCGCCGCGCATGCGCTGAAGCTTGCCGCAGCGGGGCATCGCGTGGTCGTGGCGTCGTCGGGCGACCCCGGCGTCTTCGCCATGGCGTCGGCCTTGTTCGAAGCGCTGGAAGCTGGTCCCGCCGCCTGGCGCGCGATCGACATTCGCGTCCTGCCCGGCATTACGGCGATGCTCGCCGCTGCCGCGCGGGCGGGCGCGCCGCTGGGCCATGATTTCTGCGCGATCAACCTGTCGGACAATCTGAAGCCATGGGCGTTGATCGAGCGCAGGCTGCGCCTTGCGGTCGAGGCGGACTTCGCCATCGCCTTCTACAACCCCCGTTCCCGGTCGCGTCCCGTAGGTTTCGCCCGGACCCTCGCCATATTGCGGGAAACATGCGAGCCCGGCCGCCTGATCCTCTTCGCGCGTGCTGTCTCGACGCCTCAAGAGGAATTGCGCATCGTCCCGCTGGAACAGGCTACGCCCGAAATGGCGGACATGCGCACGATGGTAATCGTCGGGTCCAGCCGAACCCGCATGATCGATCGCGTCGCCGGGCCGATCCTCTACACGCCGCGCTGGGCCGAATGAGCGAGCCAATAGAGTACATCAGCGACGCTGTGCGTTACCCTGACGTCCGGCAGGGGCGGCCGGTCGATCATCAGCACCGGGATGTCCAGCTCCCGCGCCGCATCCAGCTTGGCTCGCGCGCCCTCGCCGCCCGCGTTTTTGGCGACGACCAGCTCGACCTCATGCGCCCGTATCAGCGCAACTTCGCTCTCCACGGCGAACGGTCCCCGATCCACCAGCAGATGATGACGCGGCAGAGCAGGCGGAACATCGGGCCGATCGATGAAGCGCAGCAGATAATGATGCTGCGGCTGCGCGGTGAAGGCATCCACATGCATCCTTCCGAGCGCCAGCATCACGCGCTGCCGCCTCCCTGCCAGCGCGGCGACGGCCCCCGCAATATCCGGCACATGGCTCCATCGGTCGCCTTCCCCCGCCTCCCATTGCGGGCGGGTGAGCATGACATGGCCGATGTCCGCGAGCCGCGCCGCTTCGGCGGCATGGCGGCTCATCGTCGCGGCAAAGGGATGGGTCGCGTCGACCAGATGCGTCACCCCTTCCAGCCGGAGATAGCGCGTCAGCCCTTCAACCCCGCCAAAGCCGCCTATGCGGAGCGGCACCGGCTGGGCGCGGGGCCGTTCCGTACGCCCCGCATAGCTCAAGGTAGCGCGCAAGCCCCTTTGCGCCGCTGCGGCGGCCAGAGCGCTCGCCTCGGTCGTGCCGCCCAGGATCAGGATGTTGGTCATGGCCGCTGATGCTCCCTGGCTGACGATCATCGGTATCGGCGAGGATGGCGTGACCGGCCTGCCCTCCATCGCGCGCGCGGCGCTGGAGGAAGCACAGTTCATCACCGGCGCCCCTCGCCACCTTGCGCTGCTGCCGCCCCTTAAAGCTGAATGCCATGCTTGGCCAGCGCCGTTCGAGGATGGCGTTGCGCGGCTGCTGACGCGCCGGGGACAGCCAACCGTCATGCTTGCGTCAGGCGATCCCTTCTGGTTCGGCGCGGGCGCCAGCATCACCCGCCATCTTGGGGCCGGAGAGTGGATCGCCTATCCCGGCCCTTCCACCTTCTCGCTCGCCGCCGCGCGGCTTGGCTGGGCCTTGCAGGACACGCTTTGCCATGGACTCCATGCCGCGCCTCTTGCGCGCCTGCGTTCCGATCTGGCGCCAGGGGGCCATGCCATAGTGCTGCTGCGGGACGGGGCGGTGGTGGGGGAGCTTGCGGCATTTCTGACGCGGGAGGGCTTTGGCGCTTCGACCCTCCATGTGATGGAAGCGCTGGGCGGTCCGCGCGAACGTATCCGGCAGGTTCGGGCGGATGACTATGACCTGTCAGATGTCGCTCATCCTGTCGCTGTCGGCATCGACATCGCCGGAGATGGCGGCGTCATGCCGCGCGCCAGCGGCATCGGCGACCAATGGTTTGACCATGACGGCCAAATCACCAAGCGTCCGGTTCGCGCGCTGACCCTGTCTGCACTTGCTCCACGGCCCGGCGAGACATTGTGGGACATTGGCTGCGGGTCCGGCTCTGTCGCAATCGAATGGCTGCTAAGCCATCCCTCGACACAGGCCGTTGCCTTCGAAGCCGATCCTGCCCGCGCCGCTCGCGCCCGCGCCAATGCGGACCGGCTCGGCGTGGACCGGCTGACGATCATCGAGGGCCGTGCTCCAGCAGTGCTCCACGGCCGCGCCCGTCCCGACGCCATTTTCATCGGCGGGGGGCTCAGCAATGAACTGCTGGAAAGGATCATGGATCTAAGGGGCAAACCCACGCGCCTCGTGGCCAATGCGGTGACGCTGGAATCCGAAAGCCTGCTGGCCCATTGGCATGCACGGATCGGGGGAGATCTGCTGCGGATAGAGCTTGCCACAGCCGTACGGCTCGGCACGCGTCGCGGCTGGCGGTCCTCCTATCCACTTGTGCAGTGGAGCGTCATCCTATGATCGTCGCCGGTTTCGGTTGCCGGGACAGCGTAAGCCCTGACGCCCTGCGCGCCGCGCTGGACCTCGCCATTGGAAAGGCTCAGCCTCCCACCGCCCTCGCGACCCTGACGCACAAGGCGCATCTGATCGCCCCGCTCGCGGAAGCGATGGGCCTGCCCCTCCTTTCCATCGATCCTTCCGCCATCACCGGCGTATCGACGCCCACATCTTCCGCCGCCAGCCTTGCCGCCTATCGCACCGGCAGCGTTGCCGAAGCGGTGGCGATGGCCGCTGCGGGCAACGGATCGCGCCTGCTCACACTGCGCGCCATAGCGCCCGGTGGCGGCGCGACATGCGCGCTCGCACAAGGATTTCCCGCATGACAATCCATTTCATCGGCGCGGGTCCCGGCGCGCCCGATCTCATCACCCTGCGCGGGCGCGACCTGATCGCCGCCTCGCCCATATGTCTCTATGCAGGGTCATTGGTCCCCGCCAGCCTGCTCGACCATTGCCCGCCCGGCGCGCGCATCGTCAACAGCGCGCCCATGACGCTGGATGAGATCACGGCCCTGCTTGCCCAGGCGCATGCCGATGGGCTGGATGTCGCCCGCCTCCATTCGGGCGACCTGTCCGTCTGGTCGGCGATGGGCGAACAATTGCGCCGGTTGAAGGCGCTCGGCATTCCCTACAGCATCACGCCCGGCGTCCCGTCCTTCGCAGCTGCCGCCGCAGCGCTGGGCACGGAGCTGACATTACCCGGCGTCGGCCAGTCGGTGGTCCTCACCCGCACCTCCGGCCGGGCAAGCGCCATGCCGCCGCGCGAAACCCTGGCGGCTTTCGGCGCGAGCGGAGCGACGCTGGCCATCCACCTGTCGATACACGCGCTGGATCGGGTCGTTGCGGATCTTGTGCCGCTCTACGGCCCCGATTGTCCCGCCGCCATCGTCTGGCGGGCAAGCTGGCCCGATGAAAAGATCGTCCGCGCCACTTTGGGCACCATGGTGGAGGCGGCTGAGGGCGGGCCTGAACGCACTGCCCTGATCCTGGTCGGACCAGTGCTGGACGACAGCGGCTTTGCCGACAGCAGCCTTTATGCGCCGGGCTATGACCGCCGTTTCCGCCCGGCGTCCACGGACTCGCGCTTTGCCGGTCCGCAGGAATGACTCCCGGCCTTCTCATCGGCGCGCCGCGCTCAGGCTCCGGCAAGACGGTCGTCACGCTGGGCCTGATCCGCGCCTTGACGCGAGCAGGCATCAGAGTGCAGGCCTATAAATGCGGGCCTGACTATATCGACACGGCCTTTCACTCTCAAGCAAGCGGCCGGCCCGCCTTCAACCTCGATAGCTGGGCGATGGACGGCCCGCTGATCCATTCGCTCTCGGCGCTGGCAGAGGATACAGACCTCGCCATAGCCGAAGGCGTGATGGGGCTGTTCGACGGAGCCGAGGCTCCCGGCATCAGCGGAAACGGCAGCAGCGCCGATATCGCCGCCATGCTGGGCTGGCCCGTCCTGCTCGTCATCGACGTGACCGGGCAGAGCCAGTCGGCCGCCGCCCTTGCCCATGGTTTCCGCACCATGCACCTGGACATAAGTGTCGCCGGAGTGATCCTGAACCGGGTGGGAAGCGATCGCCATGACCGCATGATCCGCCGTGCCATGGAAGCGATTGCCATGCCGGTGCTTGGCTCCATCCCCCGCGATGCCAGCCTCGGCCTGCCCGAACGGCATCTCGGTCTGGTTCAGGCGGGCGAGTTGGCCGAGTTGGAGGCACGCATGGACGCACTTGCCGACCGCCTCGCCACCCATGTAGATCTTGCTGGGTTACGCTCCCTTGCTGGCGCACGTCCACTCGCTCGGGCGCACGCTCTCTGCCCTCCACCGGGCCAGCGCATCGCACTGGCGCAGGACGCGGCTTTCTCCTTCACCTATGCCCATATGGTCCAGGGATGGCTGGAAGCGGGAGCGGAAATCCTGCCCTTCTCTCCCCTCGCCGATGAAGCGCCTGCTGCCCATGCCGATACGGTCTGGCTGCCGGGCGGCTATCCTGAGCTGCATGCTCCCGCGCTTGCCGGTGCTCATCGGTTCCTTGCGGGCCTGCGCCGCCATGCACAGGATCGCCCCATCCATGGCGAATGCGGCGGTTATATGGTGCTGGGTGAAGCGCTGATCGATGCTGATGGGCATGCCCATGCGCTGGCGGGATTGCTGGGCCTTGTCACCAGCTTCGCGCAACGCCGTCTGCACCTTGGCTATCGCCGCGCAAAGCTGTTCGCGCCGATGGGCGGCTATGCAGCGGGCACGCTACTGAATGGCCATGAGTTTCATTACTCAACAGTTATGGAACAGCCCGACGAACCGCTCGCCCATGTCACCGACGCCGCGGGAAAGGACATCGCCTCAACCGGATCGCGGCGAGGCCATGTCACTGGCAGCTTTTTTCACCTGATGGCAGGCGCGGCATGATCCGGCTGTTACTGATCGGCATCGGCACGGGCAATCCCGATCACCTCACGCGCGCGGCGGTCAAGGCGATGAATGAGGCCGACCTCATCCTCCTCCCCCGCAAGGGCGATGCGAAATCGGACCTGATCGATCTGCGCCGGGCCATCTGTGCGCAGGTGCTGACCGGCCCCACCCGGATCGTCGAATTCGACATGCCCGTACGCGCGGTGGAGCCTGCCTATCTCGACGCCGTTGCCGCCTGGCACAACGCCATCGCCGACCGATGGATGGAGCAGGCTGCGCTTCACCTGCCCGGCGGCGGCACGCTGGCATTGCTGGTCTGGGGCGATCCGTCCCTTTATGACAGCAGCCTGCGGATCGCCGCGCGTCTGGGCGGCCAGATTAGCATCCGCGTCATTCCCGGCATCACCAGCATCCAGGCGCTGACGGCGGCCCATGGCATATGTCTCAATCGCCTCGCGGAGCCAGTGCTGATCACAACGGGCCGCCGCCTGCGGGACGATGGATGGCTAGCGGGGGTGGACGACATTGTCGTGATGCTGGATGGGCATTGCGCCTTCCGCACGCTTCCGCCCGAAGGCATTCATATCTGGTGGGGCGCTTATCTGGGCATGGATTGCGAGGAACTGGCGGAAGGACCGTTAAGCGAAACCGGCCCATCCATCATCGAAAGGCGCGCGGCGCTGCGCGAGCGCCATGGCTGGATCATGGACGTCTATCTGCTGCGCCGTGCCGGATTCAACTGACCGGCGAGCAGAGTTCGGCCATCGGCTTGTTGATGACGGCACGCGCCGCGTCGAACGATCCCATGACGGCGCGGCGGCGAAACTCGGCCGCCATCGCCTGATGCATGGTGCGGGCATAAGGGTCAGCCGTCGTCGCCGCCAACTGCTCGTGCATTCTGGCCCGCTCCAGACATTCCTGTGCGCTAAGGGCATTGGTCATGAACCGCACTCCTGCTGTCCTGCCGCCATGGGAGAGACTCGGAGGCCAGCGCCGACCGGACCACGAGCATCGCCATATCGCGCGGAATTTACGCCTCCCGCAGGACGATTGGAAATGGAATCTTGATGTGCCCGCGCCGCATGGCCGCATCCCGCACCGCTTCAACGCATCCAGTCGTCCTGCGGATTGCAGCGGTGGCTTTTCAGCTCCTTTCGCGTCTCCGCATCGACCTCGCTCAGCGCCACTTCATAGCCCCACAGATTGGCAAGGCTCTGCAAGACCAGCAACGCATCCGATGAGTCGAGCACCACACCATCATTCACCGCATGCTCCAGCATCAGCGTCCGGTCCCCGGCCAGGTCGACATCGACCACCTGGATATCCGGCTCCTGCCGCGCAATATCATATTCGCGGGCGAGCGCGCGGCGGATGCGCCTGTAGCCGCGCTCGTCATGAATGGCGTCGACCCGCACCTCTGCTTCGCCTTCATGGTCCAATATCTTGAACAGCCGCCACTGCCGGATCAGATGGGGGCTGAGGAACTGCGACACGAAACTTTCATCGCGATAATTGGCCCAGATATCCTTCAGCACCTCGACGGGATCGCCTGACCCGGCGATGTCGCCGAACCATTCGCGGTCCTCCTGCGTCGGATCGATGCAGATCCGCTCCACGTCCGACATGATGCCGAAACCCAGCGCATAGGGGTTGAACCCGCCAAATTGCCCGGAATCATAAGTCGGCTGATAGACGACATTGGTGTGCGACTGGAGAAACTCCATGAACGCGCCGTCAGTGATCCAGCCGCGATCATGCAGCGCCGTCATGATGCGGTAATGGGTATAGGTGGCCGCGCCCTCGTTCATCGCCTTCGTCTGGCGCTGCGGATAGAAATATTGCGCGATCAGGCGGACGATGCGCAGCACCTCGCGCTGCCAGCTTTCCAGGCGCGGGCCGGTCTTTTCCAGGAAATAGAGGATATTTTCCTGCGGCAGGCCGAGCGCGGCGCGGCGCTGGCCGGCGGGCACCGTATCGGCCCTGGTCCCAACCGGCACTGTCCGCCACAGATCGTCATAGATGCGATCGCGATAGGCCTGCCGCTCCGCCTCGCGCGCGGCTTCCGCCTTCAGGTCGCGCGGGCGCACGCGGGGATAGCGGTGCACGCCCTGGTTCATCAGCGCGTGGGCGGCGTCCAGCACCCGCTCCACCGCCAACTGGCCATAGCGCTCCTCGCAACTGGCGATGTAGCGCTTGGCGAACTCCAGATAATCCAGAATGCCGTCCGCATCGGTCCACTGCCGGAACACATAATTATTCTTGAAGAAATGATTATGCCCGAATGCCGCATGGGCGATGACCAGCGTCTGCATGGTCGCGCTATTTTCCTGCATCAGATAGTTGATGCATGGATTGCTGTTGATCACCAGTTCATAGGCAAGGCCGCGCAGCCCCTTGCGATACAGCATTTCATTGGTCACGAACTGCTTGCCGAACGACCAATGCTTGTAGAAAAGCGGCATGCCGATGGACGAATAGGCGTCCAGCATCTGTTCGGCGCTGATCACTTCTATCTGGTTGGGATAGATGTCGAGCTTCATTTCCTGAAGCGCGATCGGTTCCACCGTGTCATAGATGCGGTTGATCAGCGTGAAGTCCCAGTCGCTGCCGGTAAACAGCGGTTCGGGCGCGATCGCCGCCTTCAACTCCGCGCCCTTTCGCTGACGCCCCTGCGCTGGAACAGCTCCCGGAACACGGGATAGATTTCGCGGCGGTGCGACACCTTGCGCATCGCGAAATGCGGATTCGCCGCCATGACGGGTGCATAGGCGTCCCACAGACCAGTGGTTGACGTCGCGCTTTCGAACGACGCGAACTCTTCGCGCCCGACTTCCAGATAGGCGACATATTGGGCGATCGGCAGGATTTCGTCCTGCATCAGGCTCACCACCCGCGCATTGTCCGACGCCAGCGTGTCGCCGTCAGATGCCTGCGCCACATAGATGTTCCAGTCGGCGGGATTATAGCGCTCCTTGATCACCTCCAGCAGCTTGTCGAGCGCGCTCGACACCAGCGTCCCGCCGGTGACGGTGCTATAGAAGAAAGTCTGCTCGTCCACCTCCGCCGCACGGTCGGTATGGTGGATGAACACCACCTCGACATGCTCATAGCAGCGCGACAGGAACAGGTGCAGCAGCGCGAAGAAGCGCTTCGCCAGATCCTTCATATGCGCCGTCATGGAGCCTGACACGTCCATCAGGCAGAACATGACCGCCTGCGCCACTGGGCGGGGGACTGGTTCGAACCGGCGGAAACGCAGGTCCACCGGATCGATATAGGCGATCAGGTTGCGGCGGCGGATGACATGGGCGCGCTCCTCGCGCAGCCGTTCCAGCGTCACCGCATCGTCGGGCAGCGGCGGTTTGCGTGCCTCGATCTCCGCAATCTCCTCTTCCAGCCTGCGCAGCTCGCCGCTGCTGGGCCGCCGCAGCGCCAGCCTGCGGGACAGGGCCTTTTGCATGGTGCGCGGGACGGACAGGTTGGACGGGTTGCCGATGGTCGAATAGCCAGCGCGCCTTATGCCTTCGATCTTGCCGGCCACCAGCCGCTTCTTGGCCATGTCCGGCAGTTCCAGATCATCGAGAAACAGGTCCAGAAATTCCTCGCGGGACAGGGCGAAGCGGAAATCATCCTCACCCTCTCCTTCACCCGGCTGAGAACCGCTGCCCGATCCGCCGTCCGGCCGCTTGATCCTGTCGCCTTCCACGAATTCGCGATTGCCCGGCAGCACCCTTTCCCTGTTGCCGCCCTTGGCAGCGCGATGGAGCGTGGGTTCGTGGATGGCGTCGCGGCGGATGGTGATCTGGCCCTCCTTGGCCAGATCCTTGATGCTGCGGTCCTTCAGGCTCTCGCGCACCGCCTGACTGACATAGGCCCTGGCCCGCCGCAGGAAGCGTTGCCGGTTGACCAGGCTCTTGCCCCCAGGGTTCAGCCGTCTGTCGACTATGTGCATGCGCGCCCGAGCGCCTCCTTCAACCAGCCTGCTTGACGCGGATATACCATTCGACCAGCCGCCGGACCTGCCGCTCCGTATAGCCGCGTTCGACCATGCGGGAAACGAACTCGTCATGCTTCATCGCGGTTTCGCCGTCGCGCTTCGACCCGAAGCTGATCACCGGCAACAGGTCCTCCACCTGGCTGAACATCCGCTTTTCAATGACTTCGCGGATCTTCTCGTAAGATGTCCAGCTCGGATTGCGCCCATCATTGCTGGCCCGCATGCGCAGCGCGAACTTCACTACCTCGTTGCGGAAATCCTTTGGGTTGGCGATGCCTGCGGGCTTCTCCGTCTTCGTCAGTTCCTGGTTGATGACCTCCCGGTCGAGCAATTGTCCGGTGTCCGGGTCCTTGAAGTCCAGATCCTCTATCCACGCATCGGCATAGGCGACATATCGGTCGAACAGATTCTGGCCATAGTCATTGTAGGATTCCAGATAGGCCTTCTGGATCTCATTGCCGATGAACTCGGCATAGCGTGGCGCCAGTTCGCCCTTGATGAACTCCAGATAGCGCGCCTCCACCTCGGCCGGGAACTGTTCCTGCCGCACCATGCCTTCCAGCACATACATGAGGTGGACGGGATCCGCCGCGATCTCGCTGGTGTCGTGGTTGAAGGTGGCCGACAGGGCCTTGAAGGCGAAGCGGGTGGAAATGCCCGACATGCCCTCATCCACGCCAGCGGCATCGCGATATTCCTGGATGCTTTTCGCGCGCGGATCGATCTCCCGCAGCATCTCGCCGTCATAGACGCGCATCTTGGAATAAAGGTTGCTGTTCTCATGCTCGCGCAATCGCGTCAGCACCGAAAAGCGCGCCAGCATGTCCAGCGTGCCGGGCGCGCAAGGGGCCTTGTTCAGGTCGGATTCGCGCAGCAGCTTTTCATAAACGTGCCGCTCCTCGGTCGCTTGCAGCGAATAGGGCACCTTGATCACATAGATGCGGTCGATGAAGGCTTCGTTATTCTTGTTGTTCTTGAAATTGGCCCATTCCGATTCATTGCTATGGGCCATGATGATGCCGGTGAAGGGGATCGCGCCGATATTCTCGGTGCCGATATAATTGCCCTCCTGCGTCGCCGTCAGCAGCGGGTGCAGCATCTTGATCGGCGCCTTGAACATCTCGACGAACTCAAGCATGCCCTGATTGGCGCGGTTGAGCCCGCCCGAATAGCTGTAGGCGTCGGGATCGTTCTGCGACAGCATTTCCAGCTTGCGGATGTCGACCTTGCCCACCAGCGAGCTGATGTCCTGATTGTTCTCGTCGCCCGGTTCGGTCTTGGCGATCGCGATCTGCCGCATGCGCGATGGCATCAGGCGGATGACCTTGAACTGGGAGATATCGCCGGAAAACTCGTCCAGCCGCTTGCGCGCCCATGGGCTGATCATGCCGGTCAGGCGGCGGCGCGGGATGCCGTAATTATCCTCGATAAACGCCCCATGCGTCTCCGAGTCGAACAGGGCGAGCGGACTTTCGAAAATGGGGCTGATCTCGTCCCCGGCCTTCAACGCATAGATGGGGTAGCTTTCCATCAGCGCCTTCAACCGTTCGGCCAGCGACGATTTGCCGCCACCGACAGGTCCGAGCAGGTAGAGGATCTGCTTGCGCTCCTCCAGGCCCTGGCTCGCGTGGCGCAGGAAGCTGACGATATGTTCGATCGTCGCCTCCATGCCGTAGAAATTGGCGAAGCTCTTGTAGCGGCGGATGGTGCGGTTCATGAAGATCCGTCCAAGCCGCTGGTCGCGCGATGTATCGATGATTTCGGGCTCGCCTATGGCAGCCAGCAATCGCTCCGGTGCTGATGCATGCATCAAAGGATCATTGCGGCATCCCAGCAAATAATCCTCGATCGACATCTCGGCCTGACGCCGTTCGTCAAAGTTCCGCGTGAAGCTCGAAAACAGTTCGTTTTTCGTCACTGACGACTCCCGCCGCAGTAGTCATATGACGAATATAATATGTATGGGCCTGTAAAAACAGGCCTATACGGAGAGAGGACCGGAAAAAATTATCCCTGCACATTCGAAGAGTTTGCGACAAAGGGGTAGGCGGTCCCGATTTCGGCTCCCTTCCGGCTTTGGTGTAAAAGCCGTTCACCCCGAATGCGAAAAAGGATAAGATAGGCGGCGAGGCCGAAGGGCATGGAGGCGCGCGATGACATCCATCCTGCTTCACGTCCACGACGATAGTGGCGCGGAAAGCCGGCTTCAGGCGGCTTGCGACATCGCCCGCGCGGCGCATGCGCATATCAATTGCGTGCAGGTCACATCCATGCCGGGCCTGATCGCATCCGACCTTTATGGCGGCGCGTCGATGGCGCCCGCGATTGCGGCGGAACTGCAAGAGATCGATGCCCGGCTGCGCACCCGCATGGAGGAAAGGCTGCGGCGCGAAGGCGTCAGTTGGGACTGGCGTCAGGCCGAAGGCGACCTGGTGCATGGGCTGCTGTCCGCCTCCGCGCTCAGCGACCTCATGATCGTCACCCTTCCGGCCGGGCCAAGGCGCGAGATGAGCGACCCGCCGCACATCGTCGATGATCTGGCGCTGGGCGGCCGCACGCCGGTGCTGGCGGTTCCACAGGCGGCGCGAGGCATGGCGGTGACCGGCCGCGCGCTCGTCGCCTGGGACGGGTCCCAGCAAGCGTCCGTCGCGCTGCGCATGGCCGTGCCTTTCCTCAAGCTGGCGGAGGAGGTGAATGTCGTTACCGTGGAGGAAGCGGGCAAATATCCCTTTCCGTCCACCGATGCGCCGGAATATCTCGCCCGCCACGGTATCAAGTCGCAGCTTCACGTCTGGCCGCGCGACGGCCGGTCCGTCGAGACGGCGCTCCAGGCTGCGATCGGCGTGCTCAGCCCCGACTGGATGGCGATGGGCGCATATGGCCACAGCCGCCTGCGCGAACTGGTCTTTGGCGGCGTTACCCGGTCGATGCTGCGGCAGGCGCGCGTTCCCCTGCTGCTCGCGCACTAAGCCTATTGCGGCGAACGCGCTCGTCAACTGCAACCAAAATGGATCGGCCATTTACGCCTTCGAACCGGCCCGTGAACCTTTGCGCCTTCGCGGGTGCGCAAAAAGGAGCCGGAAGCCGCGCATTTCCGCCCTTAATCGCGATTAATCTTCCTATCCTTCCTGGGACCAAAATGGCTTCATCTGCCGTCCCCTTATCCCTTCGGAATCTTTAGGAATCTCCTTGTGGAGCGGTTGGGTCAAAAGTCCTGCCGCTCCGGGGCAAGCAGGGCTTTGCGTAGGCGCAAGCCCCAAGGGGATCGATATGCAATTGGGGGCGAAAGCCAGGCTGATGATGATCGCGGGAACGCTTGCCGCGCTCCTGTTCCTTGCGCTTGGCATCCGTGAGTTGCAGCGCGCCTCCGCCGCGTCCCGCCCGCCCCTCGCCGCTGCCGGAGCGGCGTCCAGC
>NZ_ATHO01000025.1 GCF_000445065.1 Sphingobium quisquiliarum P25 | reverse complement strand
TGGCGGCTTCGGCGGCGCCGAACGCGGCCCGCAGCGCCAGCTGACCGGCGAGCGCGCCAGCGGCACGGTCAAGTTCTTCAACGCCATGAAGGGCTTCGGCTTCATCCAGCGCGACGATGGCCAGCCCGACGCATTCGTCCACATCAGCGCCGTCGAACGCGCAGGCATGTCCGCCCTCAATGAAGGCGACCGCCTGGACTTCGAACTGGAAGTGGACCGCCGCGGCAAATATGCGGCCGTCAATCTCCAGTCGAAAGCCGACTGATAAACAGACCCGCCCGCTTTCGCGGAGAGGATAGAAGGGGTCGCCTGCCCGGCGGCCCCTTTTTTATTGAGTGAAGTAGAAGCTTTGAAGCGCGTGTTTCAATGAGAGCCTGTCCTGATTGGGCTGGCTCATTTTGGCGCAGGCAGGCGTCTGGTTCCGCAGTTTGGACCGGGTTCTCATGAGTCGCTTGTCGCGTTAGGATGCCTTGCCGGAGCAGGTCGCGCTTGGGGCATGATCATGTGATCTTCACCCCGGACAATTCGGCAAGCTCAGGACAGGATTGATCCGGCGATCCTGCGCGTCTGCCCGTTCAGCCCTCATGAAGAGGCGGCTTGAAGATATCGATACCAAAAACGTCACGGCCTATTATCATTGTGCCTGTCCCCGCCCCTGCGGTGCGAGGTCTGTTGCGGGCAGCTCCCCGCTCATCGAACCATCGCAAAATTTGGGGCGGCCCGCCGCAAAGCTCAGTTCCCATGAGGACAAAGCCGGCAACTGTTCAGGTGATCGTGCAGATCGCGGGCGGGGGCCTCGCCGAATCACGGTATCTTCAAGGTGCCTGGGGTCCCACGGCGTCCAGCCTTCCGCTATCCTTATGGCATATCGCAACATAGGGGGGCGCTTCTTCTCTGATGTTGCCGAGGCAGCGGGGCCACCGGGTCAAGCCCGGGGGGGCTGGTCGAAGCCTTGTTTCACCAGCCGGACGTAACCACGACTCGTTATTTCACTCGCCAGTTTTTCCGGTCACACCGGCCACCGGGGGAACGATCGTCACGGTTTCGAACCGCTCCTTGCGCCTTACGCCGGTGAGCGGGGGCGGGGCGTTTGCCTGTTCCACCGGCACCCGCTGGCGCATGCATTCCGCCTTGTTCTCGCGCGGGGTTTGCGTGCAGTTCCATAGCGCGCGTTGCAATCCGGTGGCGGCATTGTGGATATAGGCGAAGGTCATGCTTTCCATCTGGTCGCCGGTCAGCGGAAGGCCGGAGGGCGCGCCGCCCGCACGCCATGCCATGATCCGGCATTCGGGCCGCCCGGCGCAGAAGGTCTGCGCCATGGCAGGCCAGTTGGCGGGCAGGCTGTCGCGGCTCAGTTCGACCAGAAAGCTTTTCGCCCCCGGCGCGATCGTGATCAGCCGCGCGCCCGCCATCATCCGCCCGACTGAGTCCGCGCCGATCGCCTGCTGGGGCTTGGCCGCCAGTTCGGCCAAGCCTCCGCCCGGCAGCAACGTAGGCGGCAGGCCAGCGATCATCACGCCATCGGCCTGATGCGCGGAGGAGAAGCGGGCGATGCGGGGGATGACCGGCTCGCCCGCCGCCTTGCCCAGACGGAAGGCGGGCGGGGTTCCCCACCAGCCGCGCCAGCGGAAGAAGAGATGGGTGCCGACCGCCGTGATCTTGTCCAGGCTGCTGCTCCAATAGGGAACGACCCAGTCGGTATGATAATGGGTGGCATAGCCGACCGGCTTGAACACCTTGCCCGCCAGCGCCGCCCGCGCAATCTCCCGCGCGCGGTCCCATGCCGCCTGGCTGGGCGAGCGGGCCAGCGCGCCGTCGCAGGTGAAGGTGAACTGGCAGCCGGTGGACCTTTCCTGACCCTGGAACACCACGCCGCACACGGTTTTCGGAAAGGCCGGATGCCGCACCCGGTTCAGCACCACCTGAGCGACGGCGCGCTCGCCGATGGCGTCGTCACCGGCTTCATAAAGCTGCGCCGCCGCCAGACAATCGACCGCGCGCGCCTGATCCACCGGCGTTCCGGAAAAGATGAAGGGCCGCGCCGCAGGGTTGGGCAGGCGGGAAAAGGGGATGGCGGCGTTGAAGGCGCGGGCCTGATCGCGGTTCAACTCGTAAAGCTCGACGGGCTGCACCGCAGGCGGCGGCGTTGCCGGACGGCGGACCCGCACCTTTTCCACCAGGGTCAGGCCGGAGGCGCGGACGGCAGGGCTGCGCGCCTCCCACCCGGCGACCGCAAGGGGCAGACCGGCGAACAGCATGAACCATATCAGCCACATCGCGGGATGCGGCCGGGCCATGGGTGAAGCGTCGATCATGCCCGCTCCGGCGCGATCCTATTCGGGCAGGAAGTCAGGCACCGACAAATAGCGTTCGCCGGTATCATAGTTGAAGCCCAGAACGCGGCTGCCCGCGGGCAGTTCCTTGAGCTTCTGCGCGATCGCCGCCAGCGTCGCGCCGGACGATATGCCCACCAGCATGCCTTCTTCGCGGGCGGCGCGGCGCGCATATTCCTTGGCGTCGGCCGGATCGACCTGAATGACGCCGTCCAGAAGCTGGGTATGCAGGTTCGCCGGAATGAAGCCGGCGCCGATGCCCTGTATGGGGTGCGGCCCCGGCTGCCCGCCGCTGATGACGGGGGACAGGGTCGGCTCCACCGCATAGACCTTGACGTTCGGCCACAGCTTCTTGAGCACTTCCGCCACGCCGGTGATGTGGCCGCCGGTGCCGACGCCGGTGATCAGCACGTCGATCGGGCTGTCGGCGAAGTCGGCCGCGATCTCCTGCGCCGTGGTGCGGACATGCACGTCGATATTGGCGGCATTTTCAAACTGTTGCGGCATCCAGGAACCGGGCGTCTGCTCGACCAGTTCCAGCGCCCGTTCGATCGCGCCCTTCATCCCCTTTTCGCGCGGCGTCAGGTCGAAGGTCGCGCCATAGGCCAGCATCAGGCGGCGGCGTTCGACCGACATGCTTTCGGGCATGACCAGCACCAGCTTGTACCCCTTGACCGCCGCGACCATGGCCAGACCGACGCCGGTATTGCCGGACGTGGGTTCGATGATGGTGCCGCCGGGCTTCAGGTCGCCCGATGCTTCGGCCGCTTCGATCATGGACAGGGCGATGCGGTCCTTGATCGACCCGCCCGGATTGGAGCGTTCCGACTTGATCCAGACTTCGGTGCCGTCCGGCGCATCGCCGAACAGGCGGCTTACGCGGATATGCGGCGTGTTGCCGATGGTTTCGAGAATGTTGGCAGCTTTCATATGGCCTTCTCCTGGCTGATGTCGGCCTCCCTCATGTCGGGTGGGTCGAAGGTACGTGCAAGGCGCAGCTCTGGAAAGAGTCGCGCCCATAAGAGCGTGATGATGATAGCGCCAACGCCCCCGCCGATCACTGCGGCGATGGGGCCGACCAGCGCGGCGAGGAAGCCCGATTCCGCTTCCCCCAGTTCGTTGGAGGCCGATACGGTGAGCTGCGACAGGCTGGACACGCGGCCGCGCATGGCGTCGGGCGTATGAAGCTGGATCAGCGACTGGCGCACATAGACCGATACCATGTCCGCCGCGCCCAGCATCACCAGCGCGGCGATGCCGACCTCCATGGAAATGCTGGACGGCATGAAGGCGGTGCAGCCGAACAGGATGGTGGACAGGCCGAAGATGACCACCGCCGCCAGCATTTTCAGGCCGACCTCCCGCTGCATGGGCCGGATGGAGAAGAACAGCGCCGTCACCCCCGCGCCGATGGCGGGGGATGCGGCGAGATGGCCAAGGCCCCTGGACCCCACATGCAGGATGTCGCGCGCATAGACGGGCAGCAGCGCCGTCGCCCCTGCCAGCAGCACCGCGAACAGATCCAGCGTGATGGTGGCGAGCACCAGCCGGTTGGAGCGGACATAGGCGAAGCCGTCTATCATCTGCCGGATGGGATGGCGGCTGGTGTCCCGCGGCGGCTGCGGCACCGGGCCGATCAGCATCATGCCGCTCAGGGCCAGAACGAACAGCCCCGATGCGACGGCATAAGCGCCCCACGGCTCTATCGCATAGGCATAGCCGCCCAGGGCAGGGCCGGCGATCATGCCGGTCTGCCACGCCACGCTGGAAATCGCGATGGCGTTGGGCAGCACTTCGCGCGGCACGAGATTCGGGGCGAGCGCGGAATAGGCTGGCCCGTTGAACGCGCGGGTGATGCCAACGATAGCGGCGATGCCGAAGATCAGCGGCAGGCTGACCCACCCTTCATAGGTGGCGATCGCCAGCACGCCCGACGCCGCGATCAGGACGAGCAGGGTGATGCGGGAAATATAGCGCCTGTCGAAATGATCCGCGACCCAGCCGGTCAGCGGCGTCAGGAAAAAGAGCGGAAGGAACTGCGCGAGGCCGATGAGGCCAAGCTGCGCGGCGGCGCCCGATGTGCTCATCGTGCCGCGCGCGATATTATAGGCCTGCCAGCCCAGGATGATCATCATCGCATATTGCGCCAGCACGGCAGCAAAGCGGCTGAGCAGATAAGCGCGGAAATTGCCGAAGCGCAGCGGATGGCGCGGATGGGCGTGAGCCGTCATGCGCTATCCTTTGCCCTTGCTCCACCCGATAAGCAACTCGCCTGGTAGAGAAGGCGCGCAGCGTTTCTTTTCAAAGGGAAGGCGCTGCTTCGCGCCCGCTCATCTTTCCGGGTCGATCAGGATGCCGCTCACCGATCCATTGCGGACCGAGCAGATGAAAGGCACGGAGCGCAAGCCGCCATAGGGGCCGACCTCGCCCTCGACCTCCCATCCGGTCGACATGGAACTGGCCCTTGGCTTGCCCAGAATGGCGGCCCCCGGTCCGGCCTGCTCGCGCGCCTTGGCGGCGCAGGCGCTGCTCGCCGCCCCGGCCGTGCTGATCGGGCCATAGCCGGGGGAGGCGTAAGGCTGCCTCTTCGCGTCGCGCTCCGCCTGACGGTCCCTCGCGATCTCGCTGACGATCGCGGCGTCCGCGGCGCGGCGCAGTTCGCGGCCCGACTGAGCCATGGCGGGCAGGGCAAAGCCCAGCATCACCACGCCGCCCGCCATCATCATCGTCATGCGCATCGGTCTTCTCCCCCCATTTTAGACATGCCTTAGCGGAACAGCCCGCCCAATATGCCGCGAACCAGCCGTCCGGCCAGACCGCCCGATGATGACGAGCGCCGCGACGATCCGCCGAATACGGCGCGGCCGATCTCGTTCGCGACCTGCCGCCCGACCGAGGATGCGGCGGAGCGGGTGGCGGACTGGACCGCCTTGTCGAATGCCGACGGCTTGGCGGCTTCCCGCGCGGCGGCGGCGTCGCGGCGCGCCTGCTCCTTGAGTTCGGCGGCGCGCTGCTTCGCCTCGACCCTGGCTTGCGCGGCGGCAGCCTTTTCGCTCTCCGCCTGCGCCTTGGCGGCCTGCGCCGCTGCGGCGGCGGCCTCGCCCCGTGCCGCCAATATCTCCTCGGCCGATTCGCGATCGACCGCCGCGTCATATTTGTCCGCGCAGGGAGAGATGGACTGGATGATGGCCCGTTCCTTGGCGTCCACCGGGCCCAGGCGCGATCGTGGCGGGGCGATCAGCGTCCGCTGCACGATACCGGGCGAGCCATCCTCCTGTAGCAGCGAGACCAGCGCCTCGCCGACCTTGAGTTCGGTGATCGCGGTCGCGACGTCCAGATCCGGATTGATCCGGAATGTTTCCGCCGCCGCCTTGATCGCCCGCTGGTCGCGGGGCGTGAAGGCGCGCAGGGCATGCTGGATGCGGTTGCCAAGCTGGCCCGCCACCTCCTGGGGAATGTCGATCGGGTTCTGCGTCACGAAATAGACGCCCACGCCCTTCGACCGGATCAGGCGGACCACCTGCTCGATCTTGTCGGTCAGCGCCTTGGGCGCGTCGTCGAACAGCAGATGGGCTTCATCGAAGAAGAAGACGAGCACCGGCTTGTCCGGGTCGCCAGCTTCGGGCAGCGTTTCGAACAGTTCGGACAGCAGCCACAGCAAGAAGGTGGCGTAGAGCCTGGGGCTCTGCATCAGCTTGTCGGCCGCGAGGATGTTCACATAGCCGCGGCCCTGATCGTCCACTTTCAGGAAATCATGGATGTCGAGCGCGGGTTCGCCGAAAAAATGATCGCCGCCCTGGCTTTCAAGCTGCAACAACTGCCGCTGGATCGCGCCGACGCTGGCCTTGGTGACATTGCCGTACCGGGCGGACAATGTGTCGGCATTCTCCGCGCAATAAGCGAGCATCGCCTGAAGATCGCCTAGATCGAGCAGCAGCAGGCCTTCCTCGTCGGCATATTTGAAGGCGATCGACAGCACGCCTTCCTGCGTTTCGTTAAGGCCCATCAGCCGGGACAGCAGCAGCGGCCCCATTTCGCTGACGGTGGTGCGGATCGGATGGCCCTGCTCGCCATAAAGGTCCCAGAAGATGGCGGGATTATCGGCATAGCTGTAATTTTCGATGCCGATTTCCTGCGCGCGGGCGACCAGCTTGTCCGCATTCTTCGCGGCCGGCGATCCCGCCATGGCGATGCCGGACAGGTCGCCCTTCACATCGGCCAGGAACACAGGGACGCCGCGCGCGGAGAAGCTTTCGGCGATGCCCTGCAAGGTGACGGTCTTGCCCGTGCCGGTCGCGCCGGTGATCAGCCCGTGCCGGTTGGCGCGGCGCAGGTTCAGTATCTGCGGGACGCCGCCGTCCTTTTCCGGCGCGCCAAGACCGATGAAGATGCCCTCGCTCATTTCCCCCTCGTCCCCCCTCATATGGTTCGAGCCGCGCCTGCCGGTGACGGCTTCCACACTATAGGGAAGCGCGTCATCGCGGCAAGCGCGGCTCGTCATGATCCGTCTGGCGTCAAGCAGTCCTTATTTGTCGCGCAGGCGCACCGGCAGGAACACGGGCGGCTGGCCGCGCCGCAGCACCTGCAACAGGATGGCGTTGCGGCCTTGCGCCGCCACCTGCTTGACCTGGGCGTCGAGGTCCGCCTGGCTGGTGACCGGGCGGTTGTTCGCCGTGATGATCACGTCGCCCCGGCGCAGCCCCTTGGCGCCCGCGTCGGTCGACCCGTCCACGGCGGTGATCACGATGCCGCGCGTGTCGGCCGCGATGCCGAGCTGGCGCGTGATGCCGGGCGTCAGCGGGATGGCGGAGATGCCGAGCGACTGCTGGCTCGCCTGCGGGCTGGAGGAAGGCGGCTGCTGCTGGCTGAAATCGTCATCCTGCTGCTGCACGAAGCTGTTCAGCTCGTCTTCCGAAGGCCGCTCGCCCACCACGGCGGTGACGGTCTGGCGCTGGCCGTTGCGGATGATGACGATCGGCACGCGCGCGCCGATCGGCTGGTTGGCGACGATGGACGAGAGATTCTGGTCCGGCGTCACTTCCTGGCCAGCGACGCTGACGATCACGTCGCCCGCCTTGATGCCCGCACGATCCGCGCCCTTGCCCGGCTCGACGCCCTGCACGAATTCGCCCCGGTTCTTGGCAAGGCCCAGCGAATCCGCCAAGTCTTCGCCCAGCGGGCTGATCTGGATGCCCAGATAGCCGCGCTTGACGCTCTGCCCCTTGCGCAGCGTCTCCACGATCGGAGCGGCCTGTTCGGACGGGATGGCGAAGCCGATGCCGACATTGCCGCCGGAAGGGGACAGGATCTGGCTGTTGATGCCGATCACATTGCCGCGCATGTCGAACATCGGGCCGCCGCTATTGCCCTGGTTGATCGACGCGTCGGTCTGGATGAACTTGTCGTAGGTGCCGCCGGTGCCGCGATGCACCGCCGAAATGATGCCCGCCGTCACCGTGCCCGACAGGGCGAAGGGGTTGCCGATGGCGATGACCCAGTCGCCCACGCGCGCCTTGGTGCTGTCGCCGAACTTGACGAAGGGCAGGGGCTTCTTCGCATCGATCTTGAGCACGGCGATGTCGGTCGCCGGGTCGCGCCCCACCAGCCGCGCGCTATATTCCTCGCGATTGGTGAGCGTCACCGTGATGGAATCGACCGACGCGCCCTCCGCGCCCGCGGACACGACATGGTTGTTGGTGACGATATATCCGTCAGACGAGATGATGAAGCCCGAACCCAGCGACTGCGCCTGCCGCGTCTGCGGCTGGTTGCCGCCCATGCCGAACAGTTCGCCAAAGGGCGTGCCTGCGAAGGGGTTCTGCACTTGCACGCGCTGCTTGGTCGAAATGTTGACGACGGCCGGTTGCAGCTTTTCCACCATGTCGGCGAGGCTGGCGGGCGCGCCTGCTGGCGCGGCGGCCTGCATGCCTTCATTCTGCGCGGTCTGCGCGCCGACATTCGGGCTGGAGGTTACGGCGATGGCGGTGCCGCCGAGCAGCAGGGCGCCGGTGATGGCATAAGCGTAACGCACTCGTAACGGTCCTCTCATGAACTTGCGGAAGGAAGGGCGGACTCCGCGAGAATGGGGATGCGCCGCCCTGCCTTAACCCTCATTGAATGACGCTGGTTCCGTAATGATTCTAGCGGCCCTGAAACTGTTTCAGGAACTCATTGTCGCGTGAAAGCACCATGCTTGTCGACCCCTGCCGGTCCGTGGCGAAGGTGTAGCGATAGGCCTGCATCGCGCGGTAGAAATCATAGAATTGCGGGTCCTTGCCAAAGCTTTCGGCATAGATGCGCGCGGCGTTGGCGTCCGCTTCCGCCCGGATGATCTGCGCCTGCTTCGCGCCCTGCGCCCGGATGGTCAGGGCCTCCTGCTCGCGCGCGGTGCGCATGCGGGTGAAGGCGCTTTCCAGCGGCGCGCCATCGGGAAGGTCGGCGCGCTTGATCCGCACGTCAACGATCTGCGCGCCATATTGGCGAGCGACGCGGTTCAGCCCGGCCTCGATATTGTCCATGACCTGCCCGCGTTCGGGTGAGAGCAGCGCGGCGAAGGGCCGCTTGCCCAGCTCGTTGCGCAGTGCCGAGCCCAGGATCGGGCGCAGCGCGTCGGACACGCGATCCTCGTTGCCCGCCGCGATATACATGCGCAGCGGATCGACGATGCGATAGCGGGCGAAGGCGTCCACCTGGAGCCGCAGTTGATCGGTGGAGAGCACCTGCTGCCTTTCCATCTCCACCGACAGCACGCGCTTGTCGATCCAGACGATCTGGTCGATGAACGGCCAGCGCAGGATGACGCCCGCGCCCGTCTTGCCGAAATCCTCGTTCGGGCGGTAGCGGTTGATGATCTTCTTGGGATCGCCGAAGCGGACGATCACGCCCTGCTTGGTTTCAGGCACGATCGCCACGGTGCTGCCGATCAGCAGCAGCAGGGCGATGGCGGACAGGGCAAGCGCGACCGGGTGACGCAACAGGGCGGGCATTATTGTTCCTCCCCGGCTGCGGCGGCGGCATTGGGCGCGGCCTGCTGCGCCCGGCGCTTCAATTCGGGAAGCGGCAGGAACGGCGTGACATTGCCGCTTTCGACGATCGTCTTGTCGACGTTGGACAGGACGCCCTCCATGGTTTCATAATACATGCGGCGGCGCGTGACGTCCGGCGACAGCCTATATTGTTCATAGACCTTGTCGAACGCAGCGGCCTCGCCCTGCGCCTTGGCCGTCACCTGCTGCGCGGCGGCGCGGGCTTCGTTGAGATAGGTCTGCGCGGTCTGCTGCGCGGCGGACACGGCCTTGAACGCGTCGTTGACGGCGGTCGGCGGGTCGGCCTGCTTGATGGCGACGCCCTGCACGCGGATGCCCGACCTGTAGCTGTCGAGTATCTCCTGCATCCGCTGCTCGACCTGCTGCTCTATCTCCGTGCGGCCAGCGCCCAGCGCATCGTCCAGGCTGACGCTGGCGACGACAGAGCGCATGGCGCTTTCGGCGACTTCCCGCACGGTGGCGTCGGGATCGGACAACTGAAACAGGTAGAGTTCCGGGTTGCGGATGTTCCAGCGCACCGAATAGGCGAGGTCGATGATGTTCTGATCGCCCGTCAGCACCAGATTTTCGCTCTGCGCGCTGGCTGACCCGATGTCGATCGCGCGGATTTCCTCCACATCGACGGTGGTCACATTTTCCAGCGGCGCGGGCAAAGTGAGGCTGATCCCCGGCGAGAGCGTGCGGCTATATTTGCCCAGCAGCGTGACGACGCCGCGCTCCTGCGGGCCGACGCGGTGGAAACAGGTCAGCACCAGCCACAGCAGGACGAGTATGCCGACCGCCGCGGGCCACAATGCCCTGCCGCTGGGCCGGGGTGGCATGTTGCCGAAGCCGCCGCCGCCCTGGCCGAAGCTTTCCCGGCTGCGGCGCAGAAGCTCCTCGATCGCGGAAGGCCCCTTCGGCCCCGAAGGCCGTCCCGGTTGCGTCCAGGGATTGCGCGGACCGCCGTCATTGCCCTTGCCCGGTCCGTCATTTCCATCCGAACCCCCGCCCTTGTTGCCCCAGGGACCCTGGGCCATGGCGCTCCTGATGCCCGGCATCCACCCGAAAAATCTTCTCATTCCGTCTCTATAGGAAGGCTGGCTGGTGAAAAACAGTGCCCTTCGCAACGAATATTGCCTAGAGGGCGCAGTCATGACCGATCTTGAGAGTTTCGCCGCCCGCTTGAAGACGCTGTCGGACGGACGCGCCAGCACCCCGCGCGTCAAGGATGGCGTGATGACCCTGGCGCTTGACGTCGGCGGCCTTTCCGCCGGGCAGCGCGATGCGGTGGCGGCCGCGATCCGGGAGGGCGGGCTGACGGTCCCCGGCGTCACCGATGTCCGCATCGCGATGACGGCGGAGCGCAAGGCGATGCGGATCATCGCCGTCGCGTCCGGCAAGGGCGGGGTGGGCAAGTCCACCTTGTCGGCGAACCTTGCCGTCGCCCTGAAGCGGATGGGCTTTTCCGTCGGGCTGGTCGATGCGGATATCTACGGGCCATCGCAGGCGAGGCTGATGAACAGCGAGGACAGGAAGCCCGAAGCCAGGGACAAGCGCCTGATCCCCCTGGACAGCCCGCTGGGCATTCCCATGCTGTCGATGGCGCATCTGGTCGATCCGGGCAAGGCGCTCGCCTGGCGCGGGCCGATGGCGGGCAATGCCCTGTCGCAACTGATCGATGCCGAATGGGGCAGCGCGGAAGTGCTGATCGTCGACATGCCCCCCGGCACCGGCGACATCCAGTTGTCGATGGTGCAGAAGCACAAGCCCGCAGGGGCCGTGATCGTGTCGACGCCGCAGGACCTGGCGCTGATCGATGCCCGCCGCGCCGTCAGCCTGTTCGAACAGACGCAGGTGCCGCTGATCGGCTTGGTGGAGAATATGGCCGGTTACAGCTGCCCGCATTGCGGCGGGATTTCCGATCCCTTCGGCGCTGGCGGCGCGGAGGCGGCGGCCGCGCAGCTTGGCATGGATTTCCTTGGCCGCATTCCGCTGGCCATCGACATTCGCGTGCGGTCGGACGCGGGCGACCCGCCTGCCGCTGGCGAAGGGGCCGCCGGGCAGGCTTTCCACGCCGTCGCGCAGAAGGTCGCGGACTGGCTGCGCGCCTGACCGGCGGCGGGCAGGGATGGCGGAGCAAGGGGGCGGCAGGGCAAGGGAACGGATCGGCCGCCTGCCGCGTCTTTCCCGGTGCAGGCAGGAAGGAACAGCGCATGCCCTTGAACGACGCGCGGCAGATCACCGATCTGTTGAACGAAACACGCACCATCGCGCTGGTCGGCATTTCCGACCGGCCGGACCGCCCGAGCTATGGCGTGATGAAGGTGCTCCAGGACCATGGCTATCGCGTGCTGCCGGTCAATCCGCAGATAGCGGGCGAGCATGTGCATGGCGAATTCGTCTGGGCGCGGCTGGCCGATATCGGCGTGCCCATCGACATGGTCGACATCTTCCGCCGCAGCGAAGCGGCTGGCGAGGCGGTGGATGAAGCGATCGCGGCAGGCGCGAAGTCGGTATGGATGCAGCTGGGCGTGATCAACGAAGCCGCCGCCGCCCGCGCCGAGGCCGCTGGCCTGAAAGTCGTGATGGACCGCTGCCCGGCCATCGACATCCGCCGCTTCAACATTGCCCCGGTCAGCGCAGATTAGTGCTTTCCAGCCGTTCCAAGCCTCTCTATCACCAGCCTCATGGGGCGCGCACCGCGGAAAGCTGTACAGCGGAAGGACCAGAGCAGGGGCATCGACCGGCGCACGCTGCTGGTGGGCGCCGGGGCATCGGCGGGACTGCTGCTCGCCTGGGCGGCTTGGCCGCGCAGCTACCGCCCGAACCTGAATGCCGCAGCGGGCGAGACGGTCTTCAACGCCTTTCTGAAAATCGACCGTTCGGGGCAGATCGTCGTCATCGTGCCGCAGACGGAAATGGGGCAGGGGATCACCACATTGCTGCCCCAGATTTTGGCCGATGAACTGGGCGCGGACTGGCGGACGGTCGGGGTGCAAAGCGCGCCC
Organism: Sphingobium quisquiliarum P25; assembly: GCF_000445065.1. Taxonomy (GTDB): domain Bacteria; phylum Pseudomonadota; class Alphaproteobacteria; order Sphingomonadales; family Sphingomonadaceae; genus Sphingobium; species Sphingobium quisquiliarum. Next base: position 19,951 of record NZ_ATHO01000025.1, on the reverse strand, counting down.
GTCAGCCCGCTTTACGCCAACAGCCTGCTCGCGCGGCAGTGGCTGGCCAATGACTGGACCCGCATCGCCGGGGACGCGGGCGATTGGGCGATCGATCAATATGCGACCCGCAAGGCGCTGATGCTGACGGGCGGGGGCACGTCGGTGCCGATGTTCCACAAAAGCTACCGGGAGGCGGGCGCGGCCGCGCGCGTGCTGCTGTGCCAGGCCGCGGCCGCCCGCTGGGACGTGGCGTGGGAAAGCTGCGACATCCAGAACGGCATCATTTCCGATGGCGGCCAGAGAAAGCTCAAGATCGGCGAGGTGGCGGAGGAAGCCGCCGCCTTCGGCCTGCCGGAAATCCTGCCCTTCCGTCAGGGTCAGGCCGATCGGCTCGCCGGGCAGGACCTTCCCCGTCTGGATACCCCGTCCAAGATCGACGGCAGCCATAATTTCGCCGCCGATATCCGCCTGCCCGACATGGTCTTCGCCTCGATCCGTCAGGGGCCGGTCGGCGATGCGGTGTTCAAGAGCGCCGATGAAGCCGCCGCGCGCCGCGTCACCGGATTTCTGAAACTGGTCCGCAATGACCGCTGGGTCGCGGCGGTGGCGGCCAACTGGTGGGCGGCGAACAAGGCGCTCGATCTCGCCGATCCAGTGTTTGAACTTACCGGCGCGCAGCTGAGCAGCGAGAGGATCGAGGCGGCGTTGGAGCAGGGCTTTTCCAGCTCATCGGGCCAGCGGCTCTATTCGCAGGGCGACCTGGCGCCGCTGTTCGACAATGCCGCCATCGTCGCCAGCGAGTTCAGCGTCGATCCGGGCCTGCACCTTGCGCTGGAGCCCATGTGCGCCACCGCGCGGGTGACTGATGACGCGGCGGAGATATGGATGGCGGCGCAGGCGCCGGGCCTCGCCCGCGCGGCGATCGCCGATGCGCTGGGCTTTGGGGAGAGTGCGGTGACCGTCTATCCGCTGCATGCGGGCGGCTCCTTCGGGCGGCGCATGGATGTCGAGGCGGGGGTTCAGGCGGCGCTGATCGCAAGGGACATGGGACGGCCGGTGCAACTGCTCTGGTCGCGGCTGGAGGATGTGATCCAGGATCGCCCCAGCGCGCCCGCCCATGCGCGCATGGCGGCAAAGCTGGGCCGCAACGGCATGATCGACGGCTGGCTGGCCAAGGTCGCGGCCCCCTGCGGCATGAGCCAGACCTGGGACAGGATCGCCCGTCGCAAGCCGCCGCACGAAGCGGCGCGCGACAGTGCCGAAAGCTCCACGCGCCTGGCCGTGGCGGGCATGGAACTGCCCTATGCGCTGCCCAATTGGGCGGTCGATCATTTTCCGGTGGACCCCGGCCTGCCGATCGGCTTCGCGCCGGGAAACGCCCGGCTGCACGGCGCTTTCTTCACCGAAAGCTTTGTCGACGAACTGGCGCATCAGGCGGGGATCGAACCCATTTCCTTCCGCATCCAGATGCTGGGCGGCAATCCCCGCCTTGCCCATTGCCTCACCACCGTGGGCGCGATGGGCGGCTGGCAGGGCGGGATCGAAGGCAGCGGGCAGGGGCTGGCCGCGCACCAGATGGACGGCGCCTACGCGGCGGTCATGGTCGAAGCGGCGATCAGCGGCGGCAAGCTCAGCGTCAGCCGCATCATCGCGGCCGTCGACGGCGGCGACCAGATCAACCCCGACATCGCCCGGCAGCAGGTGGAAAGCGGCCTCGTCTACGGGCTGGCGCTCGCCATGGGCGCGTCCGTGCCCTATGCGAAAGCCATGCCGCGCCGCGCGATCATGGGACGCATGGGATTGCCCCGCCTTGCCGATATAGGCGAAATCTCCGTCGAACTGGTGCGCAGCAGCGCGCCGCCAGCCGAACTCACCGAAGCCGGCGCGCCGCTGGTGGCTCCGGCGATCGCCAACGCTCTTTTTACCGTGACCGGCCAGCGTTTCCGCAAGCTGCCGCTCTTGCCAAGGACATGACGACGCTCGTGGACAGGATCGGGGTTCTCCTCATCAATCTCGGCACGCCGGATGCGCCGGACCCGGCTTCGGTGCGGCGCTATCTTGGCGAATTCCTGTCCGACCGGCGCGTGGTGGAACTGCCGAAGCTGCTGTGGCAGCCGATATTGCGCGGCCCCGTGCTGCTGACGCGCCCGCGCAAATCGGCCCGCGCCTATAAGGAAGTGTGGATGGAGGAGGGGTCTCCGCTCGCCGTCTACACACGCGAAACGGCGGTGCGGCTTCAGGGCGAAGTGGGCGGAGACGTGCTGGTCGACTGGGCGATGCGCTATGGCAATCCGTCGATCGAGACCAGGCTGCGCGCCATGATCGCGCAGGGCTGCGGGCGCATCCTGCTCGCCCCGCTCTATCCCCAATATTGCGCGGCGACGACCGCGACCGCTCTCGACGCCGCCTATGCCGCGCTCGCCAAATTGCGGTCGCAGCCAGCGATCCGCACCTTGCCGCCTTATTATGCCGACCCCGCCTATATCGAGGCGCTGCGCGCTTCGACCGAGCGGCAGCTGGCGGCGCTGGATTTCACGCCCGCCCTGCTGCTCGCCAGCTTCCACGGCATGCCGGAGCGGACGCGGGAACTGGGCGATCCTTACCATGCCCAATGCCTCGTCACAGCGGACCTGCTGGCGCAGGCCCTGGGCCGGGAGGTGCGCGTGACATTCCAGTCGCGTTTCGGGGCGGCCAAGTGGCTTGGCCCAGCGACCGACGAAGTGCTGCGCTCCCTGCCGGGGGAGGGCATCAGGGACGTCGCGGTGCTGACGCCCGGATTTTCCGCCGACTGCCTGGAAACGCTCGAAGAAATCGCCATGCGCGGGGCGGAGGACTTCCTGTCATCAGGCGGTAATCATTTCACTCATTTAAGCTGTCTGAACGCTTCGCCGGATGCCATGGTCCTGTATCGCCATCTGATCGATCGCGAACTTGCCGGGTGGCTGGGGAGGTAGATTCTGTCCGTTTCAATCAAGGAGAGGCTGTTATGACCAAAGTTGCAATCGTCACGGGCGGAACGCGCGGCATTGGTGAAGCGATCAGTTTGGCCTTGAAGGAGATGGGCTGCACCGTGGCCGCCAACTATGCGGGCAACGAGGAAAAGGCCCGCGCCTTTACCGGCCGGACGGGGATCGAGGCGTTCCGGTGGGACGTGGGCGATCATCAGGCGTGCCTGGACGGCTGCGCGGCGGTGGCGGAAAAGCTGGGGCCGGTGGACATCGTCGTGAACAATGCGGGCATTACCCGCGATGGCGTTCTGGCCAAGATGAGCTTCGATGACTGGAATGAAGTCATGCGCATCAACCTTGGCGGCTGCTTCAACATGGCCAAGGCGACCTTCGGCGGCATGCGCGAGCGCGGCTGGGGGCGGATCGTCAATATCGGGTCGATCAACGGCCAGGCCGGGCAATATGGCCAGGTCAACTACGCCGCCGCCAAATCCGGCATCCACGGCTTCACCAAGGCGCTGGCGCAGGAGGGCGCGCGCTATGGCATCACCGTCAACGCCATCGCGCCCGGCTATATCGACACTGACATGGTGGCGGCCGTGCCCGCGCAGGTGCTGGAAAAGATCGTCGCCAAAATCCCCGTCGGCCGCCTTGGCCATGCACAGGAAATCGCGCGGGGCGTTGCCTTCCTGTGCAGCGAGGATGCGGGCTTCGTGACCGGCAGCACCCTGTCGATCAACGGCGGCCAGCATATGTACTGACGCCATGGCCGCGAATGGTGACAGGGGCGGCGGCCCGCCTTCGCCAGCGCCGCCATTCGCGGCCCCGGTCAAGCGCAGCATCACGATTGCAGGCCACCAGACGGCGATCAGCCTGGAGCCGATTTTCTGGGACGCGCTTCGCGCCCGCGCGGCGCTGGAGGGCTTGCCCATCAATGCGCTGATCGCCCGCATCGACGTCGAGCGCCTGGCCGCGCCGGACCCGCCCAACCTCGCCAGCGCGGTGCGATGCTGGCTGTTCAGCCTGGGTGAAGATAAGAATAGTTCGCAATAGCGTTGACTCTGCGAGCTACTATCAATAGCAGGCCCCTCAACTAAATCAGAAAGGGGAATCTGCTCATGTCGAATATGAAGTCCGCGCCGTCATTTCTGGCGCTAAGCTGCGTGGGCGCTCTCGCCTTCGCATCGGCCGCGCACGGTCAGGAAACGGCGCAAAGCCCGAAGCTGGGCGGCATGACAGTGACCGACACCGCGATCGACGAGTCGGAGGTAAAGGTCGAACGCGCGGAGTCGCCCAAATATGTCCGCCCGCTGCTGGACACGCCGCAGACGATCACGGTGATCGGCAACCAGACGATTTCGAAGCAGAATCTGCTGACGCTGCGCGACGTGCTGTCCACCGTGCCGGGCATCACCTTCGGCGCGGGCGAAGGCGGCGGCGGATATGGCGACAACATCAACCTACGCGGGCAGAGCGCCAATACGGACATCTCGATCGATGGCGTGCGCGATAGCGCGCAATATAGCCGTACCGATCCGTTCAACCTGGAACAGATCGAAGTCACCAACGGCGCCAATTCGGTCTTTGGCGGATCGGGCGCGATCGGCGGCAATATCAATCTTGTCACCAAGCGGCCCAAGGCGGATGATGAAACACTGATCCAGGCGGGCGTCGGCACGTCCGATTATTACCGCGCGACGATCGACAGCAATATGCGCCTGTCGGACCAGATCGCAGTGCGCCTCAACGCCATGTATCATGAAAATGACGTGCCTGCGCGTCAGGTCGATCATTACAAGCGCTGGGGCGTTGCGCCTTCCGTCAAGCTGGGCGTAGGCGGCCCAACGTCGCTGACGCTGCTCTACGTGCATCAGGAGGATAATAACGTCCCCCTCTACGGCGTGCCCTATTACAAGAATGGCGTTTATGACGGCCTGCTGCCCGGCGTGCCCTACAGCGGCTATTTCGGTTACAAGAATATCGACCGCCAGGATCAGACCATCGATCAGGCGACCGCCATCTTCGAACATCAGTTCAGCGATCTGTTGTCGGTCCGCAATCTGTCGCGCTGGCAGCGCGTCGAGCAGGATCTGGTGGTCGATCCCCCGCAGGGCGGCACTTATTGCCTTTCAAGCGGCCTGACCCAGGCCGGCGTGGCATGCGCGGCCGGTCAGGTGCCGGGTGTCTATTATCCGGGTGGACCGCGCGGCAACTTCCGCTTTTCGGAAAACCAGGCGCTCTATAACCAGCTCGACTTCACCTTCAATATCCCCGGCGGCCACACATTGGTGCTGGGCACGTCGGCGATGCAGGAAGATTATAAGCTCACCAGCGGTAATGTCTTGCGCAATCCCGGCGGCGCCGCGCCGAACCCCGCCCTGAACCCGATCGTCATTGGCGTGCCCACCGACTATACCGGTCCGGTCAACGTGACGCCGATCAGCCGCCAGCGCAGCGATACGTTCAACATTGCGGCTTATGCCTTTGCCGCCGTGAAGATTGTCGAGGGGCTGGAGCTGAATGGCGGCATCCGCTACGAGCACAACAAGGCGACCTTCCGGTCCGATACGATCACCCCGCCCGCATTGCCCATTCCGGCTGGGCAGACGAGCCGTTATCTGACCGGGGGCCGTCAGGTTGGCGTCGATGACCTATTCTCCTATCGTGTCGGCCTGGTCTACAAGCCGGTGGAGAATGCCAGCCTTTACATCGCTTATGGCAATTCCAAGAATCCGACCTCGACGACTGTGCGTTCCGGCTGCGGTCTGGCGGCGGCCGCGAACCTGAATATCGATCCATGCGACCTGTCGCCGGAAGAAGCGCGCAACTATGAAATCGGCGGCAAGATCGACCTGTTCGACGCCCGTCTTCAGTTGACCGCCGCCTTGTTCCGCAACGAGCGCACCAACTACCGCGTCGCCTCCAACGATCCGTTCGTGGGCAACCTGCCGGTGGGCGACGGCCGCAACCGCGTGGACGGCATCACGCTGGGCGCGTCTGGCAACATCACCAAGGACTGGACCATCTTCGCCAACTACACCTATCTCGACAGCATGGTGAAGCAGTCCATCTCCAACTATTGCCTTGCCAACCCGAATAGCAGCTTCACGCCTCCGGGAACGACGACAGCGCTTACCTGCCCTGCTTATGATCCGCAGGCGGGTAATCCGATGACGAACACCCCCAAGCATTCGGGCAGCCTGTTCACCACCTACACTCTGCCCTTCGGGCTACAGGTCGGTTACGGCATCACCTATCAGGGCAGCTTTTACCTGAACAATGCGCAAACAACGCCGACGACCATATTTTACAAGTCGGATGCCTACACGGTGCATCGGGCCATGCTGTCCTATACTTTCTTCGAAAAGCTGACAGCTCAGCTCAACGTACAGAACTTTACCAACAAGAAATATTATACCAGCATCCGCAACAATGGCTGGGCCAATCCGGGCGAGGGGCGTTCCTGGACGCTCACGCTGGGCTATAAATTCTGACGTATCTCATGCGCTAATCCCCGGCATTCGTCCCATGCCGGGGTGAACGGGCGAGCGGCAGTGTTTCCTCCTCCTCGGGCTGCCGCTCGCCCACCCTTTTTCCGGCGTTCGCATCTGTGAACCAAAGATTGCAATTGTATCTCATTATGAATTGCGTCATGAGTCCGGCCATGGCTGCTGCCAGAAAGGGGATCGGTGCATGCTAAGTGTAGCGAACAGGGTCATTGATGCGGAAGAAGAGGGCCTGCTCTCTCCGCCGCCTGCGTCTCCCATCCCAACATCTACCCCGACCCCGGCCACAGCTTCCGCACCGGCGTCGCGCTATGGTCAGAGCCGATCGCCCAATTGGCCGGTCATCGCGTTCATCCTTGCCATCCATGCCGTGGCGATCATGGCGATCATGCATGTGCGGCATCAGGTGCAGAGGCGCGAGGAAGCGCATCTTGCCGTCGTCAACCTGACGCCGCCCGCGCCCCCGCCACCTGCCGAGGATACGCCTCCGCCGCCGCCTTCCAAGCCGCAGATCGTGGCGCCCGCGCCTGTCGTCAAGCTGCCCGCGCCAGCGCCGCAGGTCGCCACCACGCCCGTTCCGCCGCCAGTCGCGATCAACGCGCCCGCCGTGAACGCGCCAGCGCCGCCAGCCATCTTCGCTGCTCCCTCGCCGCCCAGCACAGTCCAGGGAGGCGATCTCAGCGCGCAGATGGTTTCCGGCAAGCCGCCCCGCTACCCGATTGAGAGCCGCCGCAAGCGCGAGCAGGGAACGGTCGTCCTCGCCCTGACCGTGGGAACGGACGGGACCGTGGAAGCAATCTCCATCGCCCGCAGCAGCGGCTTTTCCCGCCTGGACGATGCGGCGCGGGATGCGGTGCGCAAATGGCGCTGGCGGCCGCTGATGCAGCAGGGGCAAGCGGTGCGGGTAAAGGGCGTGGTCGAAATCCCCTTCGTCCTTCAAACCACATCCGCTTGAGATCGTAGCAGCGCGATCAGTCGAGCATCGCCGCCAGCGCGGGGGTCATATATTCCTGCCCGCCGCCGCCTTCCCTGCGGATCAGCCGCGCGGCAATGCCGTGGCGGGTGGCGAGCGCCATGCCGCGTTCATGCCCCATCACGGTGATGGCGGTCGCCCACGCGTCGGCCATCATGGCGCTGTCATGCAGAACGGTCACTGACGCCACGTCATTGGCCACCGGCATGCCGCTCGCGGGATCGATGCTGTGTGACAGGCGCGCGCCGCCCTCCAGGCGGAAGCGGCGATAATCTCCCGATGTCGCGACGGAAAGACCGCACAGCGCCACGCGGAGCGTCGGCACAGCCAGGCCGGGCGGCGATTCCACATCGACCCACCAGGGCTGGCCGTCAGGCTTGACGCCGTCGCCGCGAAGCTCTCCGCCGATCTCGACAAGGAAGTGCCGCGCGCCCAGATCGCGCAGCCGCCGCGCAAGGGCGTCGACGGCGAATCCCTTGGCAATGCCGGAAAAATCAAGCGTCACATCGGCAAGGCGGCGCGCCTGCCCATGCTCCACCTCTATGGCCGTCCAGGGGGAGGGATGGTTCGGCCGCGTGGCTGGCGCGGAAGCACCCGATGGGCCGAACCCCCAGCTATCGACCAGTCTGCCCACCGCAGGATCGAACGCTCCGCCCGACAGCCGCGCCATGGCGAGTCCCGCCTGCAATACCGTCATCATGCCGGGGGGCAGGGGAACCCAGGCCCCGATCGCCGACCCGTTGAACCGGCTGATGTCGGACCCGGCTTCCCAGTTGCTCATCTCGCCGATGACGCTGGCGAGCACGTCCGCGATCGCCGCTCCGCAGCCGGGGGGCGCGTCGACGATGCGGGCCGACCAGCTTGTGCCCATGGCCGGGCCCGACAGATCGGTAATGCGGCCCTGCCGCTGCCGCCCGGCCAGTTGATCGGGCGGCAGGTCGGCAGGGATGGCGATGCGGATGCCGGTCAGGGCGCAAGCACTTCCAGCGTCGTTACATAGGAGGCGCGGCGCTGCGGCGGCCCGGCGGGACGCTGCGGCTGCTGGGCAGGCGATCCGGCGCCCGGCGCGCCCATGCCTTCGCCGCCTTCACGCCCGCCGCCGGTGCTGGCGTTCAGCCAATACATGCCCGGCTGCGGCCAGGTGATCGTCAGCTTGCCGTCGGCGCCGGTGACAAGATCGATCTGGCCGGACGAGTCGCGATAGCGGCTGCCGCCGGGGATCGCCGTGACCTTGAGGCCAGCGGCGGGCTTGCCGTCGAGCAGGAACTGGAAGGTCGCCGCCTCGCCCGCGACCAGATCGTTGGGGTGAGTGACCGGCACCAGTTCGATGCCGTTGCCGGTGGGCTTGAAGATGGTGGATGTCGGCGCGCCCAGCGTCACGTAAATCTCGTTGCGGTTGGACGCCTCAATCGTCTGGACGTTGGTGGCTCCGGCCGGGATGGCCGCCGCCAGATTATCCTTGGTGGTGCCGCGCGGCAGGCGCTTCTGCTCGCCGTTCAGCGTATAGCCGCCCATGATGCCGGTCGAAACGCTGGCGATGCGATAGGTGCCCGGCTTCGTCAGGTGCACGTCGAAGGTCGAGCGGTATTTGCCGGTCGCGCTGTTTTCGATCTTGCCCTCCGTACCGTCAGGCTGCGTCACCTGGATATTGTCGGTCCGCATTGGAACATGATCGAAATAGAAGAGGTCGTTGGACACGGCCGCATCCACCGTCACCCAGCTTTCATTGCCCGAAAGGCTGGTGGAGGAGGGCAGCATCCATTGGCGGTGCGCCTGCGCCGCGCCCGAAAGAAGCAGCGCGCTGATGGCGCCCGCGATGAGATATCTGGCCTTCATGACATTTCCCCTTATTTGCTGAAGGAGACGCTGACCGCGCCCAATTCGCTATTGCCCTTTGCCCGCACGGCAGCGCCCGTTTTGGGCGGCCAGCTGAACGGCAGGCGGACGAGTTCCCGCCCGCCCACTTCGCGGGCCGCTTCCACGACCAGCGTGTAATTGCCCGCGCCAAGCCGGGGCAGCGGCCCCTTGCCAGCGGTGAAGGCGATCTTCTGTTCGCCCGGCGCGCGGGTCGCTCCACTCACGCCATCGGCGGGGAAGCTCATCGTCCGGCCCGACACGCGCCACCACTGGCGAATGTCGCGCAGCCATTTCGTACCTTCGCCCTTCGCCTTGTCCACATCATACCAGACCGACAGGGTACGGGGCGCAGCGCCTTCCTTTTCCAGCCAGATGGCGACATAGGGCCGGTGATATTCGGCGACCGTCAGGCGGGGGATGGTGACGCTGACGTTCATCGTCTGCGCCTGAGCCGTGCCGCCCGCCGCCGCCGCGCCAAGGGCAGCGCCGCCGCCAAGGATGAGTTTGTAGCCGCTCTGCATGACGTCGGGTCCCCTTAATGAATGAAGATGATGGCGAGCATCGCCGGAATGGCGAGCCCGATCGCGACCAGCGGCCAGGTGCTCGGCCGCTTCGCCGCATGAAGCTGGAGCAGCAGCAGCCCGGTCAGCGCGAACAGGAAGCAGGCCACGGCGAAAATGTCGATGAACCATTTCCAGACCGTGCCGGTATTGCGCCCCTTGTGCAGGTCGTTGAGGTAGCTGATCCAGCCGCGGCTGGTCGCCTCGCTCGTCACCGCGCCGCTATGCCGGTCGATCGATACCCAGCCGTCGCCGCCGGGGCGGGGCAGGGGCAGGTAGATTTCGTCGGCCGACCATTCGGCCTCGCCATCGCCGCGCTGCCCGACTTCCTTTTGCACCCAGGCCGCGATGCCGGGCGGCAACGGCTTCTTGGCGTCGGGCGCATCGTCCGGCGCGACCTGCTTCAACAGCGCGGGCGGCAAGCTCGCCGACTTTTCCACCGTCTGCGGCGCGCCTTCCACATCGGCGGCGTGGTTGAGGGTGATGCCGGTGAAGGCGAACAGCAGCAGGCCGATCAGGCTGATGGCCGAGCTGATCCAATGCCAGCTGTGCAGCTGCTTGAGCCAGAAGGCCTTACGGCTTTTCTTTTTCTTCTGTGCGGCGCTGACGGGGGCGTGCATGGAATGAGATGCGATCCTGACGAAAAGTGGCCGCTTCATAACGCGAACGACTCGCAATTGCAAACCTGTCATGCCTGAGGAATTGTATCAAAATGTAGCTGATACTTGTCCCCTTGCGGGCGGGTAGCCTGCTGCAAACAGGCGGACGAACGAAAATCCGCCCGCCCCGGCAGCATCACCGCCCCAGCAGCCCGCGCGCCTGTCCCGCGACTTCGGCCAGCATCGCGACATTGGGCAGCGGGGCGGAACGGGCGCGCTGCACCAGTCCCCTGAACTGCGCCACCCGCGCCGCCTTGTCCGTGAGCCAGCGTTCCACATGCCCGGCGACATCCTTGCCGCCTGCCTGCGCCAGAAACTCCAGCCGCACCTGCTGCATGTCCCGCGCGACGCCGGATATCAGCAGCCGTTCCCACGGGTCGGACGGCGCCATTCGCGCGGCGGTGGACTGCACCCAATCGACGCCCAGCGCCTCGCCCAGATGCGTGAAGGCGCGCGTCAGGTCGACTTCATCCACCTTCAGCCGGTCCGCCAGCGCCGCTATGCCCACGGCCCCGTCCAGCTTGAACAGCCCCACCGTGCGCCGGACCAGCGCTTCGGGCGCGCCCCGGCCCAGCAGGTGATCGGTCACGGCATTGACCCGGCGCATGGCTTCGCTGGTCAGCAGTTCATCCACCTGGGACGCGAGCTTGCCGACGCCCTTGGCCAGCATCGCATGGCCTTCGCCGGGCAGCGTGCCGGGCGGCAGGGCGCGCAGGATATCGGCGATCTGCGCGCGCATGCCGCTGGCGACGTCGGCGAACAGGCCAAGGCGCGCGCCTTCGGCCATCTCCGCCCCGTCGATGTCCGCCCATAGCTGGCGAATGTCGTAGAGCCGCTCCGCGATCAGGAAGGCGTTGGCCAGGTCGCCAAGCGAACAGCCTTCCTCCTCCGCCAGTTCGAAGGGGTGGATCAGGCCCAGCCGGTTGACGATGCGGTTGGCGACCTTCGTCGCGATGATCTCCTTGCGCAGCGCATGGGCCGCGATCGCGTCCGCTTCCTTCTTCTGCATGGCGGGCGGGAATGCTGCGGCGAGTTCGGCGCCCATGCTGGGATCAGCGTCCAGGCCGCCATGTTCGACCGCTTCCTGCAAGGCGAGCTTGGCGGTTGACAGCAGCACCGCCAGTTCGGGCCGCGTCATGCCCAGCCCGTCCTGCCCGCGCCGCAGCAACTGGTCATTGGGGGCGAGCCCTTCCACCCGCCGGTCGAGCCATCCGCTTTCCTCGAACATCTCGATCAGCCGGACATATGAGGCCAGTTCCGCCGCGCCGCCCGCTTCGGCGATGGAAAGGCCCAGCGCCTGGAGGCGGTTATCCTCCAGCACGATGTCCGCCACCGCATCCGTCATGCTTTCCAGCAGCTTGTTGCGCGCGTCGAAGGAAAGGCGGCCCTCGGCCATTTCCTTGTTCAGCGCGATCTTGATATTCACCTCATTATCCGAACAGTCGACGCCAGCGCTGTTGTCGATGAAATCGGTGTTGATCCGCCCGCCGCGCAGGGAAAAGACGATGCGCGCGGCCTGGGTGACGCCCAGGTTCGCGCCTTCGCCGACGACCTTGACGCGCAATTCCTCCGCATCGACGCGCAGCCGGTCATTGGCCGGGTCGCCCACATCCGCCTGGCTCTGCGCGGCCGCCTTCACATAGGTGCCGATGCCGCCGAACCACAGCAGGTCGTTGGGGCTTTTGAGGATCGCCGAAATCAGCGCGGCAGGCTCCAGTTCCGTATCGGCAACGCCCAGTATGGCCTGCACCTCAGGGGTGAGCCTGATGCTCTTGAGCGAGCGCGGGAACACGCCGCCGCCCCTGGAGATCAGCGACTTGTCATAATCGTCCCAGCTTGACCGGGGCAGGGCGAACAGACGCGCCCGTTCTTCCCAGGATTTCGCCGGATCGGGATCAGGGTCCAGGAAGATGTGGCGGTGGTCGAAGGCGGCGACCAGCTTGATCGCCTTGGACAGCAGCATTCCGTTGCCGAACACGTCGCCCGACATATCGCCGCAGCCGATGACCTTCACGGGCTGGCTCTGCACGTCGATGCCCAGTTCCGCGAAATGACGCCTGACGCTGATCCACGCCCCGCGCGCGGTGATGCCCATCGCCTTATGGTCATAGCCATGCGACCCGCCGCTGGCGAAGGCGTCGCCCAGCCAGAAATTGCGCTCCAAAGCGATGGCGTTGGCGACGTCGCTGAACGTCGCCGTGCCCTTGTCGGCGGCGACGACGAAATAGGGGTCGTCGCCGTCGAGGATGCGCACCTTGGCCGGATGCTCGACCTTCCCGCTCACGATATTGTCCGTCACCGATAGCAGCGCGCGGATGAAGATGCGGTAGCTTTCGGTGCCCTCCGCCATCCATGCTTCGCGGTCGCGCTGCGGGTCGGGAAGCTGCTTGGGGTAGAATCCGCCCTTCGCCCCGGTCGGCACGATCACGGCGTTCTTCACCCGCTGCGCCTTCATCAGCCCCAATATCTCCGTGCGGAAATCGTCGCGCCGGTCGGACCAGCGCAGCCCGCCGCGCGCGACCGGGCCGGCGCGCAGGTGAATGCCCTCGACGCGCGGTGAATAGACCCAGATCTCCCGCCAGGGGCGCGGCGCGGGCAGGCCCGGCACCTGCGCGCTGTCGAGCTTGAACGCCAGTGCTTCCTGAGCGGAGTCGCTGAAGAAATTCGTGCGCAGCGTCGCGGTGATCACGGCGCGCAGCAGGCGCAGCACCCGGTCTTCGTCGATCGCCTTCACCTGCTCCAGCCCGGCGGCGATCGCGGCCTGCGCCGCGCCTGCCTTTTCCGTCCCATCCCTGGCGGCGGGATTGTGCAGCGCTTCGAACAGGGCGACGAGGCTGTGGGCGATCGCCTGCTCGCGCCGCAGCGTTTCGGCGAAGGTGGCGAGGCCATAGGCCATGCCCGTCTGGCGCAGATAGCGGAACAGCGCGCGGAACAGGACCACCGCCTGCGGCGACAAGCCCGCGGTGACGATCAGTTCGTTGAAGCGGTCATTTTCGGCGCGGCCTTCCAGCACCTGCGCGATCGCTTCGGTGACGATGGACGCGCGGGCGATCACCCCGTCCGCGTCGCTGCCAGCGGGCAGTTCCAGCACGAACCGCTGCACATGGCCCAGCGCGCCGCCGTCAACGGCGGTCGTCATCTCATCGATCACGCGGAAGCCGAAATTCTCGAAGGCAGGCACGACTTCGGAAAGGGCGATGACGTCGTGGCTGTAGAGTTTCAGCCGCAGCCGCTCCGCCCCTTCATCGCCGTTGCGGTAGATGCGGATCGACTTGTCGTGAGATCCGGCAAGCCCGTGCAGGAGGCGGATGTCGATCGCCGCTTCCGCCGGGCCAGCGCCATTGCGGTAGCCCAGCGGAAAGCCGGAGGCGAAACGCTGCGCCAGGGCGGCGGCGCGGCCGGGCTCCTCCATCTCCGCCAGGGCTTCCTCGACGGCGGGCAGCCAGCCCCGCACCATCTGCTTCAACTGCCGGTCGAGCGGCTGTTCGTCGGGCACCACGCCGCCGTCGCGCAGGTCCAGCGTGATGCGCAGCAGGGCCAGGCCGCTTTCCTCCAGCGCGATCGACCAGCTGAGCACCGTCGCGTTCGCCGCCTGCGCCAGCATGTCCTGCACCGCCAGGCGGCGCGCCGTCGTCAACTCCTCACGCGGCAACCAGGCAAAGGCGTAGAGGTGCCGCGCCAGCGCGCTCGTCCCCAGCGCCAGCTTGGGACGCGGCCGGTCGGTCAGCGACATGAAGGTCAGCGCCAGCCGCTCCAGCGTGTCATGATCGAACCCGATCAATATGTCATGGGGCAGGGCCGTCAGCGCATGGGCCAGCACCTTGCCCGCATGACCGGCCGGATCGAAGCCGAACTTTTCCATCAGTTCCGACAGGGCCGACCGCAGCAGCGGCACCTTGTCCGGCGTCGCCGCCAGCGCCGCGCTGGTCCACATGCCCGCATGGATGGACAGCGCCACCACCTGCTTGCCCTCGCGCACGGGCACGATGATCAGGTCCAGCAGGACGGGCCGGTGCACGCGCGACACATGGTTCGACTTGATGATCAGCGGGTTGCGCTTGCCCTCCTCGAACCAGGAAAAGGCGGCTTCGCGCGTCGCTTCGGCCAGCAGGGGCGTGTCCTGCCGCGCGCATACGCCCAGCGGCGCCTGCACGGTGCCATCGCGCATCCGCCGCTCATGCCCGATCTGCGTGAAATGGCGCGCCAGGAACCAGCGCAGCAGCGCCGCGCCCTCGCTGTCGGGCACGGTGTCGGCGTCCCGCGCCATCGCCTCGCGCATTCTGGGCCAGTCGGTGACGGCGGCGCGGACATCGGCCAGCGTTTCGCGCAACTGCTTTTCCAGCGCGCGGCGGCCCTTCGCATCGGCCCTGTCCGCCTCGATATAGATCACCGATTCGCGGCGCGCGCCCGGCTCGTCATCGTCCAGGACGGCGATCAACTGATCCTTGCCGTCGCGATTCACCGACAGGACGGGGTGAAGCAGGCGATAGATGGTGACATCCGCCGCCGCCAATGTGCCAGCGATGGAATCCACCAGGAAAGGCATGTCGTCATTGATGATCGCGATGCGCATGTAGCGCCCATGCGCGCCCTCGCCCAAAGTCTCGATCGCCATGGCGATCTGGCCATGCTTGCGGACCTGCGCGGTGCGTCCCAGGAAAGTGGCGGCGGCGGACAGGGCCTGATCGTCGAAATCCTCGCTCTCGCCGGGGATGCTCCCCTTCGCCAGAGCCGCTTCCAATGCTGAAAGGATGGAACGGTCGACCTCTTTGGACTGCGAGTCCGCCAGTAACGTCATTTGCAACCTCTTCCCGGCAGGTTCGTCCCGCCTGTGCAGTAACGGAGGAGGTCGCGGATGGCCGCCATGCCTCCTCGGATCGGGGCAATATGCGTCAGCCATCACCGGGGCTCAACCCGGATTGGTAATTAAGTTGCCTTGAGCTAGAATAATGATGCGAGCGCCCGCGCTTCCGGTCAGGCGACCGCCGCCATGATCACGCGCTGGCCAAGGTCCAGCCCGCCGGGCAGCGCTCCCACGATCGCCAGCGACCCGTCCGCCTCACGCCGCGCCACGACCACGGCCAGGCCGTCCTGGTCGGTGGTGATCGTGCCCAGGTCCAGGGGCGCCGCCGCCTTCATCGCGCTGCGCGCCGCTTCCCGGCGGTCGGGACGTGCGGGCAGGCTGCTGCGGCGCTGGGTGCGCGCGTCACGGACAAGCGCCTTCAGCCCGCCTTCATAGCGGCCAAGATAATCGGCGAAGGTCCCCATCTTCATTCCGGCGGCCTTCGCATGCTCCAGCGCCGTCGTATATTCGGTCAGCCTGGTCTTGTCGTAGGTCGCGCCGAATACCAGCTTGACCACTGCCGTTAGCGGGCTGCGCGCCTGAACCTTGATCCCCGCATCGCTCAGCATTTCGGCATAGTCGCCGGGCGCGCCTTCGGACGCCAGCGCAAAGTCATAGGCAAGGCCGATGGCGCGATACAGCGCGTTATGGCTGCGCGCCTCGCTGGTGCGGGCCTGCTCCACCCCGTCACGGGCCAGCGCCAGCCAGTCGGCGAGCGGCGCGTCCTCCCCAAGCGTTTCCATTCCGCCAAGGTCCAGAGTGCCTGCGTCATCCTCATCGGCGGCGGGGCCATCCGCCCAGATCGGCGTGACCTCCCCGGCAATGGCGGAACTACGCAGCGCGGCGTCGACTTCGCGCCCGATTTCCTCGCTGACGTCGTTGCTCGCCAATTCCTTCCAGCTGATCACGCCGAAGACGAAATCGATCGTCTCGCCATCGGAGGAGAAGGGCATCAATATGCCGCGATACAATATGTCCGCCCCGCGCTGGTTGACGAAGCCCGCTTCGAAGCCGATCGGCGCGGCATTGGCGATGATCTGCAAATAATGGTCGGTAAGGCGCGACAGCAGCGACCGCGGCGGCACGTCGCTGATATGCTCTATGCGTCCTTCGATGGCGCATTCCCGGCGCAACCCGGTGCCCAGATAGACGATCGCGGGATTTTCGATCCCGGCGCTGAAATCCAGCAGCACGCTGTTGGGGCCGAAATCCTCCAGCTCGCCGGGCGAAAGATCCTCGATCGACGGCAGCGTCCGGTCGCCCAGCAGCGACGCCCAATAATTATAGGCACGCACCTGCATCCGCCGCTCGTCCGTCCCGACGTTCGCGGGCGTTTCGATGGCTGCGTCGCCGGCATGATCCAGATCGTCCTGATCACTGACGATGTCATACCCTTGCAGAGTGTCCATGGGTGCGTCCTTAGCCCAGAAAAAGCTTTTCCTGAGAATCGACACTGCCACCGGATGGTAAACATGCCGTGAAGAGGAGGCGCGCGCCCTGCGACGCGGCTAAGCGGCCGGGCGCGGAAGATGACGCGGCCATTTGCATTGCCCGCTTGTCCTGCGCATCAACCGCTGTTATCTGCCCCACCAACGCCGCTTTAGCTCAGTTGGTAGAGCATCGCATTCGTAATGCGAGGGTCACGTGTTCGAGTCACGTAAGCGGCACCATTGCCATGCCAAAGCTACTTAAGAGCGGTTCAAACGCTACTTAATGCGCCATTTTGGCAAGAAGAAGCCCGGCCGGGGTACCCCCCGCCGGGCCATTATCCAGCAATCCTCAGCAGTTAGATTCGCGAGAGCGCCTTCAGCGCCGGCGTGCGCAACCATCCGAAGTCGTCGCTCCGCGGGCAACCTTCACTCTCGAGCAGTGCTTCCAGCTTCGCCCCGTTCATGTCCACCCGCGCGGCCATCTCGGTGAGCGTGAGCCGGTCACCGGCGAGACGCAGCACGTCGCCCCAATCCATTAGCCATTCGTCATCCGCCCCAGCAAACCGCTTAAGGAGGTGCGCGTGCTTGGCCGGCAGGTTGAGGATCTCCAGTGCATCGCGTTGCGAACAGCGGGGTGCGATTACGCTCGGCTGGGTGTGACGCAGGTTCAGATTGCGCAGCGCGCGCGCGTCCGCTGCCGAGATGCAGATCCTGTTGATCGACCCGCCGGTCATGCTGAACGCGATGCGATCGGTTACCGAGGCATCTGTTAGCATGCGAGAGAAGATCACGCCCCAAGGCTTGAGCCCTCCCCCAATGGCGCGTGCGGCGCGGTGCAGCGGAACCGGATTATCGATGGCGTCGGAGGGGACCTGAGCCGCCTGGAGGGCGGCCACGAACTCGGCCAGCTCGCGTTTGTGGAGCTGATGGGCGTCAAAGAGTGAGACCACGAACGGATGCTTTTCGATCGTGAGGAGGCCGGCATCCGCGAGCTGGGGAACCGCATACCGGGGGAGATGGAGCGCGGAGGAGAGGGCCTCGGCGCTTTTGCGGTTGTCGCGGAAGTCACGAAGCCAGACGACCTCCGCCCGGTCGAGGGCGGGGAACACGCGGTTGGCGCGGAAGCATATGCGGGTCTTCAGACGGCCGGCGCGGCGCTCTTCGGCGAGGGTGCCGAGCGGCCACCCGGAGAGGTCAACGGCATCCATCATCGCGATCTGGTCGTCAGGCGTGGTGCCTGCAGCGGTGGCGATGGGCGCTAGCACGCGGTTGATCTCCTCGCGGACGATGGGTGGCAGCACCTCGCTGTCGAGCGCAGGGATGTAGTCGGCGATGCCGGTGTAGCGGACGTTGCGCCGTGAAAGGGAGCGGTCGACGACGGCAGCCTCCAGCGCCGGAAGCAAGGAATGCGGCCAGCCGCGGATGAGATCGGCGGTCTGGGAGAGCGCCTGGGTGTAACACAGCAGGTCGTCGTCGGGAGGCTGATGGCCTCGACGGGTGATGTAGGACGTCGCGGTGAGATTAGTCAGAGCGAGCGCAAGTTCGAAGACCATGCCACCGTCCCATTCGTACAGCGCGCCAGGAAGCTGGGCGCGTGCCGCATGGCGGACATCTTCGGCTGAATCGATCAGGCCGATAAGGAAGGCCAGTCCGTCGCGCAAAGACGGATCGACCGTTTCGGCGGGTACGCGCGCGAGCGGCCGACAGCACCGGTCGCAGCGGTCGAGATGGTAAGCAGCGCGCCAGCGCTGGACGGCACCGCACCGGCAGGCGTCGGCGAGATAATCCCAAGTCACGGTGTCGCAGGGCACCATCTTATGCGACCAGGTCGCGCGGATGTGCGGGCTGGCGGCGATGGCGGCAGGTGAGAAGCGGCGGCGGCGGAAGACCAACTCGTCCGCCCGGACGGTGACGCCAAAACTTTGGACAAAGCCCTCGACATCGGAGGGCGCGTGCCGCCGGTCGGTGACCTCTCCGACGGGCAGTCGCAGGATGTGGGCGAGCAGTGCCTCGTCCAACCCGGGGACGATGGCGGCAGTGGGGTTCTGGGCGTGCGGGGCCCCGACCTGTTCCAGGATGACATGGGACGATGGCAGGATGTTCCTGACCACCACGCGGGTGACCAGGCTCATCAGGGTTTCGCCCGGGATCGGTTCGATCCCGAATAGGACGGGCCCGGGCATATTTACTTTGCCTCGCCGGTGCGGCGCAGGCGCAGGGGATTGTGGTCGATGGTACCGTCCGCAAGGCACCACGCGTCGATCGCCTCGATTAGACGGTCGTAGCTGAGGTGTGACTCGCCGCCGAGGAGCGCCGGCTCGAGGGCGGAGAGCACGATGTTGTGGAATTCGCCGATCAGCCCGTTGCTGGCCTCGCACAGGTCCTTTGCGAGTGTCGGGTCGTTCAGGCCAGACTTCTCTTCGAGCACGCCCCGCGAGACCATACCGGCGTCGATGCGCTTCATGAACTCGATCCAGACGGGCAGGTCGTTGTCCTCGTCGTTGAAGTCGTAGGGGCGCAGGATGTCCTGGGGGGCGCAGCGGTTCTTGAGCTCGCGGTTGTTAGCGAAGAGCGACTGCGCCTCGTCTGTGCCCATCAGGATGACCGGAGCCCAGCCGAGCGTGAGAATGTTCTTGATGGTGTTGGCGGCGTCCGCGGCGAGATGCTTCTGGCGGAAGTGGTTGAGCTCGTCGATGATGAGCAGCTCGACCCCGAACTCCTGGATGCAGAGCTTGACCCGCTCGAGGAGGATGTCGGCCTCGCCGCGGCCGGCGTAGCCGTCGCCAAACGCGGAAAGGATCGAGGTGGCGAGGCTCTTCGGCGTTCCGGTGGTGGAGAGGGTGACGTGGAGGACCGGCTTCTTGGACCGGTCGCGGCCGGGCTGGTTCTCGACCGACTTCTTCAACAGCTTCGCGCAGGTGCTCTTCCCGGCGCCCGAAGGCTGGAGGAAGCGGTAGGCGCGGCGCTGCACGCTGCTGGCCTGATGGAGGCCCATGTGGCGCAGCGTGTCCATCTTGCGCATGGTCGCGATCTGGGCCGGGGTCGGGAAGACCATGTCCTCGAAAATGGCGAGCTTGGCGCCGACCTCCTCGGCGAGATCAGACTGCTTGGGGTGCGCGGCTGGCTGCAGCGGAGCCGCCGCATGGGGATCCAGCGGCGCGGAAGCAGCGCCGTCGATCGGACCGGCCGCCTC
>NZ_ATHO01000024.1 GCF_000445065.1 Sphingobium quisquiliarum P25 | reverse complement strand
CCTGCCGCTCCAGCCGTTCCGACCGCTCCCGCGCCTGATCCGATTGCAGCCTTGCCGTCCTTAGCGCTTCCTGCTCCTGTTGCAGGCTGGTGCGACCGGTGCCTTGCAGGATGATGCCTGATCCGGGAGCGGCGGTCAGGCGCGCTGTCCCCGCCATGGCGGCCGCGGCCAGTAACGCTGCGATGATCGCCGACCGTTTCAACCTGTCCCCCGACCGCGGTGTCTTCCGCAAACCCGCAACAGGTCTAGGCGCAAAGCCGGGCTCCTGTCGAGCATATGGGCGCGCGCCCCGGTTCACCCTTCCCGGTGATAGGGATGGCCCGACAGGATGGAGCAGGCGCGCCAGAGTTGTTCGGCGAGCATCGCACGCGCCATCATATGCGGCCATGTCATCGCGCCAAAGGCGATCAGCAGGTCCGCGCCGGACCGATCCGCATCGTCAAAGCCATCCGCCGCCCCGATCAGGAAGCGGCATTCGCGGGTCCCCGCATCGCGCCATCCCTCGATGCGGCGGGCGAAATCCATGGAACTGAGCTGCCGGCCCTTTTCATCCAGCATCACCATGACCGTTCCCGGCTGAGCGGGCGGCACCTTGCCGCCTCTGTCGGGCAGTTCAGTGATCCTGTGCGGCATCGTCAGCCGCTTCACATAGCGTTCGACCAGTTCCGCCTCGGCCGAACGCCCGATCTTTCCGCGCGCGATGATGTGGAGCAGCATGTCCTGCCCCTAGCCGTGATCGCGCGCCTTGTCGAAGGCTTAGGCGGTGCCAGCCACCGGCGCGTCGACGAAGCCCCACATCCGTTCCAGATTGTAGAAGCTGCGCACTTCCGGGCGGAACAGGTGGACGATGACGTCGCCTGCGTCGATCAGCACCCAGTCCGCGACCGGCAGGCCTTCCACCCGCGCGGAGCGGCCAGTGGCCTGCTTGATCCGTTCGGCAAGCTTCTGCGCCATGGACGCTACCTGCCGCGAGGAACGGCCGCTGGCGATCACCATATGATCGGCGATGCTGCTCTTGCCCTCCAGGGGAATGGAGATGGTTTCCTGCGCCTGGTCATCATCGAGCGATTTAAGCACCAGGGCGTGCAGGGCTGCAACGCTGTCGGCGTCCTGCGCCGTATCGTTGGCGGGTTGGGTTCTGGTCAAAGAGGCTCCATTCTAGACAATCATCCGGCGCGTGAGCGGGTCGCGCACACGTGCATGTTCATATTCGCGATGCCAGAGAGGGTCGGCCTGCCGCAGCAGGGTCGCCGATCTTGGATCAGGGCGAAAGCGCAAAAGCACAAGCGCCGGCGGTCTCCACTCCGTCCAGTCTGCACTCTGGCGCGCGGGCCGGACGGAACGCCGCAGCCATGCCATGGCCACAGAGCCATAGGCGTCCTTATCATAAGAAGGCCGGGCGATAACTGCAATGGGCATTCGCCGCGCAATGCCGCGCCAATCCCTCCATTGGGCGAACTGCGTCAGATTGTCCGATCCCATCAGCCAGATGAAACGGTGACGCGGGTAGCGCGCTTGCAACCGCCGCAGCGTATCGGCCGTGTAGCGCGTGCGAAGTTGCCTTTCGATGGCTGTCGGGCGGATGATGGACCCACGCGCCACGGCCTTGGCGTGCTGCAACCGGGCGGACAAGGGCGCCATTCCAGCGCGCGGCTTCAACGGATTGCCAGGCGACACCAGCCACCAGACTTCGTCCAGGCGAAGCGCCTCGGCGGCAAAGAGCGAAATGGCGCGATGGCCGCCATGCGCAGGATTGAAGGAGCCGCCAAGAAGGCCGATGCGAGCCATGGGACGGGCCATGCCAGTTGCAGCAGCCCCGCGCAATCTGGTCACGCCCTCAAGCAATGCTCACAATCAATTAGATCGCTCGCTATTTTGTACTGAGCCGCTGCTGTCACTCTGCGGCACTAGGCAGCATTTCCAGGGGATGAAGCGCTTCGGGTGAAGCAGGCTCCCGCACAAGTGCTTCAACAGGCTCCAGTTGCTCCAGTTCCTTGCCGCCCGTTTCGATATTGAGATCGCGCAGCTTCCGCCCGGTGACGAGCACCCTTCCTTCGAAGCTGCCGACGAAGGCGTTATAATCGCCCACCGCTCCGTTGAGCCGGTTGCCAAGCTTCCGCAAGGAAGCCGCCGCGCCCGCGAGCCGTTCATAAAGCTCTTTTCCAAGCATACCGATTCGCTTGGCCTCGTCCGCCATCTTCTCCTGACGCCAGACCGCCGCCACCGTCCGCGCGATGGCTATCAGGTTGGTGGGGGTCGCCAGTAGCACCCGCTTGGCGAAGGCATGGTCCCAGAGCTGCGGATCATGCTCCAGCGCGGCGGACAGGAAATGCTCGCCCGGAACGAACATGATCACATAATCAGGCGCTTCCTCAAACTGCTCAGCATAGCTTTTCCGGCCCAGCGTTTCGACATGAGCGCGCATCGCAGTGGCATGAGCGGTGAGCAGGCGCTTGCGTTCCTCCTCCCCATCGGCCCCATAGGCATCCTGATAGGCGTTGAGCGACACCTTGGCGTCAATTACCAGAGCCCGCCCGCCCGGCACCCGCAGGATAGCGTCCGGGCGCAACCGGCCTTCTTCCCCCTCGACACTTACCTCGGTACGGAAATCGACATGCTCCGACAGGCCGCATGTTTCCAGCACATTGCGCAACTGCTGTTCGCCCCAGCGCCCCCGCGCCTTGGGCGCATGACGCAGCGAATCGACCAGCCGCTGCGCCTCCGCACGAACTGCTTCCTGCCCCGTGCGCATCGATTCGATCTCACCGCGCAAGATGCCATAGGCTTCGGTGCGCTGCTGTTCGATCTGGGTGATCTTCTGGTCGTAGCGTTGGATGGTCTCATTGACCGGGTGCAGCAATTGCTTGAGCTGCGCCTCGCTTTTTTCATGTGCCTGCGCCAGCCGCTGATCAGCGCGCTCCAGGAAATGGCTCTGAGCTTGATGCAGCAGCTTGCCGCCGATTTCGCTGAACTGGGCTGAAAGCTGTTCCTTGGCATCCTTGAGCGCCCTGATTTGCGCCTCGAACGCTTCGGCCCGCGCCTGCGCGTCCGAGCGGAGCGCCGCAAGTTCCCTGGCCGCCGCTTCCCTTGCGGCGCGTTCTTCCTCCAGCCGCCGCGCAAGCTCTCCCGCCTGCGCGGCGCGATCCTGCGCCACCACAAGCTCCTGCAACGCGCCATTCCGCTGCGCTGTCGCGCTTTCCAGCTTAGCGGCAAGCTCCGCTTTTTCAGCCAAAGCCGGGGCAGCAGCCTTGCCCCGCAACAGCCATCCGATGCCCAGTCCCGCCAACAGGGCCACCGCAGTCAAAAGGATGATCAGACTGTCCATGTAAACCCCTCAACGGAACGAAAGGTGAATCTAGACGCCTAAAGTCGACACGGCAAGCCTTCTCTGCCGCTCAACCAAGCGATGCCCTGAAGCGGGCAAGACGTGCTACAGCCTCGTCGATCACCGCATCGCTCTTGGCGAAACAGAGCCGGGCCAGATGGGTAATGGGATCACGGGGGTAAAAGGCGGAGACAGGAATAGCGGCCACTCCAGCCTCGCCGATGATTCTTTCGCAAAATGCCTGATCGGAGAGAGAGATGCCGGACGCGGCAAGATCTATGGTGGAAAACCAGGTTCCAGTTCCGGGATCGACAACATAGCCCGCCGCGCGGAGGCCGCTTGCCAGCCGGTCGCGCGATCGCTGATAATCCGCGCGCACGGCGCTGAACCACGCGTGCGGCTTGCCGAGCCCTTCCGAAACCGCCCATTGCAGATTGGGCGGCGTGGTGAAGGTCAGAAATTGATGTGCGCGTCCGAGCAGCGTCGCAATCGGCGCAGCGGCGCACATCCATCCTACCTTCCAGCCAGTGAGGGAGAAGATCTTGCCTGCCGACCCGATCTTTACAGTACGGCCGCGCATGCCAGGCAGGCCCATGAGCGGGGTATGTGCCAGTCCTTCGAAGGTGACATGCTCCCAAACCTCGTCGCAAATGGCGATCAGGTCGCGCTCAACGCAAAAGCGCGCGATCAGGCTGAGTTGCTCCCTGTCCATAATGGCGGCGCTGGGGTTGAGGGGATTGTTGAGCAGCAGCAGGCGGGTGCGCGAACTTGCGGCGGCCTCCAGCGCCTCCTGCGTGATCCGCCAGCAGGGTGGTGCAAGCCGGATTACGCGCGCCACGCCACCCGCGCGCTCGACCAGCGGCAGATAGGCGTCGTAGAGCGGCGCGAACAGGATGACCTCGTCACCCGGCTGGATCAACGCCAGCAGGGTGGCAGCGATGGCTTCGGTAGCACCGGACGTGACGATCACTTCTTCGGCGGAAAGGTCCAGTTGCTGATGCCGCGCATAATGATCCGCCACCGCCGCGCGCAGTTCGGGCAAGCCTCCGCTCGGAGGATATTGGCTCGACCGCGTTAGCAGGGCGTCTGCGGCTGCCCGCAAGATATCGGCTGGTCCCGGAGCGTCGGGAAAACCTTGTCCCAGATTGATCGCGCCCGCCTGCCGCGCCCGCGCGGACATCTTTTCGAAGATGGTGGCGGGCATGTCCCGGTAAACGGGATGGCCAAGTGAAGCGATAGTCATGAGGCCAGAGCTAGTGGCTCTCACGCCCGGAGTATAGCTTCCGCTGATTTGCCCCATGTTCCTGCATTCTCAGGAACGCGTCACCGCTGCGTGCTGCGAGCGGAATAACTTCTCCCGCTTACCGGTTCACTCCCACTCGATCGTGCCCGGCGGCTTCGATGTATAGTCGTAGACCACCCGGTTGATCCCTTTCACCTCGTTGATGATACGAGTTGCGACGCGGCTCAGGAAGGCGGCGTCGAAGGGATAGATGTCGGCCGTCATGCCGTCAGTCGAGGTGACGGCGCGCAGGGCGCAGACGCTATCATAGGTGCGATGGTCGCCCATCACGCCGACGGTCCGCACCGGCAGCAGCACGGCGAAGGCCTGCCAGATCGCATCATACAGCCCGGCGTTGCGGATTTCCTCCAGATAGATGAGGTCCGCCTTGCGCAATATGTCGCAGCGTTCCTTGCTCACTTCTCCGGGAATGCGAATCGCGAGGCCGGGCCCGGGGAAGGGGTGGCGGCCGACGAAGACGTCCGGTAGCCCCAGTTCGCGGCCAAGCTCGCGCACTTCATCCTTGAACAGTTCGCGCAGAGGTTCGACGAGCTTCATGTTCATGCGCTCGGGAAGGCCGCCGACATTATGGTGGCTCTTGATCGTGACTGAAGGCCCGCCAGTGAAGCTGACACTTTCGATCACGTCGGGGTAGAGGGTGCCTTGCGCCAGGAACGCCGCGCCGCCGATCTTCTTCGCTTCATCCTCGAATACGTCAATGAAGGTCTTGCCAATGAACTTGCGCTTGGCTTCGGGATCGGTGACGCCTTCCAGCCCCTTCATGAACAGCGTTTCGGCGTTCACATGGACCAGCGGGATATTGTAGCTGCCCCGGAACAGCGAAACCACCTGCTCCGCCTCGCCCGCGCGCATCAGCCCATGATCTACGAACACGCAGGTCAGCTGATCGCCGATCGCCTCATGGATCAGCACGGCGGCCACCGCGCTGTCGACGCCGCCGGACAAGCCGCATATCACCTTGCCATCGCCCACCTGTTCGCGAATTTCGGCGATCTTGGTCGCGCGGAATTCGGCCATGGTCCAGTCGCCCTTGAGGCCGCAGACATGGCGGGCGAAATTGGCGATCAGCTTGGCGCCATCTGGCGTATGCACCACTTCGGGGTGGAATTGCGTGGCGTAGAAGCGCTTTTCCTCATTGGCGGTCATGGCGAAGGGCGCGCCTTCGCTCACCGCCACCGCTTCGAAACCGGGCGCAAGGCTCGTCACCTTGTCGCCATGGCTCATCCATACCTGATGCCGCTCGCCTACGGACCACAGGCCGTCGAACAGGGCGCAGCGCTTCTTCACTTCGATGAAGGCGCGTCCGAACTCGCCGCTTTCGCCGCCTTCCACTTGGCCGCCCATCTGCTGCATCATCGTCTGCTGCCCATAGCAGATGCCAAGGATCGGGATGCCCGCGTCAAAGAAGGCCTGAGGCGCGCGCGGGCTGTCTTCCCACATCACCGACGATGGTCCGCCCGACAGGATGATGCCCTTGGGCTTCATGCGCTCGAAAGCTTCGGCTGCGCTGTTGAAAGGCGCGATTTCGGAATAGACCCCCGCCTCCCGCACGCGCCGCGCGATCAGCTGGGTCACCTGGCTGCCGAAATCCACGATGAGGATGGAATCCTGAAGGGGCAGCGTCATCGAATCGCCTTTACGAGCCGGAGAGAATGGGATGTGGCGCGGTTAGTGCGTGGCGCCGTCCTTGTCCAGCGAAGGCACGTTGCCGCTCCGTCCGGCGACCCATCCCAGCAGAGCCGCACTTGCCAGCACGATCGCGGCGATCAGGAAGGCGCTGCCGATATGGGGCAGCGCCGGGTTTGGACCCACGGACATGGAATAGATCGCGCCGAAGAAGATTGGGGATATGACCCCCGCGATCGATGCGACGCTGTTGTTGGCTCCCTGCAACTGACCCTGTTCGGATTCGGATACGCGTACCGTCATCAGCGACTGGATGGCCGGCATGGCGAGGCCCCACAGCGCGTTGGGGAACATGGCCGCGACGAACATCCAGCCATTGGGAGCAAGCCCCATGGCGGCGATGCCGATCGCCCCGAAGCTGAGGCCGGTCACCATGGTCCTGCGGTCGCCCAGCCGCTTGACGACGGGACCGACCAGAAGGCCCTGGACGCCCATGTCCATGACGCCGACCAGCGCGAGCAGCGTCCCGACCTGCCACGCGCCCCACCCGTACCGGTCCCCCGCGTAGAGCACGAAGACGGCCGAGAACAGGTGGTGCGCGAAATAGAGGAGGAAATTCACCATCGCCAGGCTCGACAGTTCGGGGTGCGATCGCAGCAGCTTCAACGCGCCGAACGGATTGGCACGGTGCCAGGAAAAGGTCATGCGCTTGGCCGGAGCAAGCGATTCCGGCAGCACGACGAGGCCGTAGAGAAATGCCAGAGCCGACAGGCCTGCTGCAGCCCAGAAGGGCGCGCGCAAGGAGACTTCTCCGAGCACGCCGCCCAGCAACGGCCCGGCGACGAAGCCAGCGCTGAATGCCGCGCCGATAAGGCCATAGCCCCGCGCCCGTTTTTCGGGAGGGGTGATGTCAGCCATATAGGCGAAGGTCGAGGTGAAGCTGGAAGATGTGATGCCGCCCAAAATCCGGCCCACAGCAAGCCACCAGAGATTGGGGGCGAGCGCCATCAGTATGAAATCCAGGGCGAGTCCCGCCACGGAGATCAGGATCACCGGCCGCCTGCCGAAGCGGTCCGAAAGCGAACCGATGATGGGTGAGCAGAGAAATTGCATGACCGCCCACAGCGCCACGAACAGGCCGTTCCACAATCCCGCGGCGCTGGTGGAGCCGGCAAGCTCTCCGATCAGCTGCGGCAGGACGGGAACGACGATGCCCATCGACATGACGTCGAGCAGCGCCGTCACCAGGATGAAGATGATCGCGGCCGGACGGGCAGGGGAGGAAGAATTGGGGGGCATGCGGTAAACGGCTCCTGATCAGCCAGCCGCCTAGGCATTTTGCAGGCGGGAGGGAATAGGAGACTGCGGGCCGCGGAACGAAATCGCTGTTGCTGGTGTGCGGGAACCGTGGGGGAGGGCGGCGTATACGCCGCTTAGCGTGCGGCGCGTTCCCGCTGGAAGTAGACATCCTCGATCCGGCCATTGGCGACCGTGCAGGTGAAATGGCGCAGGCGGCCATCCTGCGCGCGCCAGTGGCTGCGGCTTTCGACATCGCCGTCGATGCGGAAGCCGTTGCGGTTTTCGCGCGGGGCTTCCATCTGGCGCACCTCGGCATAGTCGCCGTTGAGTTCCGCCTCTTCGCGGGCGGCGCGGGCGCAGCCGTCGGTCATGGCCTCGACTTCCTCGTCATCGATGTTCAGGGCGGCGCTGTCATCCCGGCCGTCGCGGCGAGCTGATCCGGCCCGCTCCTCATCGGCGGCGGCGACATCGGAAAAATCATCCTCGGCCCGGGGAGAGACCTGGTCTTCGTTCGCGCGGTTGGCGTAGTCCGAACCGGTGCTGTCCTGATCATCGGCAGGATCGGAGTAATCGTAACGAGGCTGGTTCTGCGCGACCGCCGTGCCGCTTGCCAGCAGCGTCATTCCCAGAACCGATACTGCTATCCACACCGGCTTACCCATCATTCCGCCTCCTTGCGACCGCCGTGCATCGCTAAGCCCGTCAGGCTGTCGGCGGGCTGAACGGGGGGAAGTAGAGAGTGAAATAGGTCATTTAGAGCGATCTCTCCCGGCCTAATATTTCGATATCGCAACGACCTGCCGCGCCAATGAAAAACAGGCTGCGGTTCCATCGAACCGCAGCCTGTTCCCATTTTCCATTCCGCCCGCGCTGGCGAGCGGCTTTTATCGATCAGGCAGCTTCCAGCTCGTCCTCATCGGCGCCCTGGACCGGACCCGAATCCTTGCCCTTGGCATCGACGTCGCGGTCGACCAGCTCGATGATCGCGATCGGGGCAGCGTCCGACGCGCGGATGCCCGCCTTGATCACGCGGGTGTAGCCGCCGTTGCGGTCCGCATAGCGCTCCGCCAGCACGTCGAACAGCTTGGTCAGCTGAACATCGTCCTGCAAGCGGGACTGCGCGAGACGGCGGTTCGACAGGCCGCCCTTCTTGGCGAGGGTGATCAGCTTTTCGACGTAGGGACGCAGTTCCTTCGCCTTGGGCGTGGTCGTCAGGATCTGCTCATGCTTGATGAGCGAGGCGGCGAGATTGCGGAGCAGCGAATTGCGATGCCCGGCGCTGCGTTGCAGCTTGCGATGACCAACCTTGTGACGCATGTCTTCTTCCTTCGTTCGTTAAGGGCCCGTGTGAGGTAGCCCAGACCAGGCGGTGATAAGGGCCACCGCCCAACAGCCCATCCCGCAACCGCCGTTCGTTTCGAGCGAAGTCGAGAAACGCTTCCCGACACGCTGGAAGCGAACGGCCGCCGCTTGCTTAGCCCAGCAGCTCCTGTTCGAGCTTCTTGGCCATTTCCTCGATATTTTCCGGCGGCCAGCCGGGGATGTCCATGCCAAGGCGCAGGCCCATGGACGACAGCACTTCCTTGATTTCGTTCAGCGACTTGCGGCCGAAATTCGGGGTGCGCAGCATCTCGGCTTCGGTCTTCTGGACCAGATCGCCGATATAGATGATGTTGTCGTTCTTGAGGCAGTTGGCGCTGCGGACCGACAGTTCCAGCTCGTCCACCTTCTTGAGCAGGTAGCGGTTGATCTGGTTGGTGTCGCTTTCCGCCTCGGCCGCGGACGAAGCAGCGGCGCCAGCGGCCGGAACGGCGGCGGGCAGCGCGTCTTCGAAGTGGACGAACAGCTGGAGCTGGTCCTGGAGGATGCGGGCGGCATAGGCCACCGCGTCTTCCGGCGTGACGGTGCCGTCGGTCTCGACGGTCAGCGACAGCTTGTCATAGTCCAGTTCCTGGCCGACGCGGGTATTGTCCACCTTGTAGGCGACCTGGCGCACCGGCGAGTAGAGCGCATCGACCGGGATCAGGCCGATGGGCGCATCGGCCGGACGGTTGGCGACGGCGGGGACATAGCCCTTGCCGACGTCGGCGGTCAGTTCCATGTTCAGCGTCGCGCCCTGGTCCAGGTGACAGATCACCAGATCGGGGTTCATCACTTCGATGTCGCCCACGACGCTGATGTCGCCAGCCTTCACCTCGGCCGGGCCGGTGGCGGAGAGCTGGAGCCGCTTGGGGCCATCGCCTTCCATCTTGAGCGCGACCTGCTTGATGTTGAGGACGATGTCCGTCACATCTTCACGCACGCCCGCCAGCGACGAGAATTCGTGGAGCACGTTCTCGATCTTGATCGAGGTGACCGCCGCGCCCTGGAGCGAGGAGAGAAGAACCCGGCGCAGCGCATTGCCGAGCGTCAGGCCAAAGCCGCGCTCCAGCGGTTCGGCAACGAAGGTCGCCTTGCGCCTGCCGTCGCCCGCCGCCTTGATTTCAAGGCTGTTGGGCTTCTTCAATTCCTGCCAGTTCTTCATGTTGACAGTCATGTATTTCCCCTGGGGATGAGGCCGAAACGCTTAAATCCTGGACCCAGACAGGACGTTCCGGCCGATGCAGATGGGTGACCGGGCGACGCGTCCGCCGCCCGACAGCAAGCCTCGCCGGATTAGACGCGGCGGCGCTTGGAAGGACGCACGCCATTGTGCGGGATCGGCGTCACGTCGCGGATCGAGGTGATGTGGAAGCCGACGGCCTGCAACGCGCGCAGCGCCGATTCACGGCCTGACCCCGGACCCTTCACTTCGACTTCCAGGGTGCGCACGCCATGTTCGGCGGCCTTGCGGCCAGCGTCTTCGGCGCAGACCTGCGCGGCGTAGGGGGTCGACTTGCGGCTGCCCTTGAAGCCCATCATGCCGGCCGAGGACCAGCTGATCGCATTGCCCTGGGCGTCCGTGATGGTGACCATGGTGTTGTTGAAGCTGGCGTTCACATGCGCGACGCCGGCTGAAATGTTCTTGCGCTCGCGCCGCTTGATGCGCTGGGGTTCGCGTGCCATTTTGCTCTATCCTACTGAAATCTTGAGTGACCGAGGCTGCGCCCAAGGAGCGCTGCCTCCGGCGGAGTAATTCGTCCCCCGGACGAATTACTTCTTCTTGCCAGCGATCGGCTTCGCCTTGCCCTTGCGGGTGCGCGCATTGGTGTGCGTGCGCTGGCCGCGAACCGGCAGGCCCTTGCGGTGACGCAGGCCGCGATAGCAGGCCAGGTCCATCAGCCGCTTGATGTTCATCGCGGTTTCGCGGCGCAGGTCGCCTTCGACGGTCAGGTCGGAGTCGATCGTTTCGCGGATCTGGAGGACTTCGGCGTCCGACAGGTCCTGAACGCGGCGGCTGTGGTCGATGCCCAGCTTGTCGGCGATGTCGACGGCGGTCTTGCGGCCGATGCCGTGGATGTAGGTGAGCGCGATGATCACGCGCTTGTTGGTCGGGATGTTGACACCCGCAATACGTGCCATGGTATTCTGTACTCCTGCTCCACAGGGCGGTTGGCGCCGCCCCATCTCAAAGCGTCCGGGCCGAGACCCCTATAGAGACTTCGGCCGATTCGATAGACCCCGAGACGCAAAAAAGACGGCCAGTGCCATGCACTGCCGCTCACCAGCGTGTCCGGGATGCGCAGCGCCCTAGCGATTCCGCGCTGGACTGTCAATCCGGTCGGCGGAAGGGGCCGCGCTCATCCAAGCCCCTGCGCACTGCCGCCGCGCCTTTTCGGGTTGAAGCGGGAGGGGGCAGTCGGGCATGGAGGGGCAATGCGCTTTCAACTGCTCTCCGCCGTCCCCGCCTGTCTGGCGTTCCTGCTCGCGTCCTGCGTGGGAGCGCCCCGGCAGCCGCCCCCGCCGCAG
>NZ_ATHO01000023.1 GCF_000445065.1 Sphingobium quisquiliarum P25 | reverse complement strand
GCATCGCTTTTTGCGAAAAACCGGTTCCCACTTTTTCGCGCGATGCTCTAAGCCGCAGCGACTGAACGCTTCGGAGAAAGAAATTATGCGTCCTTCCGGCCGCGCGCCCGACCAGATGCGCGACATCACCATGGAGCCCGGCTTCACCATCCATGCCGAGGGCAGCTGCCTCGTCAGCTTCGGCGATACGCGCGTGCTGTGCACCGCATCGGTCGAGGAAAAGGTGCCGCCTTTCCTGCGCGGCAAGGGTTCGGGATGGGTCACGGCCGAATATGGCATGCTGCCCCGCGCCACCCACACGCGCGGCAGCCGCGAGGCGGCGAAGGGCAAGCAGTCGGGCCGGACGCAGGAAATCCAGCGCCTGATCGGCCGGTCGCTGCGCGCGGTGGTCGACCTGCAAAAGCTGGGCGAGCGGCAGATCGTGGTCGATTGCGACGTGATCCAGGCCGATGGCGGCACCCGCACCGCGGCGATTTCCGGGAGCTGGGTGGCGCTGCGCATCGCGATCGACAAGCTGATCGCATCGGGCGCGCTCAAGGAAGACCCGATCGTGCAGAAGGTCGCGGCGATAAGCTGCGGCATCTATAACGGCACGCCGGTGCTGGACCTGGACTATGCCGAGGACAGCAATGCCGAAACCGACGCCAACCTGATCCTGACGGGCGACGGCAAGTTCGCCGAGGTGCAGGCGACGGCGGAAGGCGCGGCCTATGACGAGGAGGAGCTGCTGCGGCTGCTGCGGCTGGCGCGGATCGGCTGCGCGCAGATCTTCGCCGCGCAGGACAAGGCGACCGGGCGCTGACTCTCACCATCCGTTCGCTTCGGGCTTGTCGAGAAGCCGATAGCGCATGCGCGCGTTTCTCGACTAAGCTCGAAACGAACGGAGCGAGGTATGCACGAAGATGAGTGACGAGTTCGGACAGGAACAGGCGATCCGCAAGCTGGGTCCGGGCAAGCTGGTGATAGCGAGCCACAATCCCGGCAAGGTGCGGGAGATTGGCGATCTGCTGGCGCCCTTCGGCATCGAGACCGTATCGGCCGCGGCGCTGGACCTGCCCGAACCGGAGGAGACCGGCACCACCTTCATCGCCAATGCGGAATTGAAGGCGATGCAGGCGGCCGACCTGTCCGGCCTGCCCGCGCTGGCGGACGACAGCGGCCTGTGCGTCGAGGCGCTGAACGGCGATCCGGGCATTTTTTCGGCGCGCTGGGCCGGTGAGGCGAAGGATTTCGGGCTGGCGATGCGGCTGGTGTGGGACGCGATACAGGCCAAGGGGCCGGATGCGGGCCATGACGCGCATTTCGTCTGCGCGCTCGCGCTGGCCTGGCCCGATGGCCATGTCGAGGTGTTCGAAGGGCGGGTCGACGGCACGATCACCTGGCCCCCGCGCGGGGACAAGGGCTTTGGCTATGACCCCATCTTCCAGCCGCACGGCCATGCGATCAGCTTCGGCGAAATGGAGCCGGAGAAGAAACATGCGATGAGCCACCGGGCAGACGCCTTCGCGCAGATGGTGGCGGCGGTTTTCTGACGGGCTGCGGCCTTCGCCGGAGCGGGGCCGGTTTGGGAGGCGAATATCGCGCTTAACCCGGTGGGGAATTTCCCCTATCACGGGGCTTATGGCCTCTCCCTCCCTGCGCCAACTGGATATATTCGCGCAGATGGTGGCGTCGGGCAGCATTGCGCTGTGCGCGCGCGACCTTGGCGTTTCGGTCGATCAGGTGGCGCGGGACCTGGCTTCGCTGGAACTGCGGCTGGGCTACCGGCTGTTCGACGATCTTTCCGGCAAGGCCCGGCTGACCCCGGCGGGACGGAAGACGGCGGAGGCGATGACGCTGCTGTCGGCGGACGACCCGGAAAGCTGGAGCCAGGGCAAGGCGCAGGAGACGGACGCCGGGGGAGCGGCGGAGCAGCCGCCCCGGCCAAACGCGCAGGAGCAGCGGCAGTCCATCGTCCTGGCAGCGCCCGCCCCGGTGTTCGGCCGCTTTCAGGAAGCGCTCGCCGCGTTCGAAGCCGCCAATGAGGATGTGGCGATCACGCTGGACCTCACCATCCACCTTGCCGACGAGGCGGCGGCGGCGCTGGACGCGGGGCGCGTCGACATCGCCTATTTCTATGCGCTGGGGGAAGCCGCGCACCTGCCGTCGCGCTATGGCTGGTCGGAGCAGATCAACCTCTATGCGGGCAAGGATCATCCCCTGGCGCGGCGCGACAGCGTCAGCCCGGACGATCTGGCGATCACGCCGATGCTGATGATGGAGCCGCCCAATCCGCTGCGCCGGATCATCGACACGGCGCTGGCCCGCGAAGGCATCCGCACCGGCGATCCGGTGCTGGAGACGGACAATATGTTCGACATCATGACCATATTGCGGGAAGGCGCGGGCTGCTTTGCCGCCTTTGGGCCGCTGGCGCGCGACCTGGGGCGGCTGGGCGGGATAGGCCGCCTCGCGCTGGAGCGTCCGCTGCCCGCGGTGGAGGTGCGGCAGGCAAGGCGGGCCGATGGGCAGGGCGGTTCGGCCGTGGACGCGCTGGCCGAATTTCTGTTTCTCTAGAAATCCCCGGTTCACATGGATGCTGCTTAAACATCGTCATTGGGGCTGAGTCCCGCCCGGCGCCGTTCGCTGCTGAACGGACAGGGTGGGGTAAAAAGCGCCATATTTCGGCCAGATCACTATTGATATGTTATAACATAGAGGATAGGAGAGCGCTGCTTCCGGCATATCGAAGGACGAATGATTGATGCACCGGCTTTCCCTGTTGCGCGCGAGCTGCGCCATTGCGGCTCTTTCCCCTGCCCTCCCCCTCTTCGCACAGACCAGCACTCCTTCCGGCCCGCAGGCCTATCATGACGATCGCGCCGACATCGTCGTCACGGCGATCATCCCGCGCCGCCAGGGCGACATATTGTCGGGCACCTCGGTAATTTCCGGCGAGCAGCTCACCCGCGAATTGCGGCCGACCATCGGCGAGACGCTGGCGCGCCAGCCGGGCGTTTCGGCGACGTCCTTCGGCCCCAACGCCTCCCGCCCGGTGTTGCGCGGTTTCCAGGGCGAGCGCGTGCGCATCCTGACGGACGGCATCGGCAGCTTCGACGTGTCGAACACATCGGTCGATCATGCGGTCGCGATCAACCCGCTGACCGCCGACCGGATCGAGGTGCTGCGCGGGCCGTCCGCGCTGCTCTACGGATCGTCGGCAATCGGCGGCGTGGTCAATGTGATCGACAGCCGCATCCCGCGCCGCGTGCCGGACGAGCCGGTCCATATCGACGGCATCGCCACCTATGGCAGCGCGGCCGGCGAGCGCACGGTCGCGGGCGAGCTGGAGGTGCCGGTGGCCGCTGGCCTGGTGGCGCATTTCGACGGCAGCTATACGAAGACGGACGACCTGCGCACCGGCGGCTATATTCTGGCCGCGCCGCTGCGCAGGATCGCGGCGGCTTCGGACGATGAGGAGATCCGCCAGGACGGGCGGTTGCGGGGCAAGCTGCCCAACACGGCCGCAGAGACATGGGAGGTCGCGGGCGGCTTTGCCTATATCGGGGATCGCGGCAATCTGGGCATCTCCGTGTCGCACAGCGAGAACCGCTATGGCGTGCCGTCCCGCTTCGACGTGACGGATTCGCATGATCACGATCATGACCATGACGAAGAGGGTCACGATCATGATCATGAAGAAGGCCACAGCCATGAGAATGTGACGCTGAACATGCGCCAGACGCGGGCCGACCTGCGCGGCGAGGTGGCGGTCAATGGCGGCTTTCTGGACAGCATCCGCCTGCGCGCTGGCTGGGCCACCTACCAGCATCAGGAGATCGAACCCACGGGCGAGGTCGGCACCACCTTCCGCAACCAGTCGATGGAAAGCCGCCTGGAGTTCGTCCAGTCGCGCCGGGGCGGCTGGGACGGCGCAACGGGCGTGCAATATTTCACCCGGCGCTTCTCCGCAGACGGGGAAGAGAAGTTCCTGCCGAAGAACGAGACGGAACAACTGGGCGTCTTCACCCTGCAATCGGTCGATCTGGGCGACACGCGGCTGGAGGCGGGCGCCCGTTTCGAAAAAAGCTGGCTGCGGTCGGACCCTGACGCGGACCTGTTCATCACCGGGCAGCGCCGCAGCTTCGACGCCTTTTCCGCGTCGGCCGGTGCGAGCCAGCAGATCGTGCCCGGCTGGCGGCTGGGGCTGAACGTCGCGCGCACGGAACGCGCGCCATCGGCCGAGGAATTGTTCGCGCGCGGCAATCATGCGGGCACACAGGCATTCGAACTGGGCAATCCGTCCTTTGGCCTGGAAAAGAGCTGGGGCGTCGAAGGAAGCTTGCGGGGCGAAGGGCCGGGCTATTCCCTGTCGCTGTCGGCCTATCACAACTGGTTCAAGGGCTTCATCTACGACGCGCTGGCCGATGATTCCGCCTGCATGGCGGCGAATGGCGGCGAGCCGCTGGAATTCCCCTGCTACCAATATGCGCAGTCCGACGCCCGCTATCTGGGGTTCGAGGCCGAAGCGTCGGTGAAGCTGGGCCGGATCGGCGGCTATGCGGTCAATCTGGACGGCATGGCGGATTATGTCCGGGCGACCATCACCGGTTCCGGGCCTGCGGTCAGGATCCCGCCGCTGCGGCTGCTGGGCGGCGTCGAGTTGCAGGACGACCGGCTAAGCTGGCGCGCGGAGGTGGAACATAGCTTTGCCCAGCGGCGGATCGCCGAAACGGAAACGCCCACGGACGGGTTCACACTGGTCAACGCTTCGGTGTCGTTCAAGCCGTTCAAGGACAATAGCCGCACGGCCATCAGCCTGTCGGCGAACAATATCTTCGACGTGGAAGCGCGACGCCATGCCAGCGTGCTCAAGGATTTCGCCCCGCTGGCCGGGCGTGACATCCGCGTCACGGCGCGCCTGTCCATCTGAATCGATAAACCTAGTTGATTGCGCTGTGTGACGGTTTCGTTACATAGCGCAATCATGGATGAGGGGCGATCAGCGATTGGCGGCAAGGGCCAGACCGCGCCGGAGGTCTGGTGATGCGCCAGATCGCCGCCCTTCCCTACGCCACCGACGCCCAGGGATCGATGCGAATCCTGCTGATCACGTCGCGCGACACGCGGCGATGGGTCATTCCCAAGGGCAACCGGATCAAGGGCATGGCCGGGCACCGCGCCGCGGAGCTGGAAGCCTATGAGGAAGCGGGCATTCACGGCATCGCCTGCCCCGCGCCGCTGGGCCGCTACCGCTATGACAAGCGGCGGCGCAAGGGCGGCACGCGCGAGGCGACGGTCGACGTTTTCCCCCTTGCGGTGACGGGCCAGTTGCCGCAATGGCCCGAACAGGGGCAGAGGGAACTGCGCTGGTTTCCGGTCGCCGAGGCCGCGAAGGCGGTAGACGAACCCGATCTCCAATCCATCATCGCGGCCTTTCGCGAGCCGCCGCGTAATCCCGGCTGGTTCTTTCGGATTTTGCTGCGGATCAGGGAATGGCAAGGCGAAAGGACTGGAATGCTGCGCTGGTTTCACGCGCTGATGCCCAAGCAGGGCCGCTTTTTCGAACAGTTTGAGGATCATGCCGCGATGCTGGTCGCGGGGGCGGACGCGCTCGCCCGGCTGCTGAAAGGCGGGCCGGACATGGATGCGCACATCGCGGAAATCTCCGCGCGCGAGCATGAGGCGGACGATATCATCCGCGAAGTGTTGCAGGATGTGCGCCGCATCTTCGTGACGCCGTTCGACCGCAGCGCGATCACGGGCCTGATCGGCGTGATGGACGATGCCATCGACCAGATGAACCAGACCGCGAAGGCCATCGCCCTGTTCGAGGTCAAGGATTTCGCGCCGCAGATGCAGGATATGAGCGCGCTGATCGTGGAATGCGCGCGCATCACGGCGGAAGCGATGCCGCTGCTGCGGTCGCTCAACCTCAACTCTGTCCGGCTGCACGACCTCACCGAACGGCTCGTGAAGCTGGAAGGCCATGCCGACATATTGCACGAGGCGGGCCTGAAAGCGCTCTACAACCAAGCGCGGCAGGGCAATCCGATGGACTTCGTCGTCGGCAACGAAATCTACGCCCATCTGGAAAAGGTGACCGACAGGTTCGAGGACGTCGCCAACGAGATTTCCGGTCTGGTCATAGACCACGCTTGATGACAAGCCTCCACCACCGTTCGTCCTGAGTGGGGCCTGAGCCTGTCGAAGGCCCGTATCGAAGGGCCGCGCAGGCCCGGCGCTTCGATACGCCGCTTCGGCAAGCTCAGCGGCTACTCAGTGCGAACGGGATCTGAAGGGTAGACGTTCGTTTCATGGAAGCCCAACTCGCCTTCCCGCTGCTGATCGCGCTGATCGGCATCGCCCTTGCCTTCGACTTTCTGAACGGGCTGCACGATGCGGCCAATTCCATCGCGACGATCGTGTCGACGCGCGTGTTGAAGCCGCAATATGCGGTCGCGTGGGCGGCCTTCTTCAACTTCATCGCCTTCCTCTTCTTCGGCCTTCATGTGGCGGAGACGGTGGGCAAGGGCATTGTCGAGGCGAGCATCATCGATCCGCAGGTGATCTTCGGCGCGCTGATGGGCGCGATCGCGTGGAACCTGATCACCTGGGCGCTGGGCATACCCTCCTCCAGCAGCCATGCGCTGATCGGCGGCCTGCTGGGCGCGGGCACGGCGAAGGCGGGCCTTGGCGCGGTGGTGTGGAGCGGCGTGTTCA
Source organism: Sphingobium quisquiliarum P25 (assembly GCF_000445065.1). Lineage (GTDB taxonomy): Bacteria > Pseudomonadota > Alphaproteobacteria > Sphingomonadales > Sphingomonadaceae > Sphingobium > Sphingobium quisquiliarum. Next base: position 61,778 of record NZ_ATHO01000023.1, on the reverse strand, counting down.
AGACCAGCGCCGCGATCGTGATGTCGCCCGCGATCGGCCTGATACTGGCGCTGTTCCTGGTGCTGATCATCAGCTGGATATTCCGCCGCTTCACGCCGCAGGGGGCGGACCGGGTGTTCCGCAAGCTCCAGCTCGTGTCGGCCTCGCTCTACTCGCTGGGCCATGGCGGCAACGACGCGCAGAAGACGATGGGGATCATCGCCGTCCTGCTGTATTCGCAGGGCATGCTGGAGGGCGGCTTCCACGTTCCCTTCTGGGTGGTGATCTCCTGCCAGGCGGCGATGGGCATCGGCACGCTGCTGGGCGGATGGAAGATCGTCCATACGATGGGGTCGAAGATCACCCGGCTGAGCCCGGCGCAGGGCTTCTGCGCGGAAACGGGCGGCGCCATCACCCTGTTCATGGCGACGCATCTGGGCGTGCCGGTGTCCACCACCCACACGATCACCGGCGCGATCGTGGGCGTGGGCGCATCCCGCCGCCTGTCGGCCGTGCGCTGGAACGTGGCGTCCAGCATCGTCGTCGCCTGGGTCGTCACCCTGCCCGCCGCCGGGCTGATCGGCGCTGGCTTCTACGAACTTACGCGATTGTTCTGAACAGAAGGCAGCCCACCCCCCTTCACAAAGGGCGAACGGCATTCTATATGCAGTTTCGAAATCCGGCTGTCATGCCGCCCTTGGGCGGTGCGGCGGCCGTCCCCCGGATCGCCCGGGGACCGGCTTCGATTAGCGCGCGAAACCGGCGGGATTGGGCGAAAGCGGCGGGTCACAAGACGCTGACAGTGCGGATCGGACAGCCCCGGCCCGCACTTTTTTGCGTGGCGGCAGAGGGGCGAATCACCCTTTAGCCGCCAACGCTCCGGCTGAATTTTCGTTGCGATGCGAAAAAATGCGACGAATTACACGCTTAGGCAACAGGCAGGATACGCAATGGCGACCAGAGCTCTCCCCCCGATCAGCAATACCGGCGCGAAGAAGCGCATCAGAAAGGTATTCGGCGACATCCACGAAGTGGTGCAGATGCCGAACCTGATCGAGGTCCAGCGGGAGAGCTATGAACAGTTCCTGCGGTCAGACCCGAAGACCGGTTATGTGTCGGGCCTGGAAAAGACCCTGCGCTCGGTCTTTCCGATCCGCGACTTCGCAGGCACCGCCGAGATGGACTTCGTCCATTATGAGCTGGAGGAGCCGAAGTACGACGTCGAGGAATGCCGTCAGCGCGGCATCACCTATGCGGCGCCGATGCGCGTCACGCTGCGCCTGATCGTGTTCGAGGTGGACCAGGACACCGAAACCCGCTCCGTGCTCGATATCAAGGAGCAGGACGTCTACATGGGCGACATGCCGCTCATGACGCAGAACGGCACCTTCATCGTCAACGGCACCGAGCGCGTGATCGTGTCGCAGATGCACCGCTCGCCGGGCGTTCTGTTCGATCATGACCGGGGCAAGACCCACTCGTCGGGCAAATATCTCTTCGCCGCGCGCGTCATCCCCTATCGCGGTTCGTGGCTGGACTTCGAATTCGACGCGAAGGACATCGTCAACGTCCGCATCGACCGCAAGCGCAAGCTGCCGGTGACGGCGCTGCTCTATGCGCTGGGCCTCAATGCCGAAGACATTCTGGGCCACTTCTACAACAAGGTGACCTTCCTGCGCGGCGAAGGCGGCTGGCAGATCCCCTACACCGCCGAAGCATGGCGCGGCCAGAAGCCCGCCTTCGACATCGTCGACGCCAAGTCGGGCGAAGTCGTTTTCGCCGCCGGTCACAAGATCAGCCCCCGCGCCGCGAACAAGGCGGAGAAGGACGGGCTCGAAACCCTGCTGATCCCGACCGAGGAAGTCTATGGCCGCTACAGCGCCTATGACCTGATCAACGAGAAGACGGGCGAGATCTATATCGAGGCTGGCGACGAGGTTTCGCCTGAAAATCTCGAAAAGCTGGACAAGGCGGGCATCGACCGTCTGGAGCTGCTGGACATCGACCATGTCACCACCGGCCCCTGGATCCGCAATACGCTCAAGGCCGACAAGGCCGAGGAGCGCGACCAGGCGCTGGCCGACATCTACCGCGTGATGCGCCCTGGCGAACCGCCGACGAAGGAAACCGCCGAAGCGCTGTTCGCTGGCCTCTTCTTCGATCCCGAACGCTACGACCTGTCGGCGGTCGGCCGCGTGAAGATGAACATGCGCCTCGACCTCGACGCCGAGGACACCGTCACGACGCTGCGCACCGAGGATATCCTCGCGGTCGTCAAGGAACTGGTGAACCTGAAGGACGGCAAGGGCGAGATTGACGATATCGACAATCTGGGCAACCGCCGCGTCCGTTCCGTGGGCGAACTGCTGGAAAACCAGTATCGCGTCGGCCTGCTGCGCATGGAGCGTGCGGTCAAGGAGCGCATGTCGAGCGTCGACGTGTCGACGGTGATGCCGAACGACCTCATCAACGCCAAGCCCGCCGTGGCCGCGGTGCGTGAGTTCTTCGGTTCCTCGCAGCTGTCGCAGTTCATGGACCAGACCAACCCGCTGTCGGAAGTCACCCACAAGCGCCGCGTGTCGGCGCTTGGGCCGGGCGGCCTTACCCGCGAGCGCGCTGGCTTCGAAGTCCGCGACGTTCACCCGACCCATTATGGCCGTATCTGCCCGATCGAAACGCCCGAAGGCCCGAACATCGGTCTGATCAACAGCCTGGCGACGTTCAGCCGCGTCAACAAATATGGCTTCATCGAAACGCCCTACCGCAAGGTGATCGACGGCAAGGTGACCAACGAGGTCGTCTATCTGTCGGCGATGGAGGAAGCCAAGCACACGATCGCGCAGGCGAACGCGGAACTGAACAGCGACGGCACCTTTGCCGAAGACCTGATCTCCGCGCGTGAGGCGGGCGAATTCCTGATGGCGCCCAAGGACCACATCACCCTGATGGACGTCAGCCCCAAGCAGCTGGTGTCGGTCGCGGCCTCGCTCATTCCCTTTCTGGAAAATGACGACGCCAACCGCGCGCTCATGGGATCGAACATGCAGCGTCAGGCCGTGCCGCTGGTCCGTGCCGAGGCGCCGTTCGTCGGCACCGGCATGGAAGGCACGGTTGCGCGGGACTCCGGCGCTGCCATCGCGGCGCGCCGCGCGGGCATCATCGACCAGGTCGACGCGACCCGTATCGTCATCCGCGCGACCGGGGATATCGAGCCCGGCCAGTCGGGCGTCGACATCTACACGCTCCAGAAGTTCCAGCGTTCGAACCAGGACACCTGCATCAACCAGCGTCCGCTGGTGAAGGTGGGCGATCTGGTCGAAGCGGGCGACGTGATCGCCGATGGCCCGTCGACCGAGTTCGGCGAGCTGGCGCTGGGCCGGAACACGCTGGTCGCGTTCATGCCCTGGAACGGCTACAATTATGAAGACTCCATCCTGATCTCCGAGCGGATCGTGAAGGATGACGTCTTCACCTCGATCCATATCGAGGAGTTCGAGGTCATGGCCCGCGACACCAAGCTGGGGCCGGAAGACATCACCCGCGACATCCCTAATGTAGGCGAGGAAGCGCTGCGCAACCTCGACGAGGCGGGCATTGTTTACATCGGCGCCGAAGTGGAGCCGGGCGACATTCTGGTCGGCAAGATCACGCCCAAGGGCGAATCGCCGATGACCCCGGAAGAAAAGCTGCTCCGCGCGATCTTCGGCGAAAAGGCGAGCGACGTGCGCGACACGTCGCTGCGCCTGCCGCCGGGCGTCGCCGGTACGGTCGTGGAAGTCCGCGTCTTCAACCGCCACGGCATCGACAAGGACGAGCGCGCCATGGCGATCGAGCGGGAGGAAATCGACCGTCTCGCCAAGGACCGCGAGGACGAACGCGCCATCCTCAACCGCGCGACGTTCAACCGTTTGCAGGAAATGCTGCTCGGTCAGGTGGCAACCGCCGCGCCCAAGGGCGTGCGCAAGGGCGTGGAGATTGACGAGGCGCTGCTCAACGAGGTCGAGCGTCATGAATGGTGGAAGTTCGCGGTCGCGGACGACGCCCGTCAGGCCGGTATCGAAGCCGTCAAGGCGCAGTATGACGAGGCGGTCAAGCTGATCGTCGAGAAGTTCGAGGATCGCGTCGACAAGCTCCAGCGTGGCGACGAACTGCCGCCGGGCGTGCTCAAGATGGTCAAGGTCTTCGTCGCGGTGAAGCGCAAGCTGCAACCGGGCGACAAGATGGCTGGCCGTCACGGCAACAAGGGCGTCATCTCGCGCATCCTGCCGATCGAGGACATGCCGTTCCTGGAGGACGGCACCCATGTCGATATCGTGCTCAATCCGCTGGGCGTGCCGTCGCGCATGAATGTCGGCCAGATCTTCGAAACGCATCTGGGCTGGGCCGCGCGCGGCCTTGGCCAGCAGCTCAAGCATGCGCTGGAGGAATGGCGTGAAGCCAATCCGAACGCGCAGGGCGGCGAGATGCCGGACGCGGTGAAGACCCGCCTGCTGGAAACCTATGGCCCGCAATATGCCGACCAGATCGAAGGGCGCACGGCCGAGCAGATCGTCGATCTGGCCGAGCATCTGGCGCGCGGCGTGCCGATGGCGACACCGGTGTTCGACGGCGCGCGCGAAGCCGACGTGTCGGCGATGCTGGAACTGGCGGGGCTGCACTCGTCGGGCCAGTCGGACCTGTATGACGGCCGCACGGGCGACAAGTTCGACCGCAAGGTGACTGTCGGCATCATCTATATGTTGAAGCTGCACCACCTGGTCGACGACAAGATCCACGCTCGCTCGATCGGCCCCTACTCGCTTGTTACCCAGCAGCCGCTGGGCGGTAAGGCGCAGTTCGGCGGCCAGCGCTTCGGTGAAATGGAGGTGTGGGCGCTCCAGGCCTATGGCGCCGCCTACACCTTGCAGGAAATGCTGACGGTGAAGTCGGACGACGTGGTCGGCCGCACCAAGGTCTACGAGGCGATCGTCAAGGGCGACGACACGTTCGAGGCCGGGATTCCCGAAAGCTTCAACGTGCTGGTCAAGGAAATGCGCTCGCTGGGCCTGAACGTCGAACTCGCGTCGATGGACGAGATCGAGGACGATGACGGCTTCGCGCAGGCGGCTGAGTAAACCGGCCTGTGCCATTACCGTTCGTCCTGAGTAGCCATTGAGCGAAGTCGAAATGGCGTATCGAAGGCCCCCTTCGATACGGGACTTCGAGAAGCTCAGCCCCTACTCAGGGCGAACGGACGGAATTTGAACCTGAAGCCTTTGGCTTAGGAGCTAAAAAATGAACGAACTGACGAACTTCGCCAATCCGATCCAGAAGCCGGAAACCTTCGACCAGATCCAGATCGGCCTTGCCTCCCCGGAGCGCATCCGGTCCTGGTCCTTCGGCGAGATCAAGAAGCCGGAAACCATCAACTACCGCACGTTCAAGCCGGAACGTGACGGCCTGTTCTGCGCGCGCATCTTTGGTCCGATCAAGGATTATGAGTGCCTGTGCGGCAAATATAAGCGCATGAAGTACAAGGGCATCGTCTGCGAAAAATGCGGTGTCGAAGTCACGGTGTCGAAGGTCCGCCGCGAGCGGATGGGCCATATCGAACTGGCCGCCCCCGTCGCGCACATCTGGTTCCTGAAATCGCTGCCTTCGCGCATCGGCCTGCTGCTCGACATGCAGCTCAAGCAGCTTGAGCGCGTCCTGTACTTCGAGAGCTACATCGTCACCGAGCCGGGCCTGACGCCGCTGGAGAAGTTCCAGCTTCTGACCGAAGACGAACTGCTCGACGCGCAGGACGAATATGGCGAGGACGCCTTCTCCGCCGGCATCGGCGCGGAAGCGGTCAAGCAGATGCTGATGGACCTCGACCTTGAGGGCGAAAAGCAGGCGCTGCTGGAAGAACTGGCGACCACCAAGTCGGAACTCAAGCCCAAGAAGATCATCAAGCGGCTCAAGGTCGTGGAAAGCTTCCTGGATTCGGGCAACCGTCCCGAATGGATGATCCTGGACGTGGTGCCGGTCATCCCGCCCGAACTGCGCCCGCTGGTGCCGCTGGACGGCGGCCGCTTCGCGACGTCGGACCTGAACGATCTCTACCGCCGCGTCATCAACCGTAACAACCGCTTGAAGCGGCTGATGGAACTGCGCGCGCCGGACATCATCGTCCGCAACGAAAAGCGCATGTTGCAGGAAGCCGTTGACGCGCTGTTCGACAATGGCCGCCGCGGCCGCGTGATCACTGGCGCGAACAAGCGTCCGCTCAAGTCGCTGTCCGACATGCTCAAGGGCAAGCAGGGCCGCTTCCGCCAGAACCTGCTCGGCAAGCGCGTCGACTATTCGGGCCGTTCGGTCATCGTGACCGGCCCGGAACTCAAGCTGCACCAGTGCGGCCTGCCCAAGAAGATGGCGCTCGAACTGTTCAAGCCCTTCATCTACGCCCGCCTCGACGCCAAGGGTCTGTCCATGACCTTGAAGCAGGCGAAGAAGTGGGTCGAGAAGGAGCGCAAGGAAGTCTGGGACATTCTGGACGAGGTGATCCGCGAGCATCCGGTGATGCTGAACCGCGCGCCGACGCTCCACCGCCTCGGCATCCAGGCGTTCGAACCCGTGCTGATCGAAGGCAAGGCGATCCAGCTTCACCCGCTCGTCTGCTCGGCCTTCAACGCCGACTTCGACGGTGACCAGATGGCCGTGCACGTTCCGCTGAGCCTTGAGGCGCAGCTCGAAGCGCGCGTGCTGATGATGTCGACCAACAACATCCTCTCGCCCGCGAACGGCAAGCCGATCATCGTGCCGTCGCAGGACATGGTCCTGGGTATCTATTACCTGTCCATGGAGCGCGAAGGCGAGCCGGGCGAAGGCATGCTGCTGGCCGACATGCAGGAGGTCCATCAGGCCCTCTATGCCAAGGCCGTGACGCTGCATTCGAAGATCATCTCGCGCGTCCCGCAGACCGACGAGAATGGCAACCAGTATATGAAGCGGTTCGAAACCACGCCGGGCCGCATGCTGCTGGGCGAATGCCTGCCCAAGAGCCACAAGGTGCCCTTCGACGTCGTCAACCGCCTTCTGACCAAGAAGGAAATCGGCGACGTCATCGATCAGGTCTATCGTCACACCGGCCAGAAGGACACGGTGCTGTTCGCCGACGCCATCATGGCGCTGGGCTTCCGCCACGCGTTCCAGGCGGGCATCTCGTTCGGCAAGGACGACATGGTGATCCCGGATTCGAAGACCGCGATGGTCGATGAAACCAAGGCGCTAGTGGCCGATTATGAGCAGCAATATCAGGACGGCCTGATCACCCAGCAGGAAAAGTACAACAAGGTGATCGACGCCTGGAGCCGTTGCGGCGACCAGGTCGCGAACGCCATGATGGACGAAATCCGCGCCCAGCCCAAGGACCCGAACACCGGCCGCATGGCCCCGATCAACTCCATCTACATGATGGCGCATTCGGGCGCTCGTGGTTCGCAGGCCCAGATGAAGCAGCTTGCCGGCATGCGCGGCCTGATGGCCAAGCCGTCGGGCGAAATCATCGAAACGCCGATCATCTCCAACTTCAAGGAAGGCCTGACCGTCCTTGAATATTTCAACTCCACCCACGGCGCCCGCAAGGGTCTGGCCGACACCGCGCTCAAGACGGCGAACTCGGGTTACCTGACCCGCCGTCTGGTCGACGTGTCGCAGGACTGCACGGTCGTCGAGGAGGATTGCGGCACCGAAAAGGCGCTGGAGATGAAGGCCATCGTTCAGGGTGGTTCGGTCATCGCCTCGCTGGGCGAGCGCATCCTGGGCCGCACCACGGCGCAGGACATCGTCGACAGCAAGGACGGCAGCGTCATCGTGCCGATCGGCACGCTACTGGACGAAGCGCTGGTGGCGCAGATCGAGGCGATCGGCACGCAGGCCGTGAAGATCCGTTCGCCCCTCATCTGCGAAAGCAAGATGGGCGTGTGCGGCAAGTGCTACGGCCGTGACCTCGCCCGTGGTACGCCGGTCAATATCGGTGAAGCGGTCGGCGTCATCGCGGCGCAGTCCATCGGTGAGCCGGGCACGCAGCTTACCATGCGTACCTTCCACATCGGCGGCGCGGCGAACTTCAACGAAACGTCGAACCTGGAAGCCATGTCGGACGGCACGATCGAGCTGCGCGACATGCCGACCATCACCGACAAGAATGGCCGCCGCCTCAGCCTTGCCCGCAATGGCGAGATCGCGATCATCGACAGCGAAGGCCGCGAGCGCGAAACGCACCGCCTGCCTTACGGCGCCACCATCCTGTTCGCGGATGGCGATGCCGTGAAGAAGGGCGATCGCTTCGCCGAGTGGGACCCGTTCACCATGCCGGTGATCACGGAAAAGCCGGGTATCGTGAAGTATCAGGACCTGATCGACGGCAAGACGCTGACGGAACAGACCGACGAAGCGACCGGCATCGCCCAGCGCGTCGTCACCGAGCATCGCGGTTCCGCCCGCACCAAGGAGGATCTGCGTCCCCGCCTCACCCTGCTGGACGACCAGTCGGGCGAAGCTGCCCGCTACATGCTGGCGGTCGGGGCTACGCTGTCGGTCGAGGACGGTCAGGCGGTTCAGGCCGGTGACGTGCTGGCGCGTGTCTCTCGCGAAGCCGCGAAGACCCGCGACATCACCGGCGGTCTGCCGCGCGTCGCCGAACTGTTCGAAGCCCGCAAGCCCAAGGACAATGCGATCATTGCCAAGGTGTCGGGCCGCGTCCAGTTCCTCAAGGATTACAAGGCGAAGCGCAAGATCGCCATCGTCCCTGAGGATGGCGGCGAGCCGGTCGAATATCTGATCCCCAAGAGCAAGGTGATCGACGTTCAGGAAGGCGACTATGTGAAGCGCGGCGACAACCTGATCGGTGGTTCGCCCGACCCGCATGACATTCTGGAAGTGCTCGGCATCGAGCCGCTGGCCGAATATCTGGTCGCGGAAATCCAGGAAGTCTATCGCTTGCAGGGCGTGAAGATCAACGACAAGCACATCGAAACGATCGTTCGTCAGATGCTGCAAAAGGTCGAGATCACCGTGTCAGGCGACACCACCTTGCTGGTGGGCGAGCAGGTCGATCGCGAGGAGATGGACGAGATCAACGCCAAGCTTCCGGCCGGATACCAGCCCGCCGAAGGCAAGCCGGTGCTGCTCGGCATCACCAAGGCCTCGCTCCAGACGCGCAGCTTCATCTCGGCGGCGTCCTTCCAGGAAACCACCCGCGTCCTCACGGAAGCGGCGGTTCAGGGCAAGAAGGACACGCTGGTTGGCCTGAAGGAAAACGTCATCGTCGGCCGCCTCATCCCGGCGGGCACGGGCGCTGGCATGAACCGCATGCGCGTTGCCGCCTCGTCGCGTGACGCAGCGATGCGGGCCGCTCTGCGGGCGTCGAGCCAGGTCGACCTGATCGCGCCCAAGACGGCCGCTGAGGAGCATGCCGCCGAACTGGCGCAGGGCCCGGAAGCCGCGATCGGCGACGATCCGCTGGGCATGGTCAGCGGGGAAGCGCATGGCACCGATGCGGATGCCGGCGATTACCTGCTCAAGAGCGATGAAGACTAAGCCGCTTTGAAATAGCGGAGCCGCTTCCTATCTTGGATAGCGGCTCCCAAGCCCATCGATCCTGCAAAGGAAGATGAAAGAGCCCGCCGGACGCTGGTCGTCCGGCGGGCTTTTCGGTAGCTGGCTCGTCGTGATTTTCCTGAAAAGCTGTACCCAAGCCCCTTGACCTATCTGCCGAGCAGGCCTATTTGCGCGCTTCCCGTGCGAGCGACCCTCGCCCGGTGCCCGATCGTCTAAAGGTAAGACTACGGACTCTGACTCCGTCAATCGAGGTTCGAATCCTCGTCGGGCATCCAGAACTTCCATCGCGTTATTAATCGCTTATGCGGGTCAGTCCCTGCCGGAGCGGCGCTGTTTTCGCGTCGCTTCCAGTTGCGCAGCACCCCGGCGGCTTTCCTGGCTCCCCCGCCTTTCCATTGGCCCGATGCGACAGGGAAACACATGGAACAGGCGTCAGAAGGGCGATGGCGCGGGCTTCGGCGCGCTCAAATTTCGCCTCCAATGTTCCGCAACAGCCGCATCTACTCCATTCCCTCGGCCGCCCTTAACCCATAGCAATCTGGATTGTGCGCGTTGAGGTCCGGCAGAAATGTGGCCCGTGAAACGCCTGCTGCCTTCATCCCTGTCAGGGCCCGACGGATGTCAGCCTGGGAGATGGAGCGGCTATCTATTCCAAATCGTTCGCCGGAGCAGGATTTTGCCCTGCGCGCCCGCGCCGATCCGATGTGCGAAAGCTCCCAGATCGAAGCCGCCGCCTTGCAGGCTCGCTCCGTGCCGGTCTGGATGACGCGCGCTATTCCAGTGAAAGGTGAACTGCGATGAATGTCATGGCCGCGGCTCGCAGCAGGCGCATTTCGGAGTGTCGAACGGCGATATTGCGATCAGCCGCTTGTAGAAGCTTGCCCAGGCCTCATGCACCGCGCGGATATTCGGACTGCCCGCATTTGATGCCAGGTCCTGATTATGTTTGGCCAGTTGCTCGAAGCGCGCCTGCTCATTTATGTTCATGGTTTACAGAAACTTCCCGTCTGCTTTGAAGCGCAGGAAAGTCGTGAGGCGCCGATAAGTTCAACGGAAAGAGGGTTAATGCGCGCCGCTGCCCTGCTTTACGTGAACAGCATGGTTGAGCGCCTGACATCGAGCGAACCGGCACCGTTCGACCGGCTGTTCTGGAAAGGCGATAGCTCACTTTTTGGCGGCGGCTTTGGTCGAGGGGCGGAGGCCGTTCAGCGGCCCCGCCCTCTTCCCCTGCGGTCAACGGCCGGCCTTGTCCTTCGCCTGCCGCGCGGCGAGTTGACGGGCGGCCGTGGCGGCGGCATCCGTGGCGGTGACGATGCCGTTCCTGTCGTCATCCTGCTCGGCAAAGGCGCGGGCGCCCGACGCGTCATATTCCGCTTCTGTCATCTTGCTGTCCTTGTCCTTGTCGAGAACGCCGAAGCGGACATGGGCCTGGCGGATCTGGCGCTGCCGCTCCTCTTCCTTCTTCTCTTCGCTTTGGCCGGAGGCGGCGAGTTGCTGTTCGAGGCGGGCACGATATTCGCCGACATATTCCTCTTCGGAAACCCAGCCATCCTTGTTGACGTCCGTCGCCTGGAAACGGGCGGCGCGGGCGGCGTCGAATTCGGCGCGGGTGACTTGTCCGTCATGGTCGGCGTCATAGTCATGGATGAAGGCGGACCCTTCATGCGGCGCGGCGATCGCCGATGCGGGAAGGGCCAGCAGGGCGGCGGTCAAGGGAAGCAGGATTTTCATAAGGTCTCCGTCAGATGGAAAAGGCGCAGCGCTCAGGCCGCATCGAAGGCAAGGGTGTAGGTGTAGCTGCGATAGGGCGTTTCCGCCCCGGCGGGCGCGGCGGCGCGATGGCGGACGAGGATGAGGTAGGTCCCGGCGTCCTCCGGCTTCAGGCTGAACCGGCCGTCCGCGCCGCTCCTGACCTGCGCCGCCACCTTGCGGCCGTCATACAGGCCAGCGCTGCGGAACAGGGTGATGCCGGCCTGCGCCAGCGGCTTGCCGTCGAACAGCAGCAGGAAAGCCGCGTCCGATCCCGCCGTGATGCCGTTGGGATGCGTGACCGGCTGTATTTCCAGGCCCCGTCCGGTGGGTTTCAGTGCGGCGGCGCTGGGCTGGCCGCGCGTCACATAGGCTTCGGCCAGCGTCATGCTCTGCACATCGACCTGTTCGGCATTGGCGGGCGGTTCGCCGCCCTCCCCGCGCATCTGCCATTTGCCGTCCAGCCTGAACATCTTGCCCTTGCGCCCGGCGCGCTGGCCGCTGGTCACGCGATAGGTGCCATCGGCCGGGATCGCCGCTTCGAAGACGGACAGGTCGCGCAGATGCGTGACCGGCCCGGCGGGCAGATCCTTTCCATCCGGCCCCACCAGATGGAAGGGCGCGCCGCGCATCGCGACTTCGGGCAGGAAGGCGTCCTCCGCGAAGGCGGACTGGACGGTGACATGATCGCCTTTCCCCAGATCGAACTGGGTGGGCAGCACATAGGGCATGTGCGCCTGCGCGGCGGAAGCGCCGGTCAGGACGAGCAGAAGCCCGGCGGAACGAAGTGATAATGATGGCATGAGTACCCCCTTTCTGCGGCGCTGCTAACTCTAATGCGACTCACTTGCAATATCAATTCTATCTGCTAGGTGGCTGGCCTCGGGCGCATTCATGTCCTGTCCATTGCTGCAAAGGGGGCCGCAAATATGATGAAGATGAAATCGATGCTGCTGTTGGGAAGCGCGCTGATCGCCGCGCCGGTAACCGCCTGGGCGCAGGAGGAGGATGCGCCGGAAACGACGCGCATGACGCTGGACCGCATGGTCATTTCCGCTGGCACGGAGAAGGTCGCGATCGACACGCCGCAAGCGGTCAGCACGCTGGATCAGGACGATATCGACCAGGTGCAGGCGACCACCATCGGCGATCTGCTGGAAGGCATGCCGGGGGTCAATGTGCAGGGCGGCGTCGGCCAGCTTGGCCAGGGCTTCAACATTCGCGGCATGGGCACGGCGATCGGCGATTCGGACAATCGCATCCTGATGACCGTCGATGGCGTCACCAAATTCTACGAACAATATCGCATGGGCGCCTTTTTCAGCGAGCCGGAACTGTACAAGCGGGTGGAGGTGCTGCGCGGCCCCGCCTCATCGACCCTCTATGGCGCGGGGGCGCTGGCGGGCGTCATCAATTTCACGACCAAGGATGCGTCGGACTTCCTGAGCGGCGGCGATCCGCTGGCGGTGAGGGTGAAGGCGGCGACGGAAACCAATGCCGCCGCCCATACATTGTCGGGCATAGTCGCGGCGCAGCCGGTCGAGGGCGTCGAACTTCTGGGCAGCTATAATTACCGCCGCAGCGACGATTACAAGAGTGGCAATGGGCAGACCGTCGCGGCATCCGCCACGGAATCCGATAGCTGGCTGGTCAAGGGCCGCGTATCGATCGGCGGCAACAGGAAGCATGCCATCTGGGCCAGCTATCAGGATTGGATCAGCGACGCACCGCAGGTCTATGATCAGGTTTCCGCCGCCACCGGCAACAGCCTGATGCGCCGCCGCGTTCACGACAAGACCGCCGTGCTGGGCTATGTGAACGACTTCAACGGCAGCAAGCTGCTGAACATCGACGCGCAGATCGCCTATTCGCTGTCGAAGGTGCACCAGACCGAAACCAGCTTCCTCGGCCCGCTCGCCTATTCGGATTTCTCCTATGAAAGCTGGCAGGCGAAGGTCCAGAACACCAGCGAGTTCGACCTGGGCGGCGACTGGACGACGTTCCTGATTGTCGGCGGCCAGTGGAGCGAGCAGAAGCGGCGCAATCCGCGCGTTTCCACCAGCGGCACGGTGACGCCGGGCGCGGGCACTCATCCCGAAGGCGACATGACCCGCTATGGCCTGTTCGGCCAGTTGGAGATCATCTGGTCCGACAAGCTGACCATCATGCCGGGCGTGCGGGTCGACTGGAACGACCTGAAGCCCGGCGACACGGTGGTCGGCGGCACCGTCCTGACCAAAAAAGCGCGGGGCAGCGGCGTGTCGCCCAAGCTGGCCGCGCTTTATAACATCACTCCATGGTTCGGCCTGTTCGGATCGGTCGCGCGCACCGTGCGCATGCCCAATATCGACGAAATCTTCACCCGCTCCGCGACCCGGCCCAACAATCCCGATCTGCGCCCGGAGAAGTCGGACAATATCGAAGCCGGTTTCACCCTGTCGTTCGATGATGCGCTGGGCAAGGGCGACAGGTTCCGCGCCAAGACGACGCTGTTCCAGAATGACGTCAAGGACCTGATCGTCAATGTTTCGGCGCCCGCTGGCACGCCCTATTTCCAGAACATCAACCGTTCCCGCTTCAAGGGGCTGGAGATCGAGGCCGAATATGGCATTGGCGGCTTCTTCGCGCGCGGCAATGCGTCCTTCATCGACGGCAAGGACCGGCGGACCGGAGCTTATCTCAACACCATTCCCGCCAATGATTACCGGCTGACGCTGGGCTATGCCGACGCGGCGAGCGGCCTGTCAGGCGGATGGACCGGCGAGTTCGCGGAACGGCAGGACAAGGTCGCCACCGGGCCTTTCTCCTCCGCCGGATCGGGACTGCCGACGCCGGGATACAGCGTCCATAATCTCTTCTTCGCCTTCAAGCCGCAAAGCGGCCCGGCCAGGGGATTTGAATTCCGCATCGCGGCGGACAATATCTTCGACAAACAATATCGCCGCCACCTTTCCTCCCTGGCGGCGGAGGGGCAGAGCTTCAAATTCACCGTGGCCAGCACCTTCTGACGCCATGGCGGGTGCGGGGCATCCTTTCCGGGTGAGCGGGCCAGCGGCGGCATCGCTGCTGGTCAACGGACTGCTGGTCGCGGCCCTGCTCAACCTGGGGATCGGGCATGCCGGCCGGCGCGCGGAGTCTCCGGCGCTGACGGTCCTGTCCCTCGCCCTGCCCAAGGGCGCGGAGCAGGGGAAGGAAGAGGCGAAAGCGGACGCGCCCAGCGTTGCGGCAACTCCGCCTGTCCCTCCTGCCGAGCCGCTGCCCGCGCAGCCCCCTGCCGCTGCCGCCATCGCCCCAGCGGCCGTGATGATCCCGTCCAGACTGGCCCTGCCCATGCCCGCTGCCCTCGCCGGAGCGGCCGTCAGCGCAGCGACCGCGCCAGCGCAGCCAGTATCAGCGGCGGCGGCTTCCCCCTCTCCTCCCGCTACCCCGGCGGCGCGGCGGGGCGCGGCTGACGGGCTGGACGCCAAGGCGCCCTCCGGCACGAGCCGCAGCTATGCCGCCAAGGTCCGCTCCTGGCTCTACGCCCATAAAATCTATCCCCGCCGCGCCCGGATGCGGCGGGAAGAAGGACGGGTTCAGGTCCGCTTCGTGATCGACCGCGCGGGCATGCTCCTGGAAGGCGCGGTGATCCGGGGATCGGGCGTCGCCGCGCTGGATGAAGAAGCCGAAGCGATGATGCGGCGCGCCTCCCCCTATCCCCGCGCGCCGAACGAACTGCCGGGCGAACGCATCGAATTCACCGTCCCGATCGAGTTCATCCTTCCGGTCTGAGGCCTATAACGGCCAAAAGGGTCCGGCACGGATATGATGCCGGTCTTCAATTGCCCGGCTCCTACGCCCCCTGTCGCGGCAGCGCCGCCGCAGCAGCGGCGCTGGCCGCCCCATTGCCCCGCTTCCCAAGCGCAAGAAGATAGGCGCAGAGCATGTCGGCCAGCGCATCGACAAACACCTCGATCTCCGAAGCGGTGCGCGGCGTTTCGGAGAAATGCTTGCCCACCTCGCCCAAGGTCATCTTCAAGAGGTTCGCGGCCACATCCCGGCCGCTCGCCGGAAGGCCGGGCAGGGCTTCCGCCATGAAATGCTGCAAGGCGGCATCCACGCCGCCCTTCTTCTCCTTCGCTTCCGGCGCATCCCGATAGAGCGGCGCGGCATCGTTCAAGGCACTGCGCACCGCCGCTTCCTCGCATTCCGACCGGACGAAGGCGCGCGTGAGGATGCGCACCCGTTCCATGGGCGGCTTTTCGCGGTCCTCCAGGATCGCCTGGAGCAGCTGGCTGGTTTCACGCCACTCGTCGCTCTGAAGGCGAAAGAGGATCGCGGCCTTGTTCGGGAAATATTGGTAGAGCGATCCCACGCTCACCCCGGCCCGCTTTGCGACTCGCGCCATGGTGAAACGCGCCGCGCCCTCCGTCACCAGAACCTGAACAGCGGCCTCCAGAACCGCTTCGACCAGTCCGGCCGAGCGGGCCTGCCGGGGCTGTTTCCGCAAGGAAAGCTGAACGTTCCGGGGACCGGCCAAGCATCGCCTCCATAATGCGATTAGCGAATGCGACGAATTAGTCGTATTTTGCGGGCCGCACAAGAAAAGCTCATGTTCCACCGGAGTTGCTCATGTCCATTCTCACCACATCCCCGATCGCGCCGCTGCTCGACCGTCTGTTCGACGAGGCGGAGGCTAACGCTCCATGGGCGAACCCGGCGTTCACCGGCATCCCGCAGGAAGAGATCATGCGCCTGATGCAGAGCCGCACCGAATATCTCCATTTCTACGGGGAAATGCGCGACTATGCCCTTCCCGTGTCGCGGGACACGGGCAAGCTCCTCTACATGCTCGCCCGCAGCATGGGCGCGCGCGAGATTGTGGAGTTCGGAACATCCTTCGGCATATCGACCATCCATCTGGCGGCGGCGCTTCGTGAGAATGGCGGCGGCCGCCTGATCACCACCGAGTTCGAGCCATCCAAACTGGCGCGGGCGCGAGACAATCTGGAAGCCGCCGGTCTGGCCGATCTGGTCGAGTTTCGCGCGGGCGACGCGCTGGAGACGCTAGGCGCCAACCTGCCGGACACAGTGGACATGCTTCTGCTCGACGGCGCCAAGGCGCTCTATCCCGACGTCCTCGACCGAGTTGAACCGCGGCTGCGGCCGGGCGCGCTCATCATCGCCGACAATGCCGATCACTGCCCGGACTATCTGCAACGCGTGCGCGCGGCGGGAAGCGGCTATATGTCCGTGCCCTATGGCGATGACGTCGAACTGACGATGCGCCTGGGGTGAACATGAAAAAGGCGGCCTCGCGCCGCCTGCCGAATGCTCCCAGGCTCGAAACGAGCCGAGTGGCATGCCAAGGCTACTTAGCGCCGGTTTATGTAGCACCCCGGAAATCCTGGTCCGATCGGCAATTGTGCTACTTAATGCGCCATAACAACTCAGCGATCCGCTACTTAACGCTGGTGCATTGAAAAAGCAATATTGGGGTCCTGCCCCGCCCATATTGCCTAGCCGACTGCGCCCGCTACAACGACGTCGCCCGCCCTGGAGACAGCCGTTGATCGACCCGAATACCCGCCTCGCATTTTCCGTCGTCGAAAATCCTGGCGTCTACGCGCTCCTCCTCGGATCAGGCATATCCCGCGCGGCAGAGATACCGACGGGGTGGGACATCACCCTCGATCTCGTCCGGCGGGTTGCAGCCGCAGAGGGTGTGACGGATGAGTCCGACTGGGCAGCATGGCACGTGGCGAGGTTCGGCGGCGAGCCCGGCTATTCTTCGCTGCTCGACGCGCTGTCGGCCACGCCGACGGAGCGCCGGTCGATCCTACACCATTACATCGAGCCGTCGCCCGACGATCTGGAGGCCGGGCGACGCATCCCGACGCCGGCGCACCATGCGATTGCCCGCATGGTGCAGGCGGGTTTCATCAAGGTCGTGATCACGACAAATTTCGACAGATTGCTGGAGACAGCGCTGAGCATGGTGGGCGTCGAGCCGAGTGTCATCAAGTCGGTGGACGATCTCGCTGGCGCAAGCCCGCTTCCCCACAGCCGCTGCTATCTGCTCAAGATCCACGGCGACTATCTGGACAACCGCATCCTCAATACCGAGGACGAACTGGCCACCTACCCCAGTGAGTACGACGCTCTGCTAGATCGCATCCTCGACGAATATGGATTGATCGTATCGGGGTGGTCCGGTGATTGGGATCCGGCGCTGCGGTCAGCGCTGACGCGTGCGCCGAACCGACGCTATCCGACATGGTGGGCATCACGGGGCGGACCGTCCGCCGCCGCCGGTGATCTGATATCCGCCCGCGCCGCGACGGTCATTCCGATCTCCGACGCCGACAGCTTCTTCGTCCAGTTGGCCGATGGGGTGGAGGTTCTGGAGAAGGCCCGGCGGCCAGCGCCCGAGACAATCGAGATGCTGATCGCCGCCACGAAGCGGAACCTCGCCTCCCCCGAGCGGAGGATCGAACTCGCCGATGCGTTCGCGAACGAGGCGGAGCGGGTGATCAGGCGGATCGGGGGCGAGGAGTTTCCCGTCCAGCACTCCAGCGTCACGAACGAGGTGCTCATCGAAAGATGGCAGGCGCTTGAGGGCGTTAGCGAACCCCTTGCCCGGATGGGCGGCATTGCGGGGCGATGGGGTGATGGGAGCGAGTTCGAGCACGTGCGCAGCGCGTTGAAGGCGATCGTCGGGAGCCAGCCCGACAACGGCAATCAGGGTCTCATCGGCATTGCGAACTATCCAGCCTATCTGCTCTATCACACCTATGCCCTCGGCATGACCAGGGCTGAGCGCTGGAAGGACCTGTTCCGGTGGTTCACGATGCCATTGACCCGTCGACACCGACAGACTTCGCAGGCCGTGAGTTCGATCTTCCTTTCCTTCTGGGATGGGGTCGAGACGGACTGGTGGAAGCGATGGCCTGGTCTGGACCGGCGCAAGACGGCGTGGGCGGACCACATGATCGATGCGATTGTTCCCTGGTCGCGCGACTTCGGGCTGATCGGCGGCGAGGCAGTCGACAACTTCCATACGCTTGAGGTTCTCGGCGGCTTCGCCAATCTGACCGGATCTGAAGCAGACTATCTCTCCAATTTGGACGGCCCCATCTGGATGCCGTGTGGCCAGACAGGTTGGAACGTCGACGCCCGCGCCGCCATCGTGGAGAGGCTCCAAGCACCGGACATCCAGCCGCTGATCCTCAGTGCCGGCTTCTGCCGCGGATCGACCGAGCACTGGGCCGGATGCTTGAACGCGTTCAACCAGTTGAGCCGGCGCATGGGGTGGTGGTGACGATGACCGCGGTCAATACGGCACCTCCCACGGGCGCGCCCACGGCACCCGCCACTCGACTGGCGCCGCTTCGAACCTGATCAGGGTCATGCGGGCGGAGCGGGGCCGCGGCACCTCCACGATCGGATAGGGGCGCCCGACGAGGATTGGATGCTCGACGGCTCGATCGAGCGTCGCCCCGACGAGGTCCGCCCGCTCGGCGTCGGCGAGCACCCGGGGCAGCGAGAGGATGCCGCCCCGCAGCCTCGTCACTATCGAGAGCGAGCCGACGCTAAGAATCATGTGGGCCGTGTTGCTGCCCATCCGCAGGACGAGCTTCTCGAGCACCTCGAACCGTTCGCCGGTCATGCGGTTGACTGCGCTCACGCGCGTGCGATCGTCGCGACGGCTCACGGCGGACCAGCCGCGCACTGCGATCCGGCCGTCCGGTCCCTGCGGCCAGTGGCGACTGGGCTTCACCCGCCATGTCGCCTCGTCCAGCTCCTGCGACGTGCAGGCGTCGATCAGCAGCGGCGACGCCAGCCGGATCGAGCGGGCCAGATGGTTGCGGTAGATCTGAACCCGACGCGCACGCACCTCCAGTGCCAGAGTCGCCAGTTCCAACCGGGTCGATTCGCCGATAGCGGTGCGCGGCGCAGCCCTTTCCTTCATAGCCCTCCCCCCGGACGATCGTCGTTTATCAGCTGTGCGCCGTCCATCTGGAAGACCGAATGGTGCTCCCGCTCCAGATCAAGATAGAAGCCGAAATGCTTCTTGAAGCGGATCACGGCGAGCGCGGCCGCCAGCATGTTCATGTCGCTCACCTGCGCGGTGGAACCGTAGATGTGCTCACCGGCCGCCGCCATCGGGATGCGGGCTGAATCGCGAACGTGCTCGCGCATGTGCTCCGTGCTGGTGGTCACGCGGACCGCGCCGGTCAGGCCTTTGTCCGTGGCCTCCAGACCGACGCCCGTGTCGATGAAGGGCAGTCCGCGGCGTTCGATCTGCTCGACGATGATCCGGCGGGAGACGCCGACGTCGATCGCGACGAACACGAAGTCGGCATGATCGAGCAGATGGGCGTTGTTCGGACCCAGCTTCGCCTCATGCCCGATGATGCCAGTGTGCATTCGCGAGTAGATGCTGGCCAGGTGGCCGACCTTGGTGAGACGCGCGCGCAGGTCGTCGAGGGACGGCGCGCCGGGCGAACGGAACGCGTTGTGCTGGTCGAAGCGGTCGTCGTCGAACAGATGGATGCGCGCGACCGGGCACTTGGCGATCTGGTCGAGGATATAGGAGCCGGTGCCGCCCAGGCCGACGATGGCGACGCTCAGCCCCTCCAGCCGGGACGTGAAGGCCCCAATCCCGTGGCGGGCGCTACCGGTGTCGAGATATGCGAAACAAGAACGCTCCCGTTCCGGCAGCATGACCTGTCCGGTGCGAGCGGTGACGTTTGGCTCCAACATCTTCGCATGGGCGGAGAGCTGCTCGACGAAGGTCACCATCTTGGCGTGGAAGTCCGGGAATTCGCCGTCGAAGGGCCTGCTGCAGAGCATGTGTTCGACAACGATGCCGTGGCCGAGGTCACGGCGAAACCGAGCATGGGCCATCCGGCTGAGCGGGCGACCGTCGGCGGTGTGCGGCATGGAACCGGCAAGATAGGCCGTGTGGTCGCGCGGCGGCACAGTGCGGTCGCCGGCGAGGTCGAGCCCGCTGACAAGCGCACCGCGACACACGCGCCGACGCGCATCGAGATAGGGGACATCCCGCAGGATGAGATATCCTCCCTCGATCGACACGTCGTAGCCTTCGTCGACCAGTCGCTGCAGGTCCGGACTAAGACTTATTAGTTGCCGTGACATTGAACACCACTCCATGGACGGCCCGCAGGCGCTGCGTAGGGGCGAGGCTGCCTTCCGGCCGGTCGAGAGGACCGCGACGGTAGGTGACGGTGAACATGCTGTTTGAGATCGCCGGAACGTCGGGATAGGCGATGCCCACCAGATCCTCGAACGACACTTCCGGGACGGCGAGACTCTGGCGGCGGCCGTTCACGACCACGGGCACGGTCAGGGCGCCCGCCATCTCGGGACGCGACTCGACCTTCGGGACCCAGTCGACGGTGAGATCGACGACCTCGCCCGTCCGCAGGACGTCGCCGGCCTGGAACAGGCGCCGCCCGTCGGGAATGCCGGCGATCTCGCGGATGTCATGCTCCTGGATGCCGGGGGCGCCCCACTCCCACACTGCGTCATCGACGCGCAGGTACCTCAGCGTAGCGTTGCGGTGGAGGCGGAAGTGTGCCTCGCCGTCAAGGCCGACCACCGGATTGCTCGGCGCCATCAGGCGGGCCCAGCCGCCATCGACGCGAATGAGCACGTCGCGGCTGTCTGGGTCGGCCCCCAAGGCGGCAAGCACGTCGCGCCCGCTCGGCTCAGTCGAGGGGAGCTCGATCTCCCGGCCATCGACCAGGATGCGCAACTTCGGATTTTCGTCTTCCATCTTCTTCTCCTTCGTTGGGTGGTGGTCAGAGGGGGTGGTCATCCACGTGGAGGCGAACCTCGATCTGGAGCCGGTCGTAGATCTCGCCCACGCTGAGATCGCGCCACTGGCCGGCGAGGTCGAACAGCGCCTGGAGATCCATCAGAGGCGGCAGCGGGACGCCGAGATCGTCCAGGACCTCGGCCAACAGGTCTACGACCAGCAGCTGGTACTGCTCTGGGGCGACGTCCTGCAGATCGATGCGATGCAGGTGCCTCGCGAGCGCCGCCGGGACGTGCGGCTCGGGGTCGACCGATTGCTGATAGTGACGGTAGGCCTGCGGTCCGGACGCTGGGCGCCGCGGAGGCGCATGGACGATCCAGGTGACTGCGCTGTAGTCGACGACCACGCCTGCCGCTTGGTCAACAAAACTCTCGTTGATCGAGCGGTCGACCAGCCTGATCAGCAGGTCGACCATTGCGGGAGTGGCGCGCGGCACACCTGTCACGCTGACCACCGGGTTAGCGCAACCGCTGGCGGCCATAGCCGCAGCGATGGGAAGCGGAAGATGAACGTCGGGTCCGGCGCAGCGCCAGGTGAACATCCACGTCGTGGCGTCGAACATGATGTGCGGCACGCCAGCAGCCCTCGCCAGACGGCGCGCGACATGGGTGCGGCCAACCCCTGCCTCTCCGCCGAGCAGGACCGGCGGCAAGGCGAACCAATCGCGACCCCGGATCCGCTGATCGAGGCACGCGTCCTCCACGAAACGCATGAGTTCCGGCTCCCAGTCGAGTTCGAGATCGGAGACGATCCCCGACGGACCGAGGCGATCGCCGCCCCGCAGCGGAAGCTTGATATCGGCGCCGAACTGCAGCGGGCGGCCGGACAAGCTCCTGGCGAGCATCATGGAAGGCCTGCCGACACGGCCCGGATCGGACGTTGCCGGTCCGACAGGCAGCTTCGATCCGCCGCCCACGGGAATAAGGCCGCCAGCCATCATTCGCCCCTCCAGAAGCGCAGGGGGCGGCGGCCGCCCGCGCTGTCGCCGCGCGCTTTCACCACGCGTTCGGTCTCGCGCATGCCGGCAAGGATGTGCCGCTCGAGCGCCAGCGCCCCGTGCTCGGCCCACAGTTCCTCCATGTCGGCGAAGTGCGCGCGCTGATTCGTGAGCCAGTCCAGAACCCGGTCGCGCTCCCACTTCTCGGTGAAGGTCATGCGGAAGAAGGGCGAATTCTCGCTGCCGCGCTCCAGTCCGAGCGACGGCGCCTTCTTCTTCGGATCGTAGTAATAGAGCGTGATCTGCCGGGAGAGGCGCGCCTGCTCCTTCTGATTTTCGCGCCGCAGCCGCTCCTGTTCGATCCGGACGCGCTCGTGCTCGTCGGCCGCCCTTATGATTAGACGACCCGCCGCTTCCGGCCCGACGCGCAGCGACAGCCGACCCCACATGCTCCAGCTCGGGGGATTTGTCATCATCCAGTCGTAGAGCGTCCTCGCCGCTTTCGGGCCGTCAAGGACGACGGACCAGACCGGCACGATCTGGCCGTCCGACCGACGCCGGAGGATTTCGACCGTGCAAGCGTCGTCGCCCGTACCGAGCCGGGGAACATAGTTGTCCGGTCCGACGAACAGACCGTCAGCTAGGTGTTCAGCCATGTGGAATCTCCATGCGTATGAAGGGCAGCGGAGGACGCGCCCGACGGACAGGAAAAGGGTCAGTGTTCCCGTTCTGCGAGGCATCCCGGAAGGGATGGTCGCGACCGGTGCCGCCCGATCGGTGGGTCAGCCATTCAGGTGAGTCAGGCCCAGCGCTCGCGGGCCGAAATCCGGCGCCATTCGGGCGCTGCCGACGTCGGGCTCGCCCATGGGGAGTAGACGTTAAGCATGAGCCACGCCTCCTCCTCCTCACGGTCGGCTATCTCGCGGCACCAGATCCGATCATCCGGGTCCCAGCGATAGCCGCGCGCCTTCAGGTCGTCCTTGCGCTCGTACGCGGTGCCGACGGCACGCACCATCCAGCTGTCCTGCGCCGACCGGGTCACCAGCTCCGCCATTGCGGAACGCCCCGGCGCCACCTCGTGCGCGAGGAGCGCAATCGTGCTGTCCACGTCCGCCGCGGCGCGGTGGGCACCGTTGAAGTACCCGGCCTGCGACAGCAGATAGCCGAGACTCCGACCGTCGAAGCCGAAGTCGCGCCAGCCGATCTCGACGCAGCTGCAGCCCCAGGCTCTACCGGCGGCTTCGGGGATCTCGTCCTCGACGCGCGGCCGGTCGAAGCTGGCGTTGTGAGCCACCACCAGATCGGCCCTGCGCAGGATGCGCGCCGCAACCTCCTTGTCGATCGACTGCCCTTTGAGCATGTCATCATCCAGACCGGTGAGCTTCATGATCTCCTCCGTCAGCGGACGGCTGGGATCCTGCAGCCATGTGAAGGATCGGCCGATGTTGGTGACTCGGCCCGCGTCGTCATATCGGAACTGGCGCATGGCCAGCTCGATTATGACGTCGCGCTTCCGGTCGAGGCCTGTGGTCTCGACGTCGACGACCACCGCGATGTTCGGTGCGTCGGGATCGCCGAGGCCGGTCGGCCCCTCGGTGAGTTCGAGCTGATACAGCTGTCGGCTACCGCTTCCGGCGAAGCGGGGTCGGACCGCCGCCGAAGCGGCGGCCACGCCCATCAGGGATGCGCCTTCATGGCGCCCAACGCTTCGGCGCGGCGCTTGAGCTTCGGTCGGTGCGCGCGACGCGAGCTTTCACGCGGCGGCGCGTAGGGAACGGATGTACGGCAGTGTGGCACCGCAAGGGTCACCTGTCCTTTTCCGATCATCCGCATGCGCCCGTTGTGCCCCGGTGCCTGCGACTGCGCAAACGCCTTTTCAATTTCATCCTCCTCGAAATCGTCATCGTCGTCCATAAGGTCGTCGATCTGCTGCGGCATGGCATCCATGCCGAAGCACAGGCTGTGCAGGATGACGGCCCGCTTGAACCCTGTCCGGTCGAGGCAGGCATCAAGCGCGCTCTCACCGTCGAAGAGCCGCCGCGGCGTCATCATCCAGGCGACCGGATCATGGTCGATCCCATCGCGTTCGAAGCGGGTGGCGGTCTCCGCCGCCACAAATGCCATGCGGCAGAGAGCCCGCCGCGTGGTGACGACGACCAGGTCGGTGTCGCGATCGCGACCCAGCGGGTCTTCCACCTCCCACGAGGTGTAAATAGGGTCGGCGTGATTGAAGGAATCGTCCATGGGTTTCGTCTCCGTCACCATCGTCTGTTGTTTGCTCCTCTCATCGCGGTCTCTCATTCCCACCGCGCAAGCGTCACATATATGGTACATTGTTCAATATTTCAAGAACTATCGTACGACCGCGCGTCACTTTTCTGATTTTTCTTGTTTTGTCCGAAACGAAGGAAGATGGGACTAGCGAAGAATTCAATGATTGATTATCTATGAATCATGGAATTGAATAAACTTCCCATCTTTGCTGCCCTAGGCCAGCCCACGCGCTGGCGGACGTTCGAGCTCCTGCTCGGCAAGGGCGAGCATGGCATGCTTCAGGGCGAGATTGCCAAGTCGCTTAATGTGGACAAGAACCTCATGTCGACGCACCTGAAGGTGCTGAGGGAGGCCGGACTCGTCGCGTCCGAAAAGAACGGCCGCGAAGTGACCTACCGGGTCACGCCTGCGGTCGCGCGGGAGACTGCGGCCACGCTGCTCAAGGCGATCGATAAGAGCTGATCGATCCGGCTCACGCGCCGGCCCGCTCTTGAATGTGGAGGTCGCCGCCCTGTTGGAGCGGCCGCCAGCGCGGACAGCAGTCACCCTCTTCCGCAAGCCGGCGGGCCACCCCGCTCGGCACTAGACGTCGGACGACGGGATGGTCGAGCACAATGCCGCTATGAACTTCCACTTCGGCCAGAAGATGTGACGCGATGCGCACGCTGACCCGTTTAGTCGCTTCGTCGCGCGAAGACGCCCAGCAGGCGTGGAACATGCTGATGCCGTAGCCTTCGAAGGTCAGCTGCATGGTGGCAGTGTATAGCTGGCTGGCGCCGCTGCCACCAAATGTCGCGACGGGCGACGACAGCGCGTCGACCCCGTAGGGCGTGTCGAGCATGGAGATGCAGACGGATGGCGCGGCGCCGTCTAGCACGAACGGAATCAACTGCATGGTTTGGCCTCCGGTCGTTGGGAAGGCAACCCAGATAGGGATTTCGATTCACAGTTCAATGATATTTGAACTAATTGTCGAAATCGATATTGTCGCACAGGTGAGTCTCTATCAAGCTGAACGTCACAGTCGTTTGGGATTGGGAGCCACACAACCAACATCTCCGCGGACATTTCATTTCGCTACGCTGGTACAACAAGGCTCTGGCAGCCTTGATGGAAAGCCGAGAGCGTCTCGCCTACCAGATTAAGGCTGACCGCTAGTCACCTGCTCTTCGATGACGCAGAGCCGTTCGAGGCGCTCATGGCGCGATGTGCAGATATAGCCGCGCGAGCCAATCGCGTGGCCAGATAAGATTGGGGATGGGGGTATATGGGTGAGGGTGCGAAGGGCGAAAATTCCAGTTTCTGCGGAAAGGCGACGCTGAACCTTCAGATCTTGATTGGAACAGGGGGGCCGAGAGCGCTCGTCAGGCCATTTCGGAGGCGATGAGCGCCAAGAACATCGCATTCCTGCTCGGCGCTGGATGCTCGTCTTTGATGAAGGACGACAAAGAGCTTGGCATTTCTACGATGGCGCCTTTGGCGGAGGAGTTTTGCGGGGAAACCTAGCGAAGGATTACAGTCGTAACCTTGAACGCTTGATGGAGGTGTTGTTCGCGCAGCGGTTCGTGCTGCGCCATAGCGAGAACGCTGCTCTTCACCCCAATCGGGCGGTGCTCGATGGCATCATCAAAAAGGTCCAGGATTTCCTCTGGACCCGTGTCACCAAGGGGAGATTTGCCACGGATGGCGACACCACCGTGCGCGACCTCTACGAGCGGTTTTACAAGAAGCTGGTCTTGCGGGATCGGTCCTTGCCCCGGCCGTGGGTGTTCACGACCAACTACGATCATTTCAGCGAACTGGCGATGGACCGCCTCGGCATTCCATATGCCAATGGCTTTTCCGGCGTGGTGGAACGCCGCTTCAATCCGGCCAGTTTTCGCTACGCCTTAGCCGAGCAGCTCGACGTCGCCAGCCGCAAATGGACAGCGGTCGACGCCTTCGTCTATCTCTGCAAATTGCATGGTTCGGTCACTTGGACCGAGGACGATCATGGCCTCTTCCCAATCAGGGAAGTCTGGCCGCCAGCGTCCGCGAACCAGATGATGATCTATCCGACGCCAGCGAAGCAGAACTCTTCGCTCGGTTCGCCCTACGCGGATCTCTTCCGGCAATTTCAGTCGCGGATCGTGCGGGAGCAAAGCGTTCTCATCACGGCAGGCTAACCGACCGGTGCGTCACGCCAGCGCAGCCCGTTCCTGATCACGAAAATGATCCCACTCACGATCCGCCGATCATCGACCCGCGGGATGCCGTGCGACAGTGGGAAATAGGGCTCAATCCGGCGCATCTGCGCCTCGCTCAACAACCACAATTCGGACATCGGCAGCACCTCCTTGGTGCTGATGTTGAATCAAACACTTGCGTCCAGCGCAAACGATTTAATGGGTCCTGAGCCTAGGAAAGTGGATGCAGGCGGCAGCTTGTGACGGAAACAGCCGTTCGAATATTTCGAACGGTTGGTGCTCGACGTTCGCTCTTGGCACTCAAACGTCTTATGCTGATGCTAAGTCTTCAGCCAATATCGGAGAACCCCTGCCACCAGCACCAGTGAGCCGACACTCATCATCCATATAGCGATAAGCCAGATGAGCCGCCTCCACAAAGGGTCCGGAGCACCGTTCATCAGTGATAGCCGTGCGTGCCAACTTTGCCACGAAAGACCCAATAGGCCCATCCTGTGTAGGCAAGGATAATTGGCATGATGATCGCGGTGCCGATCAACATAAAGACTTGGCTCCGCTCTGGCGCGGCAGCGTCCCAAATCGTTATGCTGTCGGGCACGATATAGGGGAACAGGCTGATGCCAAGACCTGCAAATCCCAAAGCGAACAGGGCCAGCGCGAGCAGGAACGGTGCTGCCGTCGCCCCGCCGCGCAGCTTCCGGAACAACAGGAATGCGACAATCGCGGTAAGCAACGGCACCTGTGCGGTCGCCAGCACGCCGGGCATATCGAACCAGCGCTTCCAATATTCGAACTGCAAAAATGGGGTCGCGGCGCTGACTGCGGCCATTGCGAACAAGGTGCCGATCGCCGCCCAAAGGGCGAGCCTGCGCGCGTGCGCCTCAGCGGTCCCCTCCACCTTCCAGATCAGCCAGGTGGCGCCTAGCAGCGCGTAGCCGATCACCACCCCGGCGCCGGTCAACAGGCTGAACGGGGTCAGCCAGTCGAGCCAGCCACCGGCATAGGCCTGGTTTTCGACCTGAACGCCCTGGAGGATCGCACCCAGCGTCACGCCCTGTGCAAAGGCGGCGATGAAGGAACCGACGCTGAATGCCATATCCCACAGCGCGCGGTGGCGTGGATCGCGCCAGCGAAATTCGAACGCCACGCCGCGGAACACCAGCCCCAGAAGCATCGCGATGATGAGGGGGTAGGTCGCGGTCAGGATCACACCATAGGCCAGCGGGAAAGCGGCAAAAAGCCCGCCTCCGCCCAGCACCAGCCAGGTTTCATTACCGTCCCACACCGGCGCGATCGAATTCATCGCCTGATCGCGTTCTTCCCCCACCTTGAAGCTGGGGAACAGGATGCCGATGCCCAGGTCGAACCCGTCCATGACGACGTACATGAATACGGCAAAGGCGATGATGAAAGCCCAGATGACCGTCAGATCGACATTGATGCCCATCGCGTTTACTCCGCCCCGGTGACGATGGCAGGCGCAGGGGTTATGCCCGCGGCGCGCACGGGCACAGGTTCATGTTCGGGCTCATGCGGCACGGCCGGCCTGTGCATCAGGTGCAGAATATACCATGTGCCCGCACCAAAGACCGCGAAATAGACGATGACGAACGCGATCAGGGATGCACCGACAGCGGGCGCTGCAAGGGGAGAACTGCTTTGGGCTGTCAGCAATTCTCCATAGACGGTATATGGCTGCCTGCCGACTTCGGTTGTGATCCACCCCGCGATAACCGCAACGAAGCCCGACGGCCCCATCAGCACGGCAGCGCGATGCAGCCCCGGCCAGTCGTAAAGGCGTTTACGCATCCGCGCGAACAGGCTCCACAACCCAAGACCGAGCATGGCAAAGCCAATGCCAACCATTACGCGGAACGACCAGAAGATGACCGGCACGGGAGGCTCGCGGTCATCGGGAATCGTATCGAGGCCGGCGAGCGGTGCGTCCAGATCGTGCTTCAGGATCAGCGAAGACGCCTTGGGAATTTCGACGGCATAATCGATGCGCTTCTCCGCGCTGTTGGGAATGCCGAACAGGATTAGCGGCGCGCCGTCCGGATGGCTGTCATAATGCCCCTCCATCGCCATGACCTTGGCGGGCTGATGCTCCAGCGTGTTGAGGCCATGCATGTCACCGGCGAAAATCTGGACCGGCGCGACGATCGCGGCCATCCACATCGCCATGCTGAACATCTTTCGCGCGTGCAGGTTTCTGCAGTCGCGCAGCAGATGCCAGGCCCCGACCGCGCCAACCACAAAAGCCGTCGTCAGATAGGCAGCAATCACCGTATGGACGAGCCGATAGGGAAAGCTGGGGTTGAAGATGATCGCCAGCCAGGAAGGGCCCGGCAGGAAACGGCCATCGGGTGAGATCTCAAAGCCCGTGGGCGTCTGCATCCAGCTGTTCACCGACAATATCCAGAAAGCCGAAATGAACGTGCCGAGCGCCACCATGCAGGTAGCGGCAAAATGCAGCCCCTTGCCCACCTTGGACATGCCGAACAGCATGACGCCAAGGAAGCCTGCCTCCAGGAAGAAAGCGGTGAGCACTTCATAGGCCATCAGCGGCCCGATCACCGGCCCTGCCTTTGTCGAGAAAACCGACCAGTTGGTGCCGAACTGATAGGACATGACGATGCCGGAAACCACGCCCATCGCAAAGGCAATTGCAAAGATTTTCACCCAGTAGCGGAACAGGTCGAGATAGATGTCCCGCCCGGTTTTCAGCCACAGTCCCTCCAGGACCATCAGATAGCTGGCCAGGCCAATCGAAAAGGCCGGAAAGATGAAGTGGAAGCTGACCGTGAACCCGAACTGGATTCGGGCGAGCAGCAAGGCATCGAAAGCGTCGAACATGGCAATTACTCCCAGGCCGCAATTGCAGACGGACCGGCATCTTCCAATTGGACAATATGCTACACTATCGCGCCAACGCTTTTAACCAGCATATAGGCTGCCACGACAAAGATCAGGACGGCGAACACCGTGGTCAACGTGCCGGTGCCAGACAGCCGCTTGGCCACGATCGTGCCGATGAACCCGCCAGCGATGCCGCCAGTGATGAATACGCCAGCCAGCGCCCAGTCGATCAGCCCGGAAAATGCGTAGTTGGCGGCTGTCGTCAGGCCGAATGCCGTCACCGCCACGAGACTGGTTCCGACCGCGTTGATGATCGGCATACTGGTCGATGCGACGAGGCCGGGGACGATCAGGAAACCGCCGCCGATACCGAAAAAGCCGGAGAAGATGCCAGTGCCCAGCCCATAGCCCAGCACCTTGGGCGCATTCTCACGATTGCATTGGGCGCCCGCTATGCCGAGCGCCTTGCGCCCGCGCAGCATCAATATGCCAACGACGATCATCACGAGAGCGAACAGGAACAGCAGCTTTTGTCCATCGAACGCCTTGCCGATTGTCGACCCGCCCAGCGCGCCAAGGACGCCCGCCGCCGCATACATGCCGCCGCAGCGCCATTTGACCGTATGCTCCCGCGCATGGCTGGCCAGCCCCGTTGCGGCGTTGACCGCGACCGCCAGCGCCGACGTGCCGATGGCGACATGCGGGCTGGAGACGCCGACCAGATAGACCATCAGCGGCACGGCCAGGATCGATCCACCGCCGCCAACCAGCCCCAGCGAAAAGCCGACCAGCGAGCCAGACAGCAGGCCCAGGACATATTGCAGCGGTTCGAGCATGGCGATCACGCCGCCTGACGGACGCGGTCGATCGGTTGCGGCTTCACCAGCCACTCATGCCCCTTGAGCATGCCGTTCCAGTAAATCCACGGCAGCGCTTCCGACTTGAGTAGCCAGGACAGTCTCGCAGGCTGCGTTCCGTCGATCAGCCATGTAGGGAAGCTGGGCAGCAGCTTGCCGCCATAGCCGAACTCGGCGAGCACGATCTTGCCCTTCTCCACCGTCAGCGGACATGAGCCATAGCCGTCATAGCCTGCAACCGGCTCGCCACCCTTCAGCATGGCGAGCAGATTGACCGCCACGATCGGCGCCTGCTTGCGCGCCGCTGCGGCGGTCTTGGCATTGGGCGTGGAGCCGCCATCGCCAAGGCCGAAGATATTGGGGTAGCGGACGTGCCGCATCGTTACCTGATCGACCTCGACATAGCCGGTCTTGTCCGCCAGCGGACTGTCGGCAACGAAGCGCGGCGCGATCTGGGGCGGGGTTACGTGGATCATGTCGAACGCGCGCGTCACTTCGCCCGTCTTTTCGCGGAAGGTCGCGGTCTTTGCCGCGCCGTCGACCGCGATCAAGGTAGATTCGAAATTGAGGTCGATGCCGTATCGCTCGACATAGCCCATCAGCGCGGGGACATAGTCCTTCACGCCGAACAGCACGCCGCCCGCATTGTGGAAGGCAACATCGATGTTGTTCAGAACCCCGCGTTCAAGCCAGTTGTCGCACGACAGATACATCGCCTTCTGCGGCGCGCCCGCGCATTTGATGGGCATTGGCGGCTGGGTGAACAGCGCCACACCTTCCCGCAGATTGCGTACCAGCTCCCAGGTGTAGGGCGCCGTGTCGTAGCGATAGTTGGAGGTGACGCCATTTCGGCCCAGCGTCTCCGCCAACCCGTCGATCGCGTCCCAGTCCAGCACGTTGCCCGGCGCAACGACCAGTGCGCGATACCCGATCACGCTGCCACTGGCCGTCGTCACCTGATCCTGTTCGGGCTGGAAGCTGTGCGCGGCTTCCCTGATCCAGGTGACACCCTTGGGCATCACCGATGCCATCGAATGACAAGTGGTTTTCGGGTCGAAAACGCCCGCGCCGACCATCGTCCAGCCGGGCTGGTAATAATGGTCGGTGCGTGGTTCGATGATCGCGATCGACAGAGAAGAGTCGCGTTTGTGGATTGATGCTGCCGTCGCGATGCCGCCTGCACCTCCGCCGACAATCACAACATCATAGCGCGCGGCGGGGCGATCGATCGCCCGGCTGTCCGGGCCGCCGGCCCCTATGGCCTCGATCCGATCGCGCAATTGCGACAGATCGTAACCAGCTGCATTTGCTGCGCTCAGGATGGCGGCGGTCGGGCGCGATCCGGCCTGCGACAAGGCCCACAGCGTCGTGGAACGGGTGCCCGTCCGGCAAAAGGCGAGCGCGGGGCCATCGAAAGATGCCAGCGCATCGCCGAAAGCCGTCACAGACGCCTCATCGAAATTGCCACCGCTGATGGGAATATGACGATAGACGATGCCGAGCGCTTCAGCCTGTGCCTTCAGGTCGGCTGAGAGGGGTTGGCCGGGCTCTTCTCCATCGGGCCGGTTATTGATGATCAGACGGATGTCGGCAGATGCGGCCTGGGCAATGTCTTCAGGTATAATCTGGCCGCAAACGAGCAGTTTCTCATCCAGCTTATGAGGATTCATCGAACCTCTCCTTTTTTAAGTTCAGGCGTGGACCGGCGGGCGATCAAGCGCCCAGACGATCGCGAAGCCGACCGCCATCGCAGCAGTGAAAACGGCGGCTGCCGCAGGATTGATGGCAAAGGCGGCCAGCGCAGGACCGGGGCAAAGGCCGCCAAGCCCCCATCCAATGCCGAACAAGGCAGACCCGCCGAGCAGGCGCGGCGTGATCGGGTTGGTATCGGGGAGATGAAAATCGGCATCGGCGACGGGCGCCGCCATCCGCCGCTGGACCAGCCAGGCGATGGCCATGGGGATCATCGCCCCGCCCATGACAAAGGCAAGGGTGGGATCCCAGACGCCGAACAGGTCCAGGAACCCGCGGACCCGCACAGGGTCCAGCATTCCCGAAACGGCAAGACCCGCACCGAACAGCAGGCCGGAGGCAAGGCCGATCACGGTGCGCATCACCAGCCACCTCCGACTGCATTGACGATGGCCACGGTCGCAAAGCCGGTCGCCATGAAGGTGCATGTCGCAACGATGGATCGCTTCGACAGCCGCGACATGCCGCATACGCCGTGGCCGGAGGTGCACCCCGACCCCAGCCGCGTGCCGATGCCGACGATCAGCCCGGCGACAGCGAGCATTGCCATGCTCATGGGGAAGCGTGACAGTATCGGTCCCGCCAGCCATGCGACAAGTGCCGCGCCGAGAGGCAGGCCGATGATGAAGGCCAGCGCGAGCGTGCGCGGTGCGCCGCCGCCCAGCCCGATCGCCCGCGCCGCCATGCCGCTGACGCCAGCGATGCGGCCCGCGCCCAGCAGCATGATGGCAGCCGCCGTGCCGATCATCAGACCACCGATCAGTCCCTGCACCGGCATGGCATAGTCAGGCATCACAGCACATCCAGCGGAAGCTTGAGGTAGCGCGTGCCATTCTCTTCCGGCTCAGGCAGATGCCCGCCGCGCATATTCACCTGTATCGAGGGGAGTATAAGCCGTGGCATCCCCAGCGTCGCGTCACGCCGGGTGCGCATTTCAACGAACTCGTCCTCGCCCACGCCTTCATGGACATGGACATTGGAGTCGCGTTCCTGTCCGATGGTGGTTTCCCACACAAAGTCGTCGCGGCC
Organism: Sphingobium quisquiliarum P25; assembly: GCF_000445065.1. Lineage (GTDB taxonomy): Bacteria > Pseudomonadota > Alphaproteobacteria > Sphingomonadales > Sphingomonadaceae > Sphingobium > Sphingobium quisquiliarum. The sequence goes on along the minus strand of NZ_ATHO01000023.1, from coordinate 28,751 downwards.
CGGTGCCTTGTAATCATGGCACAGGAAAGTGCGCGTCTCGCGCGGCAAATCCATCAGGCGGCGGATAGAGCGATAAAGCATTCGCGCATTGCCGCCGGGGAAATCCGCGCGGGCGGTGCCATAGTCCGGCATGAACAGCGTGTCGCCGGTGAACACCGCGTCGCCGATCACATAGGCCAGGTCAGCGGGCGTATGCCCCGGCACATGCAGCGCGACCGCAGGGATCGAACCGATCGAGAATCTGTCTCCGTCATCGAACAGATGGTCGAACTGCGACCCGTCACGCTCGAACTGCGTGCCTTCGTTGAAGATCTTGCCGAACACGTTCTGGACTGTCGTGATCACGCGGCCGATGGCGAGCTTGCCCCCCAGCTTTTCCTGAAGGAAAGGCGCGGCAGACAGATGATCGGCATGGGCATGGGTTTCCAGCAGCCACTCGACCTTCAGCCCTTCAGCCTCGACATAATCGATGATCGCCTGCGCAGAGCCGTGGTCCGTGCGGCCGGATGCGGGATCGAAGTCGAGCACGCTGTCGATGATGGCGGCTGACCGGGTTGCCGGGTCGTGCACCACATAGCTTGCCGTGAATGTCGGCTCGTCAAAGAACGAGCGCACAACCGGCGCGGTTATCTTCCCGGCGTGGGTATCAGCGACAATCTGCGTTGCGAGCATGAGCGGCTCATCAGGGTGGTCCATCTCGACTCTCCAAACTTTCTCGATTACACGTTTCAAATAATCGAGTATTGTTATTGCGTCAACTAATGAGATGGATGACAATGGCGATCACTATGAATGAAAGGTTCGATTTGGCTTCTGAGCTCCCCTCCTGCTCCGCTTTGCGCCTTGGCGAGGAAGCCCCCGACTTCACCGCCCGCTCCACACGTGGCGTGGTTTCACTTTCGGATTTCCGCGGACGATGGCTTGCGCTCTTTTCGCACCCCGCGGACTTCACGCCGGTCTGCACCAGCGAGTTCGTGTCGATCGCGCGCGCACATGATCGATTCGCCGCGCTGGGCTGCGAACTGATGGCACTGTCGGTCGACAGCCTGTTTTCCCACCTCGCCTGGATCCGCGCGATCCGCGATCGGTTCGATGTCGTCGTGGACTTCCCGATCATCGAAGACCCGACGCTGGAGATCGCGCGCGCCTATGGCATGGTTGGCCCGAACGCGATGGACGCAAGCGCGGTGCGGACGACCTATTTCCTCGATCCGGACGGGATTTTGCGCGCCTCGACCTGCTATCCGGCCAGCGTCGGACGTTCGGTGGAGGAGATGCTACGGCTCGTCGCCGCGCTTCAGCGTGTCCATGATGGATCGGCTCTGGCGCCGGAAGGCTGGATGCCGGGCGGCGACCTGCTCGCGGTCCCGAGTCATGATGTCGCCGACGTGCTGGCCGCGCTCGCCGGCACCGACTGGTTCTATACGCCGATCAAGGATCAGGCATGATGGCGGACATCGCGACGCTTGATCTCGATGCCGCAGCGGAATTGCTCCGCGCGCTTGCGCATCCGGTGCGCCTCTCCCTGCTGCGCACCCTCATAGATGGTGAGCGCTCAGTCGGTGAGATCGAACAATTAGCCAATGTCGTGCAGCCCGGCCTTAGCCAGCAGCTCGGCGTCCTGCGGAAGGCCGACCTTGTCCATACGCGCCGCGAGGCAAAGCTGGTTTTCTATCGCATCAACCAGGCCCGTATCGCTGAAGTCAGCGCCTTGCTTGATGCCTATGCGGGGACGGTGGCCATATCCCGTGCCGACGCGGTCGCGGCCCGACTGCAGGCCGGCGGCGGCGCGGCCATGTTCGCTCGGATCGCGCCACGCAAATGATGCTGCGAGGCTGTAGAGCCTCGCAGCATCAGACTCTCAGTCCACCAATACGGTGCGCAGATAAGGGCGGTGCTCGGTCCAGCCCTGCGGGAAGAGGCCGCGTGCCTCGTCATCCTTGATCGATGGAGGAATGATCACTTCCTTGCCCTTCTGCCAGTCTGCCGGGGTCGCGATTCGCTTGGCGTCACCGAGTTGAAGCGCATCGATCACGCGCAATATCTCGTCGAAGTTGCGTCCCACGCTCATCGGGTAGGTCATTGTCAGCCGGATCTTCTTTTTTGGATCGATGATGAAGACCGATCGCACCGCTGCGGTCGCGCTCTGATCGGGGTGAATCATGTCATACATCTTGGCAATCGACAGATCCGCGTCGGCGACGATGGGAAAGGTCAGGTTGGTGTTCTGGGTGTCATTAACATCCTCGATCCATTTGCGGTGTTCGTCGGCAGTGTCGGTCGACAGGCCGAGCGGTTTGACGTTGCGCGCGTCGAACTGATCGGCAAGCTGGGCTGTGCGGCCCATCTCGGTCGTGCAAACCGGAGTGAAATCGGCCGGGTGGCTGAAGAAGAAGACCCAGGAGTCGCCAGCCCATTCATGCAGGCTGATGGGGCCGTTCTGGGTGTCGACGGTGAAATCGGGTGCGGTGTCGCCAATGTGCAGGGTCATGTCGGGTCCTTTCAGGATTGCGATAACAGACCCCTACCGCAGGAAACCGGAAGCACCCAACACAATATTTCACTTTCTGTCATCGTGTATATGATTGCGCGCAATTATACGAGTTCAGTGCTCGAGCTTTCTGCGCCATCCGCCCCAAGCCATGGTCTCGCAAGCCTTCGACGCAGAGCTTCAATCGCCGAGATAGGCAGTTTACGCCGGTTAGTCCCGAATTTCGCTGGAACACCTTGGGCAGTAATGAAAGCGGCGGTGTACCGAGCGGATTCCTCAATCGGAGCGCCGTCGACATATAGTCGGTCAATACGGCGGCCTTTATCGTTCTCCGCCTTGAAGACGAGCCGGACGCCACGCATCCTTTTGATGTAGCCACCCATCTGATCATACGGATCCGACGCAAAGGTCCGCTCGAGATTTTCCTCCAGCATCTCGCGGATTTCCGAGCCGGTAACGTCAACAACCGAAACAGGCGGGTCCACCGGCACCATGTTCCAAAGGTCGTTCATCGTTATCGGCCCGGGCGCGATCGGTGCGCCGTAACGCCAGCCATTGGAAAAGGCGATCGGCGTTCCCACTGCCTCGGCGATGGCTTCGAGCAGCAGGTCGTCCATCGGGCTGTTGAGCATCGCATACCGATGCAGTGCGACGTCCGTGTGCCCGACGACCTCGCTCATCGCCTGCCTTTCGCTTGCGAGAGCCGTGGCGACACCATCCGCCAGGCCCGGATCGCTCGCGACGCTGTCATCGACAGGTATCAGGCGATGGCGCCAGCCCTGAAGGCCATCGTCCGAAACATCCAGATCAAGCCGCCCGACATAGGAGCCATGACAGCCCGACTGGAAGATGATTGCGCCATTGACGACGACGGCGTTTTCCATGCGGTTGTGGGTGTGCCCGCTGACGATGACGTCGATTCCGGTCACGTCCTTGGCCAGTTGCACATCCTGCGGAAAACCGAGGTGGGACAGGACCACAATCAGATCGGCATCCTGCCGAAGCCGCGCAATATGGCCGGGCAGTTCGGCATTGCCGATGACGAAGCGAAGCCCCTTGCTGAAGGAGGGCGGCATCGTCTTGTCCACAATCGGGCAAGCGAGGCCGACAATGCCGACCCGCACCCCATTGCGTTCGACGATGGTCGAGGGGGGCATGAACAGTTCGCCACTGTCTTCGCGAAAAATATTCGCGGCGAGTATGGGATGGGCCAGTTCCCTCGACATTTCAGCCACACGTTCCGGGCCGTAGGCGAATTCCCAGTGCAGGGTCATCGCATCAAAGCCCAGCGCGTTGATCAGGGGCACCATCGCCCGCGCCTGGTCCTGCACGGCGAAATGGGTGCCGTGGAACGTGTCGCCATTATCCAGCGCAATTACTCCGCCGGGATTTTCCTGCCGCGCCTGATCGAACAGAGTCTTGATCCGCGCCAGCCCGCCCATTTGCGCGAACTGAAAATCGCCGCGCGCATCCCGCTGTAGTTCGGGGTGGGCCTCCACATAGCCGTGTAGATCATTGAGTTGCAGTATGGTCAGGTTTGTCATGGCGGCTCAAAGCCCTTCCGCGATCAGTTCTGCGGCATCCAGTCCCCATGCGGGCACTTTGCCATCGGCGGCGAAGAACATGTCGCGATATCGCATTTTCAGGAAATAGGGCACGCGCCCCATCTTCAGTATTTGGCGGTCACCGCCGAACCAGCTGTTGGAATGTAGCCAGAACGCCTTCCGATCGCCCATATCGCCGATGCAGAGCACCTCGGGCTTCAGCGGAACGTCAGCCTTTTCCGCGTCCACGGTGCCGAAAATCTTGCCAAGTTGAAGCCCGATGATGTCTGATTGCTGATGTCCGATGGCGCCCAATTTGGGCACCGTAACAGCGGCGCAATCGCCACAGGCGAACACTTCGGGGTGGTCAGGGTTGCGCATCAGCAGGTCGGTTTTGATGAACCCTTCGGAATCGCTGACAGGCAGGCCTTTGACAAAGTCGTGCGCTACCCAGTCGGGGAAAATGATCTTCACCTCTGCCGGCAGGGTGCGGCCATCGGCAAACTCGATGGCGTCGGCCGTCAGTCGCGTGACGTCCTGCGTGTTGTTCCAGTAGTTGAAGCCCATCTTGGTCGCGAGTGTCAGGAGTTGTTTGACGACATCCTCGCCTGCATCTTCCGCGATCATGGGGGCTGGCGTAAAGACAGTGACGTTTTCGGGGCCGCCAAGTTTCCGATCCTTGAGCCAGGTCGCCATCGACATCATGACCTCGACAGGAGGCCCTTCACAGGCGGCAAGCGCCCGCGGGATCGATCCGCCGGGATAGGGTTCCAGACCGTCAGCTCCGTCCCCTTGGTGGAACCTTGCCGATCCGATCGCGATCGGGCCGCCTGCGTAGCGGGTGTTGAGATAGCGGCGCAGCTTTTCCCCGTGATACAGGTCGCTGACAGTGTGGCCGTGCTCGGCGAAGCCCTCGATCCGATCATAGGCAAGCCGGGCACCCAGTGCGAAGATGACATAATCATAATGTTCGACATGATCTTCGGCGCCACCTCGTTCTGCGGGCCTGAAGGTTACATTGCGCGCTGCAATGTCGACAGCAGTGACTTCTCCATGGATAAAATCGATATCATCCTTTGCCAGGATGGGCACCAGATCCATCCGCTGGTGCAGTGCTGGGTTGCGATCTTCGAACACGTCAGCGGGAATGTTGGGAATGAAAAGCAGATAGCTTTTGCGATCGATCACGGTGATGCGCGCCCTGTCCCCCACATATTGCCGCACCTTCTGTGCGCAGGCCAACCCGGCGAAATTGCCGCCAAGAATGAGGACATGGGGGCGACCATCATAGTGTGGCATAGCAATCTCCTTGGCCGTCGCGGGTGGCGATACGTTAGTACAACGAATATCGCGCGCGCGTTGCAGCCCTGCATGATAGCCGTGCAGCTTAAGGCATCCTTACCACTCGCCGATGCGGCGAGATCCGCGCTGCGCGGCAGCAAAATTATCGTCCTGGCATAAGCCTGCCTTAAGGTAGTGCCGCTTTTGACCTCCCCGACGGGAGGCTCGAAACCATGACCAATTCATCAGGGCGCGGCGAACGATGATCGCGCTAGTGCGCACCGCGCTGACCAAACCGCTGACTTTTATCGTGATGGCCGTGATGATCTTCGGCATCGGGACATTGTCTATCCTGCGAATGCCGGTGGACATCTTCCCGCGCATCGGCGTGCCGGTGATTGCGACGGCATGGACCTATACCGGCCTGTCGCCGCAGGACATGGCCGGGCGCATCGTCACGCCTTACGAACGCGTGCTGACAAATGCGGTCAACGATATCGAGAGGATCGAAAGCCAGTCCCTGAACGGGGTCGCAGTGGTGAAAATCCATTTCCAGCCGGGCGTCGACATCCGCACGGCTACGGCACAGGTCACCTCCATTTCGCAAACCATCCTGCGTCAGCTGCCGCCGGGCATCACCCCGCCCATGATCGTCAATTACGACGCCTCCACCGTGCCCATCCTGCAACTGGCCTTGTCGGGAAAGGGCTTGAGCGAACAGCAGCTATTCGATCTGGGATTGAACCAGGTCCGTCCGCTACTGGTCACGGTGCCCGGCGTAGCCATGCCATTCCCTTCTGGCGGGAAGCAGCGCCAGATGCAGATTGATGTTGATCCGGCCGCGTTGCAAGCGCGTGGCCTTTCTGCGCAAGACGTAGCGAACGCGCTGACCGCGCAGACGCAAATCAGCCCGGTCGGCTTCGCCAAGATCGGCGACCTGCAATATAATATCCGCCTGAACAACGCCCCGGCATCGGTCGAGCAACTGAACAATCTGCCGGTGAAGGTGGTGGACGGCGCCACCATCCTGATGCGCGATATCGCACAGGTGCGCGACGGCTCCGCCCCGCAGATCAACGTGGTCCATGTGGATGGGCAGCGATCCGCTCTGATGACCGTGCTTAAAAGCGGTGGCGCATCCACACTCGCCATTGTCGACGGGATCAAGCGGCGCCTGCCGCAAGCGCTGGCCGGCCTGCCCGATACGCTGAAGGTGACGGCAATAGGTGACCAGTCAGAACTGGTGAAGGCGGCGGTTTCGTCGGTGGTGACCGAAGGCGCTCTCGCTGCACTGCTGACGTCGCTCATGATCCTGCTGTTCCTTGGATCGTGGCGATCGACCATCATCATCGTCACGGCCATTCCGCTGGCGATCCTGGGTTCCATTGCCGGTCTGGGCGCGGTGGGCCACACGCTGAACCTGATGACGCTGAGCGGGTTGGTGCTGGCCATCGGCATTCTGGTGGACGACGCCACCGTGACTATCGAAAACATGAACTGGCATCTGGAACAGGGCAAGGGCGTGATCGCCGCCATCATGGATGGTGCGGCGCAAATCGTGAAACCTGCGCTGGTCGCGCTGCTGAGCATCTGCATCGTGTTCGTGCCGATGTTCTTTCTGCCGGGCATTGCAGGGTTCCTGTTCGTGCCGCTGGCGCTGGCGGTGATATTCGCCTTGCTCACGTCCTTCGTGCTCGCCCGCACGCTGGTGCCGACCATGGCGATGTTCCTGCTGCGCCCGCATGATGAAGGAGCAAAGACCCGCCCGACGCGCAATATTTTCGTTCACTTTCAGCGCGGCTTCGATCAGCGGTTCGAACGGATGCGCGCCCGTTATGGCCAGTTGCTGCGCCGCGTGCTGGATGTTCGCCGCGGCTTTGCCATGGTCTTTCTAGGCGTCATGCTTCTGTCGCTGTCGCTGGTGCCGCTGCTCGGTCGGGACTTCTTCCCGGCGGTGGATTCCGGCCAGATCGCCCTGCATGTGCGGACGCCTGCGGGGACGCGGATCGAACAGAGTTCCGCCACTTTCGCGCAGGTGCAACAACATATCCGCAGCGTGATCCCCGATGCGGAAATCGAAACGATGGTCGATAATATCGGCATCTCTCTGGCGGCGCTAAACAATATCTATGCCAATTCCGGCACGGTCGGGACCAATGAAGGCGATATCCTGATCACTTTGTCAAAGGATCGCGGGGACACGAATGACTATGTGCGTGCATTGCGCCAACAGTTACCGCTCAAATTCCCAGGCGTCGATTTTGCTTTTCTGCCAGCAGACATGACGAGCCAGATCCTCAATTTCGGATCGCCAGCCCCTCTCGATATCCAAATACGCGGGCGCAACATCGCGGAAAATCAGCGATATGCGCAAAAACTGTTGAAAAGCGTGCGGCAGATTCCGGGGCTGGCCGACGCGCGCATTCAGCAATCGACCCGCTATCCCCAACTGAATGTCGATGTCGACCGCGCACGCATCGCGCAATATGGTCTAAGCCAGCGGGATGTTACGGCCAGCCTCGGCACTGCGCTTGCCGGTACGGCGCAAAGCTCGCCCATATTCTACCTCAACCCCGAAAATGGCGTGTCCTATCCTGTCGTGGCGCAATTGCCGGAACGGGACATAGGCTCCGTCGTCGATCTGGCTGCGCTGCCAGTCGCAGGTGGCGTCGATGCCGCATCGCAAACGCTTGGCGGTGTCGCGCAGATCACACGCAGCAACACACTGTCCGTCGTCAGCAAATATGACATTCAGCCGGTCATCAACATCTATGCCACTACGCAAGGGCGTGACCTGGGTGCCGTTGCGAGCGATGTGAACGCCGCCATCGCCGCGCTGAAAAAGGAATTGCCGAAAGCATCCACCGTCACACTGCGCGGCCAATATGAAACGATGAACATAGCCTTCACCGGCCTTGCATTCGGCCTGATCGCGGCGATCTTGCTGATCTATCTGGTGATCGTGGTGAACTTCCAGAACTGGATCGATCCGCTTGTCATCATCGGCGCGTTGCCCGCCGCATTGGCAGGCATTGCATGGATGCTTTTCCTGACCGGCACCACCTTGTCCGTGCCGGCATTGATCGGCGCGATCATGGCAATGGGCGTATCGACCGCCAATGCCATCCTCGTCGTCAGTTTCGCGCGCGAAAGGCTGGCGGAAACGGGCAATGCTGCAACCGCCGCACTGGAAGCGGGCATGGTGCGCCTGCGCCCGGTGCTGATGACCGCGCTGGTCATGATTATCGGCATGTCGCCCATGGCGCTGGCCCTGGGCGAAGGGGCGGAACAGAACGCGCCGCTGGGCCGTGCGGTGATCGGCGGTTTGGCGTTCGCCACAATCGCCACGCTGGTGCTGGTGCCTGCGCTGTTCGCGCTGGCCCACCGCAAGGGCGCCCCGAAAACCCGCACTATCGAACTGGAACCGAGCCATGTCTGATCCCACCCCATCACGGACTTCATCGCGAAAGGGCCGCCTTTATGGTGCGGCGGCAGCTATTGGCGTAGCGCTGCTGGTGGGTGGCGGCATCGTTGCCCGCAATGCGGACCATACCGAACAGGCGGAATTCGCCCGCGCCAATGCATTGCCGACCGTCAATGTGATGCACCCAAAACCGGCGGAAGCAGGCGCCATTCGTCTGCCCGGCATGTTGGAACCGGATAACGAGGCCGCCATCCATGCCCGCGCCAGCGGCTATGTTGCGCGGCGACTGGTCGATATTGGCGATCATGTGCGTGCGGGGCAGGTTCTGGCCGTGCTGGACGCGCCGGAGGTTGAACAACAACTGGCACAGGCGCAAGCGGACCTGCGCACGGCAGAAGCCAACCGGGGACTGGCGCAAACTACGGCCGTACGTTGGGACGCGCTGCGGGCGAAGGACGCGGTATCGCAACAGGAAACCGATGAAAAAAGCGGGCGGCTAGCGGCGGCAACGGCCCTTGCCAGTTCCGCCCGTGCCAATGTCGAACGATTGCGCGCCACGCTCGGCTTCACCCGTGTTGTGGCACCTTTTGCAGGCCGGGTGACCAGCCGCAACGCGGAAATAGGCGCCCTGGTGAATGCGGGAAACGGCGTGGCCAGCCCCCTGTTCACCATTGCAGATGACCGCCGACTGCGCCTGCGCGTCCGTGTGCCCCAGGCCTTGTCAGGACAGCTGACGCGGGGTGTGGTGGCCAGTCTGACCGTACCGGAATATCCGGGCGAGAGTTTCGACGCCGCACTGGTGCGGACGGCAGGTGCGGTGGACCGGGCATCGGGCACGGTGCTGGCCGAGTTCGAGGTGAACAATACTGGCCAGCGGCTGAAGCCGGGCGGCTACGCTGAAGTGGCCATCCCGATGGCGGCAGGCACCGCCGTAACGCTGCCTGCCAGTGCGCTGATTGTCACACCGAAGGGAACGATGGTGGGGCTGGTCGATAGCGAAGGGCGCGTGACGATGCGCCCGGTTGTGATCGGACGGGACGATGGCGCCAGCGTGCAGATCGCTTCCGGCCTGACCCCGCAGGCCCGCGTGATCGCCACCCCGCCGGAGGCTTTGGCACAAGGGGATCAGGTTCGGATCGTCCGCAACCGGGGGAAAGGTGCCGCCGATGCGCAGGATTAACTTCGCCGCGCCCGCCCTGCTGTTGATGGCGGGCTGTTCCATGGCGCCGCCTCTGCACATTCCGGCCACGCCGATGGCCGAAGATTATAAATATGGCGCGCTGTGGCGTAATGCCGCGCCGGCGGACCGGCAGCCGCGAGGGCAATGGTGGCGTGATTTCGACGACCCTGTACTGGACGACCTGATCGCGCGGGCGGACGTGGACAGCCCCAGCCTTGCCGCAGCAGTAGCCCGGCTTGACCGCGCGCAGGCGGAGACGCGCCTTGCCGGTGCGGACCTCGCCCCCACACTGGATGGTCAGATGGCCCTTTCGCGCGAACGGCTGTCCGCTGGACGGCCCATCGGTCCCGGCGTTCCGGTAACGGCGGACCAATATATTCTGGGCGGTGCGCTGAACTATGAAATCGACCTGTGGGGCCGGGTCCGCCACAGCGTCAGGGCTAGCGAAGCGGACGCGGCAGTCGAAGCGGCCAGTCTCGCCTCCGTCCGCCTCAGCCTTCATGGCGCGCTGGCGGATGCCTATTTCCAGTTGCGTGGACTTGACCGGGAAGGCGCCCTGCTGCGCCGCACCGTGGACGCTTACGAAGCGTCAGACGCACTGATCCGCATTCGCCATGAAGGCAGCATCGCATCGGGCGTGGATCGCAGCCGATCGCAAACGCAGCTGGCCAATGCTCAGGCGCTGTTCCGGCAGATCGCCGCGCGCCGGGCGACGCTGGAGAACCGCATCGCGACATTGACTGGCATGATGCCTGGGCAATTTGCCATTACCCCAGCCGATAGCATTGCGGCTTTGCCCGCCATTGCGCCGGGCCTGCCATCCACCCTGCTAGAACGGCGACCTGACATTGCCGGGGCGCAGCGGCGACTGATCGCTGCCAATGCCCGCATCGGCGTGGCGAAGGCGGCCCGGTTCCCCCGCATCGATCTGGCTCTGGCCGGTGGTTTTCAGGCCAGTGGCGCGCCCCTTATCAGCGCCCCAACCGGATATTGGGCGCTGGGACCATTGTCGGCGGTGCTCAACCTCTTTGATGGCGGGCGGCAGCGGGCTCGGGTTGCCGTCAGCGAGGCGGAATATAACATCCTCGCCGCCAATTACCGCGAAACAGTGCTGAATGCCTTCCAGGAGGTAGAGGATTCGCTGGCCAGCAACGCGGCGCTGGCGGCCGAGGAAGCCGACCGGCAGCGGGCGGCACAGGCCGCCGCGCGCGGGGAAGAACTGGCGCTGGACCGTTATCGCGATGGCGCGGCGGACTATCTGGAAGTCGTCACTGCACAAACTGCCGCGCTGGCGGCGCAACAGGCCTTCATCACTGTGCAGACGGCGCGAAGGCGGGCGGCGATCACGCTCGTTCGAGCGCTGGGGGGCGGAGCGCAGGACGGGGCCGCCCCAGCACTCCGCTGATGCGATTACCCGCGCCGCCGCGCCACCAGATCGATCAGGGCGGACATGCCGCCGTGGCCGCTGCCTTCGCGAATATCGGCATCGTAGCTTTGCAGGGAAACAATATCCCACCCGGCAAAGGCTTCGCGCAGCATGTCTTCGGTATAGAGGTTGTCCTCCACTTTCGGCCCGCCGGTGCCATATTCCAGCTGTTCCGGGCGATAGCCCTCCAGCAGAAGAATGCCGCCGGGCCGCAAAGTTCTGGCAAAGCCGGCGAACATGTTGGTCCGCAATATGGGATCGGCAAATTGCACGAAGATCGCCACGACCGCATCAAATGCAGCCTCTGGCCAGTCGTAGGCGGCCAGATCGACCTGCTCCAGCGTCAAGGAAACGCCGCGCTGTTGCGCCAACCTGCGCGCCTTCGCGATCCCGGCGGCGGATATGTCGGTTGCGGTAACGTCCAGCCCCTGTTGGGCCAGATAGACCCCATTGCGCCCTTCCCCATCGGCCACGGCCAGCACCCGCCCGCCTCGCGGCAAACGCCCCGCTTCGCGCCGAAGGAAGGCATTCGGCTCCGTCCCGAAGACATAATCTTCCGAAGCAAAGCGGCTGTCCCAGAATGCGGCTGAATCCATGCGCTCAGTCATGCGCTGCCTTCCATGCGCCCATCGAACCAAGATAAATGTCGAGTTTCTCAAAACCCCGACTGGCCAACAAGCCCGCTGCCACGGTGGCGCGCATCCCGCTGGCGCACATCAGGGTGTAATGGCGATTCCTGTCCAGTTCCTGCCAACGATCATTGAGCTGGCCAACATAGATATGGTGCGATCCGTCGATGGCGGATTTGGCCCGTTCGTCTGCATCGCGCACATCCAGCAACGTCCACCCTTCAGCACCACCTAAGCGGTTTTCAACCTCGTCTGTGTCGATCAAGGGTGTTTGCTGCACAGCTACGCCTTTCGCGGCAGCAGGCACCATGCCGACATAGCCACCCACCACATTGTCCAGGGCGATCCGCACCAGATGTTCCAGTGCAGCGGCCAGTTGATCTTCATCTGAAGCGATCAGCGCGACGCTTTCCCCTTCGCGGATGAACCAGCCAGCAAAGGCAGAAATCATATCCACCGGCAGGCTCATCGCACCGGGCAGATGGCCCGAGGCATAGGCCATGGGTTCGCGGATATCGACCAGATGTTCCGCTTTGCAGTCCCTTAACTGCGCGAGCGAAAGGCGGCGGGGGCGCATCACCGGCGGCGGCGCACTGCCCCCTTCCGCATTCAGCCGTTCCATCAGCCGGAAATAGGGCGGTTGATAGTGGTTCTCGTTCACTTTCAACCGAATGAATTCGTCGCGATCCACAATCTGGAGGCGCGGGTTATTCAGCCGCTCATGCCCGATAGTGGAGAATTCGCGCTCGGCCATGCCTGATCCGCAGACCGAGCCGGCACCGTGCGCCGGATAGATGATGGCCTGATCGCCGAGCGCCAGCAGCTTGCGGAGGGAATCGAACAGCAGCCCGGCCACTTCCTCGCGCCGGTCGGGATAAAAATCGGTGCGGCCGACATCGCCAACGAACATGGCGTCGCCAGTGAACACGCCCACCGCCTTGTCCGGATAGGCGGTATCAAACAGCGCATAGGCCAGATGGTCATCAGTATGACCGGGTGTTTCCATGGCCCGGATTTCCAGTTGGCCGATGGCATAACAATCACCGTCGCGCGCCGTCGTCGCATAGACTATGGGCCGTTCCGGGTTCGGCCCATGCAGCACCTTTGCACCCGTCATGCCGGCGAGCACCGGCGCGCCAGATACAAGATCTTCGTTACGATGAGTCTCGAAGATATGCGTGATCTCAAGCCCTGCTTCACGCGCCTTTTCCAGGTAGATGGCGCAGTCGCGGCGTGGGTCGATCACTGCTGCCTGCCCGCCCGAGCCCACCAGATAGGACAGGTGGGAAAGGCCCGGCGTCTTGATCTTTTCGAGCAGCATAGTTCTCTCCTTCTGATATGGGTTTCGCGCCGCGACGACTGCTATTGTCAGTCTGAAACTAGCGGCCATCCCTGGCGTTGCAGGAGGGCCAGCGTCGTCATCGCGGACAGATCGAGAGTGACCGCCGGATCGATGTCCTCCCGCGCAATGCCCTGTCCAGCGGTGGCCTGGCCACAGACATGGATTTCAACGCCAGCCCGCTTGAGTGCGGCAATAAGCGGCGTGTTTGGGTTGGCGAACTTGAACCGCTTTTGATAAGCTTGGTCACGCAGAATAAGCGGTGTAGCTGGCCCGTGGATGATGACCTTGATATCGCCCGGTTTGGTGGACACGCCGCTTGATGCGAGCAGATTGAGATAGCGCGCGACCCTGTCAAGACTGCGGTTGACCCCTTTTGGCCCGCGCGCCTCGCCGGTGATTTCGAACAGAGCACGCATATCATCCGTCGCGGCGGGACGGTTGGCGACCTCCGCCATGGGCGCAATCGCGCCATAGTCCGCGACCGCCGGGTGCCTCGCAACCTGAGCGGATGCAGGTATACAAACCACCAATACGGCGGCGCCCCCCAGAAAGAGTAATTTGTTATAAATGCTCATCATCTGTGTTTCCTTCCGACTCATTGGCTAGCCCGATCAGCATCTCGCTGCCTAGCATCTGCGGCAGCTCCCGAACCGGGCGTTTTGGCGGCGCGAAGAGATAGTAAGGGATCGAATTGCGGCCGCGGCTGGCCAGGAAGCGCGTGATCTCTGGATCGCCCCGCGTCCAGTCGGCAACGAGCATCGTCACACCCGCCTTTGCGAATGCCGCTTGCGTGTCCGCCCGGTCGATCGCCGCTCGCTTGTTGACTTGGCAGACGAGACACCAGTCTGCTGTGAAATCGACAAAGACCGGTACGCCCTGCGCACGCAACTCAGCAAAGCGCGCTTCACTGAACACTTGTGGGCCGGTATCCGCCGGAGCCGTCGCGGCGGCCGGGCGCGGCAGCTCTATCGCGACCGCGACCAGCAGCGCCGCCATCACCGGTGCCAGCCCGACCATGGCGGAGCGCCCCCCGCTTTGCCGTAAACCCACCCACCATAATCCCAGCGCGGCCAGCGCGGCGATCAGCAGGCCCATCGCAAGCCCGTCCACGCCACTTTGCCGCCCCAGGACCCAGGCAAGCCCGATCGCGGTCAGCAGCATCGGAATGGCAAGAATGCGGCGGAAGGTTGCCATCCACGCGCCGGGTTTCGGCAGCCAGTGTTGAAGCCACGGCACGAAGGCGATCAACAGGAATGGGAGCGCCATACCAAGGCCCAGGCCTGCAAAGACCGCCAGCGCAGCTGGCACAGGCAGAACCAGTGCCGCGCCCAGCGCGACGCCCATGAAGGGGCCGCTACAGGGGGTCGCGATCAGCGCAGCAAGCGCACCGGTGCCAAACGCGCCGAGACCGCCTTTCTTCGTCATCCAATTGCCGGACAAAGAGGGGCCACTCACTTCGAACAGACCAGCCAGATTGAGCGCGATCGCCAGCGACAAGAGCATCAGGAGCAGGATCATCCTGGGATCCTGAAGCTGGAAAGACCAGCCAATGTCATGGCCCATCGCGCGGGCGCCGACCAATATCGCGCCCAGCGCCGTGGTCGTCGCTACGCTCCCGGCAAAATAGGCAAGCCCTTCCACTTTCGCGGTGTGCCGGTCAGCGCCCGACCGAGCGAGGCTCAGCGCCTTGAGCGACAGGATCGGGAACACGCAAGGCATCAGGTTGAGCAGCAGCCCGCCAAGGATCGCACCGGTAAGTGCAATTCTGAACGCGCGCGTGTCGGCTGGCGCGGCACGCTTAGAGCCCTGCGCCGGAGTGGGCTTCTCGGCAGCGTCGGGGAGAGCGGCCGCTGTGGAGGCTGGCGCCGACTGTGTTACAGGCGCCTCGGCACTCGGAGTTTCACGGGCACCCGAAGCCATCAACGCGAAACTGCGCTTACTATCCGCAAACACGCCGCGAAAATCTGAAGGCCTGGGCGCAGCATTGTCCGATGCGGCGACAGTCACGCGCCATCCACCTTCCCGTCGCACGACGGTCTGCGGCGCCGATGCCGCGAACCAGCCATCCTGAGCGGGAAACAGGCGCACCGACGATGCATCCAGCCTGGCTTCGCCATCAATGTCGAAGCGCCAGTCTCCACCCTGACGCCCGACCATCAGTTTAAGCCTGCCTTCCACCGGCAGTGCCGCCTTGGCGGCCCGGAAAACAGGCGCCGCAGCTGCATTGGTTGTTCCATCACCCGCCGTCAGCTGCAGATCGAACGTGGCGAGTTCGGGGACACACAGCGTGTCCGAACAGGCAAGCCATGAGAGGTTGACGCGCAGCGGGATGGCAGTGCCCGCAGCAACATCGTCGTTCAGGTTCATATTCGCAAGGAGCGTGAAAGCATCTTTGTGAACATAGCTTGCCAGCCCCGCGAGCTTGAGCAGGGTTGGTGCGGGATGGCGTAGGTCACCGATGGTCACGCCGTCCGGCGCGGTCCAGTTCGCCTCTACCGAGAGCCCGCTGTCGCCCGGATTTACCCAATAGCCATGCCAGCCAGTGCGTGGCACCATGCGGATAGCGATGCGCGTTGTCGTGCCGGGCTTTGGGGAACTGGATTCGACCAGCACCGACGCATCGATATTTGCCGTGCCCTGAGCGGCAACCGGTCCGGCGATGATACCAAGAAAGGCGGCCACGAACAGCGCGAAAAGCCTTACCGCAAGACGCGGTGGTCGATCGATCATCGTGCCGACCGACGTTGTCATTGTGACGCAGTTCCGTTCGGGTCGCGCCGCGCAAGCGCCACTGCCTCACGCAAGCCGCCCAGATCAGTGCCGCCGGGGATGAGATAGGGGCCGATCAGCATAGCGGGGGTTCCCTGAAGACCCAGCATCGCGGCGTAGCGGCCATTACGATCCAGCACACCGTCGATCTCCGCTTTGTGCGCTGTGAGGTCGGCCTGCAGTTTCGTCCAATCCACGCCTGCCTTGGCTGCTGCGGAGCGGATACTCGCCGAACTAAGCTTGCCGGTCGTCTTCATCAGGGCATCGTTGAACGCGGCATGCTTGCCCTGCCATTTGGAGGCGATGGCCGCCCGCGCGGCCTCGGTGGACGCGGCGCCGAAGACCGGCCAGTCGCGAAAGACCAGTTTCACCTTGGGATCTTGGTTCACCAGCGCTTCGAGAGACGGGTGAAGCTTGCGACAAAAGGGACATTGATAGTCGGAGAAAACCACGACAGTGACATCATACCCCTGCGGCACGATGGCCGGGGCAACAGGATCGTTCTGAATCTGCGAGCGAATACGCAGCGCGTCGGCGCTGGGCGTGTCGCTCGACGACTGGCGCGCTTGCGCCGGGTCGGCCTCACCGCTCCAAAGCGCTACGCCGCCAGCGAGAAGCGCGGCCATGCCGATGCCAGCCACGATCGGGAGTTTCTTCATCTTATTGGGTCCTTTGCAGATCACGCATCCCGGCGGTCAGCGCCGCCCGGGATATCTCGCCGACATGGAGGCCGGCAATTTCGCCCGCCTCGTTGACGAATAGGGTGGTTGGAAGCGCAGCGGATGCGACTGCCTGGCCCAACCCGCCCCCGGGATCGGTCAGGATTGCTCCATCGGCCAGTCCTTGCTTGGCCAGAAACGCACGGATCGCCGTGGCGTCCTCACCCTGATTGACGAGCAGGACAGGAACCTTGGAACTCTGCGCCACGTCGATCAGCATCGGCATTTCGCGGCGGCACGGCGGACACCAGGTGGCCCACAGGTTGATGACCATCGGGCGGCCCGGCATGCCCAGTTCCAACGATCGGCCTTTGAGGTCAGTCACTGTCAGGCGTGGCATCGGCCGTACGTCCGGTGCAATCAGCGTGGCTGCGGCGAGATGAAACGCAAAGAGACCGGCGACCGTAGCGATCATTGCGAGGCCTGCAGGTTTACGCCTCAGCATGCCCCCAATGACGACGACCGCCGCGGCGGCGCCTACCCAGACTGAAAAACCGCCCTGCCAGATTGCAAACATGGTCCAGGGCTCGGCAGTGAAGGCATCGAGATTGCCAAGGATAAAGCCGATGCGCGCTGCTAGCAGTCCGGCCAGCAAAGCCATCCATCCCGCTCGCATTGCCGCACTATCCAGCCGAGCCGCTATAACGCCCGCAATTGCCAGAAACGCCCAGATCACGGCAATAGCGATCAAACGGTCTGTAGCCATGGCAAGTGGGCCGATCTGTATGACGCCATCCATGGGGGTCCTCCTTGCCGCCTTTTCTTAAGGCAGGCTTAGCATCCGGCTTAAGGCAGCGATAAGGTGGGCAGGGAAAGGAGCAGACATGCGGATACTGCTTGTCGAAGATGATGACGTGCTGCGCGACGGTATCGTGGCCGGGCTAGGCCTTGACGGGTTCGAGGTCGATGCAGTCGCCTGTCTTGCCGACGCACGCGCCGCGATCGGCGATCATGCTGGCGTCGTGCTCGACATCGGCCTGCCTGATGGTTCCGGCCTCGACCTGCTGGCTGAATGGCGACGGGCCGGTATGGAAACACCGGTGCTGCTACTGACGGCGCGCAACATGGTCACGGATCGTGTCGACGGACTCGATCGCGGTGCGGATGATTATCTGGGCAAGCCCTTCGACCTTACCGAACTGTCGGCCCGCCTGCGCGCGATCATGCGGCGGGCCAGCGGGCGGGCAAGCGGCCATCTGGAACTGGGTGCGTTGACAATCAGCGAAGCCTGTAGATCGGTGGCCTTGGACGGCGAGGAAATTAGCGTCTCTCGCCGGGAGTTTGCGATCCTGCATGCTTTGGCCGAGCGCCCGGGGCACGTCCTGTCGCGCAGCCAATTGGAAGATCGAATCTACGGCTGGCAGGAAGAAATCGAAAGCAACGCGGTGGAAGTCCACATCCACAAGCTCCGCGCCAAACTCGGCCGGAGTCGCATCGAAACGGTGCGTGGTGAGGGTTACCGGATTACACGATCATGACCGCCTTGCGAATCCGCCTATTCGTCCTCGTCCTCGGCGTGACCGTGATGGTCTGGGCGGGGGCGGCGGGCTGGACGAGTTTTTCCACGAGGGCTGAAATAGAGCGGGTGCTGGATCGCCGGTTGGTGGAGGCGGCACGGATGGTCGCTGCGCTCGACATTCCCGCCAGCGGTCCGGCGCGGCGACTAACACCGGCACCTTATTCCCGACAATTGTCCTGCCAGATCTGGTCGCTGAACGGCGCCCTGGTCGGCCAGTCAGCCGGAGCGCCCGATGCACCGTTGGCTGGGCGCGCGCCCGGCTTTTCCAGTCGGCAGATCGGGAATGAACAGTGGCGCGTCTATACGCATGTCGACACAGCGCGTGGGATCAGGGTGATGGTCGGCGACAGCCTGGCGGTCCGCCAGCATCTGGTCAGTGATCTGATGCTGGGCTTGCTGTTGCCCGCAGCAGTCGGGCTCATTGCGCTCGCGCTGCTGCTCTGGTTTGGCGTCAGGAGCGGTCTTTCCCCGCTGGGGCGCATCGCGCGCGCCATCGAGCAGCGTTCGCCCCACAGCCTTGAACCGCTCGCCGTGGACCCTGTACCCGAAGAGCTGCGGCCCTTGGTGCAGGCAATGGACGATCTGCTCGCCAGACTTGAAGGGGCCAGACGAGCAGAGCGCGACTTCGTGGCCAACGCCGCGCACGAGCTTCAGACGCCGCTCGCTGGTCTGAAAACCCAGGCGGAAGTGGCCCGTCGCGCCACGGACCCGGCCATGCGCGATCATGCGCTGGAGCGGATCGCTATCTCCGTGGATCGCACCAGCCGATTGGTACGTCAGCTGCTGGAACTGGCCCGTCAGGAGGGGCGAGAGGCTGAACCAGCCAATCGCTTCTCCCGCGTGCGTGACGTGGTGAACGGTGTAACCAGCGACTATGCGCATCTCGCCGCGACGAGTGATCGGCCAATCGTCACCGCCTGTACGCTGCGCGATGTCGAACTTGCCATTGATGCCGAAGCGCTTCGCCTGGCGCTGGGCAATCTGGTGGAGAACGCTCTGCACCATGGAAGCACCGGCCCGGTGCGGATCGAGTGCGCCGCCAGCAATGGATTGGAACTGCGTGTCATCGATGGTGGCGCAGGTATCGCGGCGGAAGAGGTTGAACGTGTGCGTCACAGGTTCGAACGTGGCCCTCGCGCCATGTCGGGCGGCACCGGGCTGGGCCTTTCGATCGTCGAGGCAGCGATCGCTCCTGCCGAAGGCATGCTGGAATTCTGTTCGCATGATGCTGGCTTTGCCGCAGTGCTGCGGTTTCCATCGCAGCGTGTACGGTCATCGACCAATCAAGATAGTTAACGCCATAGTACAATCGGTCGGTCTTGTCGCTGTGCAAAGCACCGAGTCTTCACGGATTTACTAATGACCTTTCGGCGGCAGGCGACCAAGATAGGCCGTTCACAGAGAACCGGATGAATGGCGGCCCATGCCAAATCCTGCCGTTCATCCAAACCTGGAATCCCGCTCCGATGAACGAAACTGGAAGCCCGGTTTGTTCCCGGGTTCGCCAATGTCATCGGCGACAGCGTCGTCGGTTCCTTGCGAGAACGCCATCGAACAGATGGATGGACCCCTTGAACAGTCTGGCGCCGCAGAAGAGCTGCGTCATGCATGGGGTCGATGGCTGCTGTGGTCACCTCAGGCAGCCATCCTTGCCGTACACTGGAACATCTCTTCCGCTCGGTCGAGGAAGGGCTTGAGCTTCAGGATCAGTGTCTCCACCTCGCCCAGATCGGAACAGAATTCATTCACTATGGATCTGAGTCTCTTGAGCTCGCTTTTCTGTTATCCGGACATGATCTTGCCGGAACCGAGCAGGTCATCGCCAGCCTGCACGAACCGGCGGGATGTGATTTAGTCAAATAGCAGCTCAATTGTGCGATAGGTGCGAAGAAACTGCTCTCGATGACCCGTCGCTCTGGTCAGTAGCCAGAACGAGTGCACGTGGTGAGGCGGTCGGCGCGACGATGCCTTTGCGCGCTTGATGTCCGTCACGTTGCCGAACCCATCGGGCGACGAGCTTCCGTGGTGAAAGCCAACCCAGGAGGGAAAGCGCGGCTCAAGGCTGACGGCCCGTGCCAAACCAACGTCGATCCAATGACCATGGGCCTGCCCCGACAATCAACAGATACAGACAGCCCAGGAGCATCGTCAGGTCGGCGCGCGCCTCATGCTGCGCGCTCCAGAAACCATAGCGCTTGAAGTCGGGCAGGCTGAACGGGCCGAACCCGTGCCCCAGAAGGATCGGAAGCTTGGTCGCGACCAGCGCCACGAGCATTGTGACGATCAGCGGAATAGTTGCCCATCTTGTGAACAGCCCGAGGATGACAAGCGCCCCGCAGGCCAGTTCCACCACGCCCACAAATGGACCCATGACCTCGGGGGCGGGGATGCCGATCCTGGCAAAACGGCCCGCGCCCAGAATTGCGGGAAAGATAAGCTTCTGGATGCCTTCGGGAAAAAACACGACCAGCCCCACTGCGAGGCGGATCAGGATCGTCCAGGCGCTGGCATTGCTGTCTACCATCTGGCGGTGCAACGACACTTTTGCTTTCATCGCTAACTTCCCCTGATTGCAGGTCGTGTCGGCACGGCCGATCGCTTGGTTCGCCAGTCAGACTGTGGAGCAGCCTCGCCCCGGCCCGCAGCTAGACGGTCAACCGGTGGGCAAAGCGGCCGTAAAACGCTCAGCTGCCGCGCGCCGTGATAGGCCCCCGTCAACCGCCGCAATCACCCGCGAACGTAAATCCTCTGAGATGGACTTCGTCATGCCAGGCTGGCCTCCTTGTCCAGCTGACATCTTGAATCAGATTTTCCAACGAAAAGGAATCGTCCAGATTCAGTTAGGTCGGATTATGCTCTAGCGCACCGACCTTAACAGGGCGTTGCCCCGACGACATGCCGTGCACCGGCATGATGGTCTGCGCGCCGTCGCTGCGTCCGGACGCGTCTCATCCCTACCCGATCCGCAGCACATCCGCGCGCTCGACCTGAGCACACCGCGCGCTGGACGACCAGTGACGGCGTCCCTCGCCGATCCGGCACACGCTTCCTTGAAATGACGGAGATTTCCGAAGGAGACATTGAGATGGAAAAGGACATTGATTTGTCGGGCGTCGATCCCGCGCGCTGGCCGGAAATCCGCCGGCGTGCGGCGCTCCTCGACGAATTCGTCGGCCTGACCGGCCGCCCGGTCGGGCTTCGTCAGGAATATGCTGACCGCATGGGAATGTCGCTCTCCCACTTCATGCAGGTCGTGAAGATCTGGCGGGGCGGCCGATCCGCCGCGGCGATCCCCGGCGCCCGCTCGAAGGTGGGCGTGGCCAAGCGGCGCAGGCTCCCCGCGCGCACCGTCGAGATGGTGCAGGGCACGATCCGCGACCTCGGACCCATGGCCCGCCGCGTCGCCGTGATCGCCGAGGTCGGACGCCGTGCCGAAGCGATGGGCATCGACCGACCCTCGAACACGATGGTCACGAAACTCCTGTCCGAGGCGCGTGCCGACATGACTGGCCCAGCCGACTTCGAGCCGGAGATCCTAATCGACGAGTGCTCGCTCAAGCTGCCGGTGGTGAGCGGCGAGAGCGTGATCATGCCCCGCGTGCTCATGGCAGTGCGGCTGCCAGAGCGCGAGATCCTCGACGTGGAGGTCAGCTTCGACCCTGACGTGGCCCCGTCCGCCGAAATCCTGGCGGAAAGACTCACGACTGGCATGGACGCCGCCGCTCGGGAGCTGCCGATGCGGGCACCCCACCTAGAACCGGCCATCGGCATGGCGATCGGTGCCGAGACGGGCCCGCGCACCGGCGCCCCGACCCTCAACCGGGTGCTCGGCACCAAGGTCGGTGACATCGGCGTCGTGTATCAGCTGAGCAAGGTGCGCGCATCCGACAGCCTGCTGAGCGCGCGGCATAGTCGCGGCATCGGCCCCGTCGACTCGATCGATGCGATCAGGCGCGCCGTCGCGGCCCACAACGACAAGGTCGCCGGCCGCGCCGACGCCGAGGCCTGATCAGCCCCACACGTGCGCGGTCTCGGCGTCGTAGAACTCGACCTCCAGCGGCCACCGGTCGTTGCGCAGGCTCTTTAGCCAGTTCGCGCGCGCCGTGATCTCCAGGTTCCATGCCTCCATCTGATCGCCGTAGAGGCCGACGTACAGCTTCTTAAATCTGCCGCGTCCGATGCGGGTGAGGATGTGATCGTCGTTCGCCGCCAGCGAATGACCGAAGATGAACCAGCAGTGCCTGCCCTGCGTCACGTTGGCGGTGAACTGCTTCAGCCCCTGATAGAGATAAGCGTTGTGCCTGATCTTGGCCTTCTTCTGCGCGCTGGTGCCCTCCGCCACGAACAGCGGAAACTTGTTTCCGGCAAGTGCGGCGCGGGCCTGGTTGATCAGGGGCACCCCCTTGCGCACCCAGGTGTACTTCAGAAGGTCCTTTCCGGAGTCGAAAAGGTGCAGCGCCCCGTGTAGGAACATGACGCTGGCGCTGTGCGCGTTCGTCTCCCCCTGCCACACGACATATTCCGCATCCGGCTCGTCCTCGTCGTTCCCGAAGCCGTCGTTCTTGGCGAGATCGACGGCCGCGCCGAAGAAGGGATCCTCATGCATCAGCGTCCAGTACAGAAGCAGGTCGTAGTTGAGGGTGAAGACGCAACCGGCCGTCTCGCCCGACAGAAAGTGGGAAAGGAACCGGCGGCAGGCGTCGAACTTGTCGTCGGGTATATCGGTCGGGATGTGAGGGTGGTTGCCCGCTATGGTCTGGACCAGGATCTCCTTCAGCATCGCGGCATGTTCAAGCATCTTCTGCGGCGCCGCTCCGCCGTCCGCCACATAGGCGGGCAGGATGGTCGCCGAACTCTCGAGCGTGCGGATCACCGCCTCGAAGTCGTTGGTGCCAAGGGCCGCGAAGACCTGTTCGAGCTCGTGTGCCGCCGAGAAGTCGGCCTGATCGTAGAGCGACCCGTAGTGGAAGATGTCAGCCCGGCACGCGATGCTGAAGCCGTTGCCGAGCAGCAGGTGCCGCTTACTGAACTGCTTGGAGTCCTCGATCGCCTCGTCGAACGTCATCACCGCCATTTCCCCCACACTTCTTATATACGCGTGACGCGCCCGCACGCACGGCACGCCCGCGCGTGAGCATCCGCGCGCCTACGCGCGCGCGAAGAACTCCAGAATGCGGACCGTTTCCGGCGCCGGCCTGGGCGAACCGGTAGCCGTGCTCTCCGCCATGACCTGCGCGTTGTGTCGTGCGATCTCTATCTCGATCGCGGTGGTGGCTGCCTCGTTAGTGTATGCGTCGCCCTCGCTGACGGCGGCGTCGTCCTTCACGCCGGTCCTACCGGGCCAGATCTTCATGCCACCCAGCTTCGTGCCAGCGACGATCTTGAAGTAGCGCCCAAAGCGGCGCGGGGCTTCAACCAGCTCGAAGACCGGGCCGATGGGATCGGCCACATAGGCCGCATGGACCGCCGCCCATGCCTGCGCATCCTCGCCCACGATGACGTCGACGCGCGTGGTGCCGTCGGACCACGGCAGTGCCTGCGCGTCCCGGCGGCCGATCCGGTCGAGTGCATCGCGCGCCGCTCGGCGGTACGCCGCCAGGCTGTCCTCGATGCGGCCGACGCTGAACCCTAGGATGAGGCGAGACGTCCGATCGACCACGCCGAAGACGACGTGGTGCGTGCCATCCTCGCGCAGCAGGTCGCAGCCCACCGCGTCGAAGCCGGGCCGGCTGCCGACCTGCTCCTCCGCCCGCAGCCGCCGCTTCTCGCGCTCCACCATCTTCCGCAGTGTGTTGAGGTGCGGAAGACTGACCCCCTGCAGGGCAGGCTCACGGGACAGGAGTTCAACGATGAAGGCGACCTTGCCGTCCTTGTACCTGGATACCAGTCTGGGCAGGACGGACTGAATAGCATTAACGACCTCGCCGTCCAGCCGTTCGCCCGTACGTCCTGGCTTCTTCCCAAAGGTGCCGACCGACCCGATCGAGGGATCGGCCTTCCAGGCGTTGACGATCTCATAGAATCGGCTGACCGCCGCGCCGGCCTTCTGGGCGGCCTCCGCCGGCGTCAGCTCGCCGGGCTCCTCGGTCCACCGACGGAGCACCAAAATGCGGTCCAGCGTCTTCATCCGCCGGTCCGTAGGCATTCTCGCCCACACCCGGAGTTCGTCCTCGCGGGGGGGGCGCCCTAGCGCCTCCCGCAGCTGCCCGCCCGGGTCAAGCCGGGTCTCCTCACCGAACAGCGCACCGCTGCTCCCAATCTCGCCTTTATCGCTCACGGATCAAATCTACCGAAGTTCCATACTTACTACAACGTTTATCAAAACGACCGCGTTTGCATATAAAATACTCCTATATGTCGATCCGGGCATTCGCGGCCATCCGCCCTGAATACGTAAGACGATCAGCAACAGGACGGCGCGGAGCAGGGCTGCGCCGCGACGCCGTTCTGGAAGTGCAAGCGGCGGGAAGCGCTTGGCACGCTCAGCCTCAAGCGAACAAGCGCGGCCGCGTGGTGACGGTGACGGCCGCTGAGCGGGCTATCTCGTCGAACCGAACACCCGTTCCACGCCTACCCTCGCCTTCTGCTTCGACCAGCCCTTCGAACAGGAACGGCACCAAACGGTGCTTAAAAAGGCGCCATTTCCTTTTCTTTAGAACGATACAGCAAGAATACTTCAATGTATCGTACTTTTTCCTTGTGCGAATCGGATCCCATTCCTAAGTGGGCATCTCGAACATAGATGTATTTTCTCTGTGAAGGATTGCCCATGAGCCTGCCCCCCGTTTTGATGAGCCCCGAAGAGATCCGCCGCGCCGCCACCTGGCGTCGTGGAAACGGTCGACCTGCTGCGCGCCGTCACCGCAGCACAGCCACAGCAGCCATGATGCATAAGCGCCGTACCGAGGCGCGCGCATACATCTGCATCCTCATGGACCGTCTTCTCGTTCCAAACGACGCTTCGAAGATCGAAGCTGCGCTCGACCGCTTCTGGAAGCGCTCCATGGCGGAGCTGTGGGGGCCGCGTCCGTCGGCACGCACCGTCATCCGCTGGCGCGTGATGCGCGCGATCGAACTCGCGGCCAAGCGGTCTCGGAAGGAGGGCTGAGCCTTGGCAACCCGCACCTCGGCGGTGGAACTCGCCGCCCATGGCCTGGTCCATCCGAAGCAGCGGCTTCGGGTGGTCGAGGCCGGCGGCGACGCGGCCGCCCTGTCGCGTCCCGCAGCTATCATCCACGTCGCTTCCGACGGTGGGCCGCTGCGCACCATCGTCGGCGACAACCACCGCCACTTCGTAGGCGAAGAGCCTTCTCAGAAGACCGGCTTCTCCAATCCCTACGAGGGCGCGACCGAATACGCCCTCATCCAGGAGAGCGAGCTGCGCGCGGATGTTCTCAAGTACAGGACGCAGGCTTATCGCATCAGCTACATCCACATGGGCCACCGTGAGCAGTGGATCTGCGACCACCTGCGCCACATTCGGGTGAACGGCGTCGACGTCGTTGAGGCCATCGAGTGCAAGCCTAACATGTCTTATCTAGGCGACGTTGCCGAGCGGTCCCGCTTCAACACGCTCGCCCGCATCCTCGCGGGCCTCGGGCAGAAGTTCCGCGTTGTCTACGAGGACGGGGTAAAGGGCGGCGGCGAGCGGCAGCTCAACTTCGGCCAAATCTACACTCACCGCACCGTCCATGTGCCCCACGACGCGATGGACCGCTTCGAGCGGCTGGTGCTCGACACGCCCGACCTGGCCTTCGGCGCCCTAGCCGAGGCGCTCCACCCCTCCCGCGTGAAGGGCGAGTCCATGGCCCACGCCCTCATCTGCCTCGGCCGCGTCTCGATCGATCTCGACCACTACCTGTTCGGCGGGTCGCCCGTCCGGCTGCTGCCGGAACCCGAGTTCACCTCCCTGATCGACTTCTGAAGGACCCGCGTTGAGCCAGCTGTCACAACTCAAGTTTGCCGAATTCGCCTACCGGGGTCGCCTATGCGTCTACCTCGGAATGACGGACGACCGCTGCCTGTTCAGGTCCGGAGACGGTTGGACCCTCGAGGTGCCCGATACCGACACCGGCATGCCGGTCTGGCCGACCGAGGCCCAGGTTCTTGTGCTTCTGGCGTCAATGGATCTCATCGTGCGCGCCAAGCCGCTCGACGATCCCATCCGCCAGCGCGCACGCCGCCTGGAACGGACACGCCAGCAGCTTATCGACGCTACCGTCAAGGACGGCAGCAAGCGCAAGCGGGACCACCGGTTCACCCTGCGCGAGCGCGTCTGTGAAGAGTGGCGGGACATAGATGGCCGCTGCAAACTGCACGCCAAGGCCATCAACGGGTGGCTTGACGACAGGATCGGCCTCGAAGTCATAAAGAAGGAATATGGCCGCGTGCCGGGCGCGACGACCTTCGTCCGCTGGATCAAGACGCGCTACCGCGGGCGCGACCAGCGTCCGGCCGACAACGCGTCCGAAAGCGGCGTCGTCCCCCGCAAGCGCCGCATCCACGTCATGGCGCTCGCCATCATCCAGCATTGGGCCAACGAGTGCCAGAAGCGCCCGGACCAGTACGGGAACTCCTACTTCCGCAAGGCGAAGGACGACATCGAGCGTTACAAGAAGGGCCAGGCGCTCGAACTCCACAATTTCGAGGACCGCGAGCTCCAGCGTCCGGATAACATCGACGACGTAAAGATGTGCTGCCGCCGCATCTTCCAGATGGAGGTCCAGCGCGCCAAGGGTGCGCAGGCCATGCAGGTCGCCTTCGGAAACGCCGCCCGCAACCAGCGCTTCGGCGGCGGCGGTCCTGCCCAGGAGCCCACCCGCTACCTCGAATACGTCCAGATCGACGACACGCCGTTCCCGCTGATGCTGGTGTATGATCCGATACGGCGGCTCGTCGTCGGCACCCCCACCGTCACCATCGCGGTGTGCGTCTACACCCGCGTCATCGTCGGATGGGACATCTCGTTCGATCCGCCCTGCCACGCCACTTTCATGCGGACGCTGCTGCATTCCGCGCTCCCCAAGGCCATCCCCTCCAGCTTCTCCGGCATCAGCGAGCTCGCGCTCCTGTGCGGCAAAGCCGGCATGTACATGGTCGACAACGCCAAGCACCAGGCGGCCCGCGCCGCGCAGGACGCCGGCGGCGACATCGGCACCGGCGTACGCTGGGCCGGCGCGAAGCAGCCGACGCACAAGGGCGTTGTCGAAGCCACGCTCGGGGCCCTCCAGAAAATGATTCGCGAGAAGCTGCCCGGCTGTACCTGGGCCATCCCGCTCATGCGCGAGTTCGATTACAATCCTGCCGAGGTCGCGGTCGTCACCATCGCGAAGTTCCGCGAAGTCTTCGCCGAGGTGGTGGCGTACTACCACACCCACGGCCACTCCGGGCTCACCGACCGTCCCCCGCTCGAGGTTTGGATCGAGCAGGTGACTGAGCACGGCCGGGACTGGGTCCGCGATCCCGACCACTTCCAGCGCGCCGTCGGCCGCTACGACGAGGTCCAGTTCCGCGGTGATGGCTTCCGGATCAAAGAGGGTTTGCGCTACGGCACCAATGGGACCGACGATCGCTTCCCACAGTCGAACGAGACCTTCCTCTACCACTTCGCCCTCGCGCGCGGCACCGTCGCGCAGACCAAGAAGCGCACGTTCGACGAGGTGAAGGTCAAGTACGACCCCAATGACCTCAGCCAGGCGTGGGTCTTCGACGAGCACACCGAGGAGTACGTCGCGGTTCCGTGCACGACGCGCCGCTATTCCGAGAACCTGCCGCTCTGGCTCCACGAACGGGTCAAGGCCTACGCCAAGGCGCAGGGTCTCGCCTTCGAGGAGGACAACGAGATGCTCCACGTCCGCGAGGAGTATTCGAAGATGGTCGCCCGCCACGTGCCCGAGGCCGACTTCGCCGACCGCCGGGCGGCCGCGCGCCTCAAGGATACCGAGGAGGCTCAGACCTATCTGGGCGACACCGCGGAACTCCTGCGCATCAAGTCGTCGCCCACCGGAATGGAGTCCGTCGTCGAGCACGATGTCCGTACCTCAACGCGCCGCGACGCCAAGCGCCGCATGCCGCGTAGCGCGGCCGGCGGAGCAAAGGGCAGCCGCGCCAGGCGTGGCGGCAAGGGCGGCAGGGGCAGCGCCAACTCCCGCGATCGCCGCGACGCGCCGCACAGCACGCCGGCGCCGGAGCTGACCGTCGCCGAGCAGAATCGCAGGGACGCCACCTACGGCGCCCGCCGGAGCGACCCCTCCTGGGACGACGGCAGCTACGGCTCCTGATCCCAGTCCGCCACCACCACTCAGTTTTACCACCGAAGGAGACTGCCCATGACGAACCCCGCACCCAAGCCTGAAAAAGACGAGACCGAGAACTTGCCCAAGGCCCGCAAGGCCGCCCCGCGCCACAAGCGCGCAGCCGCTCCGCGC
>NZ_ATHO01000022.1 GCF_000445065.1 Sphingobium quisquiliarum P25 | reverse complement strand
TGATCGGCGCTTCGGGCACCCGGCTGGGATCGATGCGCCCGTCCCGCGCCACGCCCTCGCTCGCGGCGAAGCTGGCGTCGCCCTCACCCTCGAACTTCCGGGCGTCGGCTTCCCGCGCGGGCACCTTGTAATCCCCGGCGGGCGCGGCGATCAGCTTTCCTTCGCCGCCCGCGTCCCCGCCCCGATTCTTCACCAGCCACACGCCAGCGACGGCCACGCCGATCAGCAGCAGGCCGCACAGGATGAAGCCCAGCAGCCGCAGCGGCGACAGGCCGCCTTCATCTTCCTCTTCAATGGCGGGCTCGAGCCAGGGCAGACGCTCCTCGTCGTCGAGATCGAGCCGCCCCCGCGCATAGTCGCCCATCTTGTCCTTGCCTCCGCCTGGCCTATTGCATTTCCGTCAAGGCGGCCACGCCCATCAGGGCAAGGCCGTTGCGGATGATCTGCCCGATTCCGCGGCTCAAGAAAAGGCGCGCGGATGTGGTAGCAGGATCGTCCATCTGGATGACGCGCGCGGCGGGATCGTCATTGCCCGCATTCCACCAGCCATGGAATTCAGAAGCCAAGTCATTGAGATAAAAGGCAATACGGTGTGGTTCCCGTGCCGACGCCGCGCCTTCGACCACGCGGGGAAACTGCGCCGCGAGCTTCACCAGGCCCAATTCCTGCGTCCCAAGGCGGGACAGGTCGGGCGCGGGAAGGTCCAATCCGGCCTCCTCCGCGCGCCGCCCCAGCGAGGATATGCGGGCATGCGCATATTGGACGTAGAAGACCGGATTGTCCTTCGACGCTTCCACCACCTTGGCGAAATCGAAGTCCATCTGCGCATCGGCCTTGCGCGTCAGCATGGTGAAGCGGACCACATCCTTGCCCACTTCGCGCACCACGTCGGCCAGCGTCACGAAATTGCCCGCGCGCTTGGACATCTTCACCGGCTCGCCATCGCGCAGCAGGCGGACCATCTGGATCAGCTTGACGTCGAACCGCGCCTTGCCTTCGGTCAGCGCGGCGACGGCGGCCTGGATGCGCTTGACCGTCCCGGCATGATCCGCGCCCCAGATGTCGATCAACTGGTCGGCGGTCTGCGCCTTCTGGAAATGATAGGCCATGTCAGCGCCGAAATAGGTCCAGGCGCCGTTCGACTTCCTGATCGGCCGGTCCTGATCGTCGCCGAAGCGGGTCGACCGGAACAGGGGAAGCTCCACCGGCTCCCAATCTTCGGGCGTTTCGCCCTTGGGCGCTTCCAGCACGCCGTCATAGACCAGGTCATGATCGCGCAGCCACCGTTCGGCGGCCTCCGGCTTACCGGCCGCCTGCAATTCGGCTTCGGACGAAAAGACGTCATGATGGATGCCCAGCAGCGCCAGGTCGCTGCGGATCATCTCCATCATCGCCGCGACCGCGCGCGTGCGGAACAGGACCAGCCATTCGCTTTCGGGCGCGGTCACATAGGCGTCGCCATAGTCGGCGGCGAGCGCCTGCCCCACCGGGACCAGATAATCCCCCGGATAGAGCCCTTCGGGGATCTCGCCCACATCCTCGCCCAGCGCTTCGCGATAGCGGACATGGGCCGAACGGGCGAGCACGTCCACCTGGCCGCCCGCATCGTTGATATAATATTCGCGGATGACCTTGTGCCCGGCATATTCCAGCAGCGTCGCGAGCGCGTCCCCGACCACCGCGCCCCGGCAATGGCCCATATGCATGGGGCCGGTGGGATTGGCGGAGACATATTCGACGTTGACGGTCACGCCCTCCCCCGCCTGCGAGCGGCCATAATCCCCCCCTTCGGCATGGATGGCCGCCAGTTCCGCGCGCCATGTGGCGTCGGTCAGCGTCAGGTTGATGAAGCCCGGACCGGCGATCGCCGCGCTTTCCACCTCATCCAGTTCCCGCAGGCCCGCAGCGATCCTTTCCGCCAGCGCGCGGGGATTGGCGCCCGCCGGTTTCGCCAGCACCATCGCCGCGTTGGTGGCAAGGTCGCCATGGCTCGCATCGCGCGGCGGCTCGACGGTCACGGCCTTGCGGTTGAGCCCTGCGGGCAGCGTGCCGTCAGCCTCCAGCGCGTCCAGGACGGCGTTCAGATGGGCGGTGAAACGAATGTAAAGGGACATGGGCAAACGGTCCTGAGATAACCGTTCGTCCTGAGCAGCCATTTGAGCCTGTCGAATTGGCGTATCGAAGGACTGCTACGCACCCATGCTTCGATACGGGGCTTCGACTTCGCTCAGCCCCTGCTCAGCACGAACGGCATTGGATTTAAGCGGGCGGGCTCCTAGCGGGTAGCGTTATACCGGAGCTGGTCCTGGGTCAGGTTGAAACCCACGAGCAGCTCGAAGCTGGTTCGCTGTAGCGCCGCGCGGACGTCCGGCTGGGCGAAGGGGTCGATCGCCGCATCCTCGTCGCCCGCCTTGCGCTTCTGCGTGATCTTGCGCTGAATGTCGGCTGGCAGCGTGGCGGCGGCCTTGTCCACATAGGACCCGGCCTTGGCGGTGGCGCTGGCGCGATATTGACCGGCGGGGAAATCCAGCACCACCTGGCCGATGCGCTTCGCCACGACGGCGTTGCCGCCCCGGACCACGGCGGCAAAATAGGGCAGCGTCACCTGACGCGCGGTGCTGGCGTCGCTGCGGCGGGCGTTCACGGTGAAGGTCGCCTCGCTATAGAATTGCTCGCCTTCCGAACAGGTCGACCGCAGATCGGTGATGTTCGCCACCACATCGATCGCCGCCGCATCGGTGCGGCCGGGCGCGCTGAACAGGGTGATATCGCCGGTCTGGGCCGGGATGGCCGCAACCGGGCAGGCCGAACGGACCGCCACGACGCCGCCGGTAGGATCGATTTCCCCCCTTTGCGAACAGCCCGCAAGAGCCAGGGCCAGCATTCCGGTCATCGCAATTCGAGAAAGGGTCACAGGTCAATCCTTGGGGGAAAAGGCGTGGGGCTTCTTATCCGCACCCCGCGCGGCGTGCAACCGAAAGGAAGAGGGCGGCCGCCCCCGCGCCTCTCCCCCTTCCTTCCGGCGCGACATTGGCCTAAGCGGCAGGCATGACCGCCCATTCGTCCTCCGGCCGCCCGCTCCTGAAGCTGCTCATCGCCGCGCCGCGCGGCTTTTGCGCGGGCGTGGACCGCGCCATCGTCATCGTCGAAAGGGCGATCGAGAAATATGGCGCGCCCGTCTATGTCCGGCACGAAATCGTCCACAACAAATATGTGGTCGACAATCTGAAGGCGAAGGGCGCGATCTTCGTGGAGGAACTGGATCAGGTGCCCGATGGCGTGCCGGTGGTCTTTTCCGCCCATGGCGTGCCCAAGGCGGTGCCCGCCAAGGCGGAGGAACGCGGCCTTGACTATCTGGACGCCACCTGCCCGCTGGTCAGCAAGGTGCATCGCCAGGCCGAACGTCAGGTGGAGGCAGGCCGCCACATCCTGTTCATCGGCCATCGCGGCCATCCCGAAGTGGTGGGCACCTTCGGGCAGGTGGACGCCGGGAACATGACCCTGATCGAAACGGTGGAGGATGCCGAAGCCTTCACCCCCGCCGATCCCGGCAATCTCGCCTTCCTGACGCAGACGACGCTTTCGGTGGACGATACGGCGGCGATCGTGGCGACGCTCCAGCGCCGCTTTCCCGCCATCCACGCGCCCAAGGGGGAGGATATCTGCTACGCCACCTCCAACCGGCAGGCGGCGGTGAAGGCGATCGCATCCTCCTGCGAGGCTGTCTATGTGATCGGCGCGCCCAACAGCTCCAACTCGCTGCGCCTGGTCGAGGTGGCCGAGCGGGAGGGGACGCCCGCGCGCCTGATCCAGCGCGCGGACGACATTGATTTCGCTTGGCTTGGAAATGTGACGACGCTGGGCCTCACTGCCGGAGCCTCCGCGCCCGAAGTGCTGGTGCGCGAAGTGGTGGACCGGCTGGCGGAGCGGTTCGACGTGAGGGAGGAGCAGGTGGAAACCGCACGCGAGACGATCGCCTTCAAGCTGCCTCGCGGGCTGGAGACGGCATAGCGCATGGCCGTCTATACCCATGTCCCGGCGGAGGAGATCGACGCCTTCCTCACCCGCTATGATGCAGGCCGTCTGGTGTCGGCCAAGGGCATTGCCGAAGGGGTGGAAAACAGCAATTACCTGCTCGAAACCACCGGCGCGGACGGCAATGGCCACCGCTATATCCTGACCCTGTATGAAAAGCGGGTGGATGAGGCCGACCTGCCCTTCTTCATGGACCTGCTCGACCATCTGGGCGATCGCGGCTGCCTGGTGCCCCGCTTCATCGCCGACCGGGAGGGCAGGCGGCTCCAGCAACTGAGCGGCCGTCCGGCCTGCCTCATCGAGTTCCTGACCGGCATTTCGGTGACGGAGCCCACCGCCGGGCAGGCCCGCGCAGCGGGCGCTGCGCTGGGGCAGTTGCACAGGTGCGCGCAGGGTTTTGCGGGCGAGCGCCGCAATGCGCTCGACCTGCCCGCCTGGCATGACCTGGCCCGCAAATGCGGCGCGCATTTCGACGAGATCGCGCCCGGCCTGCACCAGCGCGTGTCGGACGAACTCGCCTATCTGGATGCGCACTGGCCCGCCGGTCTGCCCCGCGCCGTCATCCATGCCGACCTGTTTCCCGACAATGTGCTGATGCTGGGGGACGAGGTGACGGGCCTCATCGACTTTTATTTCAGTTGCACCGACATCCGCGCCTACGACCTGGCCGTCACGCACAGCGCATGGTGCTTCAGCAATGATGGGTCGGTGTGGCATGGCGATCGCGGGCGGGCGCTGGTCGCTGGCTATGAGGAAGCGCATGGACTTTCGGCGGAGGAACGCGCGGCATTTCCGGTGCTGTGCCGGGGCGCGGCGCTGCGTTTCCTGCTGACCCGCGCCTATGACTGGATCAACACGCCCCCGGACGCGCTGGTGACGCGCAAGGACCCGCTCGCCTATCTGCGGAGGCTGGACTTCTATGCGGGGGCGGACGCGGCGCGGTTGCTGGACGCGTGAGCACGCCCCTGCCCCAGGTCGAAATCTTCACCGATGGCGCGTGCAAGGGCAATCCCGGCCCCGGCGGCTGGGGCGCCGTGCTGCGCTTCGGCGCCACGGAAAAGGAGATTTCCGGCGGAGAGGCGCAGACCACCAACAACCGCATGGAAATGACGGCGGCGATCGAGGCGCTCAATACGCTCAAGAAGCCCTGCGCCGTGACGCTCTATACCGACAGCAAATATGTGATGGACGGCATCACCAAATGGGTCTTCGGCTGGCAGAAGAATGGCTGGCGAACGGCGGACAGGAAGCCGGTGAAGAATGGCGAGCTATGGCAGGCGCTGGTCGCCGCCCAGTCGCGCCACAAGGTGACATGGCAATGGGTCAAGGGTCACGCCGGACATCCCGAAAATGAGCGCGCCGACCAGCTCGCCTGCGCCGCGGCGGAGAGTTTCCGCGCCTAGGGCTTGTTCTCATCCAATAATCAATCGAACGGCGGCGCGAAGCCACTACCCCCGAAACCGCGCCGGATCGTAAGGCGCCGGGTCCAGCGCCGCGATCGAGGAAGGCGGAGAATCCCCCGTCAGCAGGCTGGCCGCCAGCAAAGCCGCCGCAGGCGCGGTCTGGATGCCGAAGCCGCCCTGCCCCGCGAACCAGAAAAAGTCCGGCTGACCGGGATCGAAGCCATAGACCGGCGCGCGATCGGGCGCGAAGCTGCGCAGCCCCGCCCATTTGCGCTCGACCGCGGCGATGGGCCAGTCCACCACTTGCTGGAACCGGGCGATCGCCTGCGCCACCGCCATCTCCTCCGGCGCGGCGTCGCATGGGGGCGACGGCTCCTCGTCATGCGGGGTCAGCCAGATGCGGTCCTGCCCCTCCGGCTTGAAGTAGAATTGCGATCCCAGGTCCATGACCAGCGGAAGGTCCGGCGAAGGCAGCGACGGCACGCGCAACTGCACCACAGTGCGGCGCAGCGGCGTGATGCCGACCGGCGCGACGCCGCAAAGCCGCGCGGCATGATCCGCCCAGGCCCCCGCCGCATTGACCAGCAGGCCGCATTCGACCGCGCCCTGCGCCGTGACGATCCGCCATCCGCCGCCATCGCTCGCGGCGCTCAGAAGCCCCGCGCCCATCCGCAGTTCACCGCCCGACTGCCGGAAACGGCGCAGATAGGCCTGGTGCAGCGCCGCCACGTCGATGTCGCACACGTCGGGTTCCAGCAGGCCGACCGTCCATTCGGGCCGCAGTCCTGGCACCAGCGCCGCCGGGTCTACCGGGCGCAAGTCGACCCTGCCCGCAAAATCGGCCATCAGCCGGTCGCGCGCGGCTGCCTCGCCAGCGCGCCCGACATAGAGCGTCCGGCGCGGCGACAGGAACGGCGCGGGGGCGAAATCCGGCGCGGGAAAGCGCAGCATCGGCCCCGACGCGGTGGTCAGCGGCTGCACGACCTTGCCGCCATAGGTTTCTTCCCAGAAGGCGACCGACCGCCCGGTGGCGTGATAGCCCGCGCTTTCCTCCTGCTCCAGGATCAGGACGGAGCCACGCCCCGCCAGCTCCGCGCCCAGGCTGGCCCCGGCGATGCCAGCGCCGATGACGACGAAATCGAAACGGCTCATGCAGGCGCGGCTTCGTCGAAAAATTCGTCGATCCGGCGCAGCGCGTCCAGCCGCACATGGTCGCGCTCGCGCAATATCTCATGCGCGGCGTCGCGCCCATAGACATGCAGCCGCGCGCCCGGAATGCGCCGCGCCACCCGCCGGATCGCGGGGGTGGACACCAGCCGGTCATGTCGCGCCGCCAATATCAGCAAGGGCATGGCGATCCGCTCCAGCCCGTCGCCGCGCTCCAGCGCCCGCGTCGATTCCAGCGCTTCGGCCACCCACCGCCAGCTTGGCGGGCCCAGCGCTATGTCCCGGCTATGTTCGCGCCACCATAGTTCGTCGGCATAGCGGTCCGGGTCGTGGGTCAGCCGCTTCTGCCGCGCCGCGCGCTGCCAGCCGGATTCTTCCTTCTGCGTCCATGCCTGCCGCGACGCATGGCCCATCGCGCACATGCCCCTGGCGATCAGCCGCGCCAGTCCCATGGGCAGCAGGCCCGCATGCACCCCCATCATCGGCGCAACCGTTGCCGCCGCATCGGGCGGCGGCATCCCTTCGGCCAGCGCGCGCAGCAGCAGATGGCCGCCCATGCTGTGGGCGACGATGACGGCAGGACCTTCGCCCTCGCCGCGCCATTCCGCCGCGAAGGCTTCCAGATCGGCGATCCATTGGCCGAAATTCTCGATATGGCCGCAGAGCGGATCATCGGTCAGCCGCCCCGATCCCCCCTGCCCCCGCCAGTCGAAGGCCGTGACCGCCCACCCCCGTTCGGACCAATGGTGGATCACTTCGAGATATTTCTCGATCATGTCGCCGCGCCCGCCAAGCACCAGCATGCGGCCGCGCGCGCCATCCCCCAGCCGGTAGCGGCGCAGCGGCCATCCGCCGGGCGCGGTCCAATAGTCCAGCCGCCCGTTCATCGGCCAGGCGCGGCGGTCAAAGGCCGGGGGAGCGAACACAGGCGAATCCATTGGGCGCATGGTTACGGTTTGGTAAGCCATGCGGTCTAGAGGGTTAGAGTCATGACGGGGGAATATTTCAGGCTGGCGCTGCTGTGCGCCCTGGGGCTGCTGCTGGTCGGCGCGTCCGTGACGGATCTGCGCTCGCGGATCATCTCCAACCGGCTGAACCTTTCCATCGCGGCCATGGCGCCGCTGTGGTGGCTGGCCAATGGCCTGCCGCTCTGGCCCGGCATGGCGGCGCAGCTTGCCCTGGCGGTGGCCGTCTTCGCCATTTTCGCGGCCCTGTTCGCCTTGGGCTGCATGGGCGGCGGCGATGTCAAGATGCTGGGCGCGCTGGCGCTCTGGTTCCCGTGGCAGGCGCTGCTGTCGATGCTGATGGTGATGGCGGTGCTGGGCGGCGTGGTGACGATCGTGACGGTCGTCCACCATCGCATGACCCGGCGGCTCGGCCAGCCCCAAATACCTTATGGCGTCGCAATATCCGTGGCTGCTCTGTGGCTGATTGGCGAACGATATCTTAACCAATTTGCGTAATCATGAAGGCTCAGGTGCAACTCGCCTGATTGAGGGAGACGAATTTCATCATGGACGCCAAGAAAATCGTTCTGCTTGCCGGAGCGCTTATCATAGCGGTCACGACGGCCCTTCTAGCGCGCAACATGCTGAGTTCGTCGGGCGCGCCCCAGGCGGGTGCATCGGCCATGCCCGTGGAAGCCAATCAACCCCATGTGCTGGTCGCCACCAAGGCGCTGCCGGTGGGCACCATCCTGAACGCGGAAAGCTTCCGCTTCCAGC
The DNA here is from genome assembly GCF_000445065.1 of Sphingobium quisquiliarum P25. Lineage (GTDB taxonomy): Bacteria > Pseudomonadota > Alphaproteobacteria > Sphingomonadales > Sphingomonadaceae > Sphingobium > Sphingobium quisquiliarum. The sequence goes on along the minus strand of NZ_ATHO01000022.1, from coordinate 7,239 downwards.
CCTGGCCCAAGGATCTGGTCGAACAGGCCTATTATATTCAGGGGCAGGCCGATCCCGCCAAGCTGATCGGCAGCGTGATCCGCACCGCCATTTCCGCTGGCCAGCCGATGACGGTGGGTTCGGTGATCAAGCCGGGTGAGCGCGGCTTCCTGGCGGCGGCTCTGGGGCCGGGCATGCGCGCCGTGACGGTGCCTGTGTCGGCGCAGAATTCCGTCGCCGGCTTCGTCTTTCCCGGCGACCGCATCGACCTGGTCCTGACGCAGAGCGTCAGCGGCGGGGGCGACGGCGATCCCCTAAAGGTATCCGAAACCATCCTGCGCAACCTGCGCGTGCTCGCCACCGACCAGCGCATGGACGCGATGGGCGAAGACGGCAAGCCGGTGGTCCAGACCTATTCCAACGTCACGCTGGAAGTGACGCCCAAGATTGCCGAGAAGATCGCCGTGGCGCAGACCATCGGGTCGCTGTCGCTGTCGCTGCGGTCGCTGGCGGACAATCCGTCCGACCTGGACGCCGCGATCGCCGGGGCCGATGTGGACCTGTCCAACGCCGCCAATCCGCAGGCGGAAAAGAAGATCATGGCAAAGCTGGCCGCGCGTCCGATCGACCGTGGCACCACCTATTCCACGGGCGCCGACGTGTCCCGCTACCAGCGCAGCAGCGTGCCCGCCAAGACGGCTGGCGGCTCCGTTCCCGCCGTGCCCACGGGGGGCGCACCGGCGGGCGCGAGCGGCCCGGTCATCCGCATCGCTCGCGGCACCAATGTGACCGAAGTTCCGGTCGGGGGGAAGTAAGATGAAGCGTTTCCACCTTCACGCGGGCAAGACGGCGATCAAGCCGCTGATCGGCCCCGCGATCGCGCTGGGCCTGGCGGCCGCCATGGCCGCGACGCCTACCGCCGCGCTCAACGCGGCCCCCGCCTCGATGCAGGACAATGCGATCCTGATGTCGGTGGGGGGCAGCCGGGTCGTGAACCTGACCGCCAGGATGTCCGACGTGGTCATCGCCAACCCGGACGTCGTCGACGTCCATGTCCGCGCGCAGAACCAGCTCTACCTCATCGCCAAGAAGCCGGGCGAGACGACCGTGTTCGTCACCGCCACCAATGGCAAGGTGCTGTTTTCCGGCACGGTGCGGGTGGGCAACAACCTGACCAGCATCGATGACATGCTGAAACTCGCCATGCCCAATGCCGACATCGCGGTGAACAAGATGAACGGCATGGTCCTTCTGACCGGCACGATCGGCGCGCCCGAAGACGCGGCCGAAGCCGAGCGCCTGACCCAAGCCTTCGTCGGCAAGGAGGTGACGGTCGTCAGCCGCCTGCGCACCGCCACCCCGCTACAGGTCAACCTGCAAGTGAAGATCGCCGAAGTCAGCCGCGACATCGGGCACAAGATCGGCACGAACTTTGCCAGTATCGATGGCAGTGGCGGCAAGGTCGTCGGCAACATCGGCGGTGGCACACGCAACTTCGCGGACTATACACGGCCAGTCATCGAAGATGGCATTGTCCGTACGCCCGGCTTCTGGACCTTCAACAATCCGTCAGATGGTGCCTACAGCCTGGGCGGCATCGCGCGCATCCTGGGCATGGACATCGCCGGAGCGCTCGACCTCGCCGAATCAGCGGGCCTGTCCACCACCCTCGCCCAGCCGAACCTGACCTCGCTTTCGGGCGAAACCGCCAGCTTCCTGGCCGGTGGCGAGTTCCCCTATACGGTCAGCAACGGCACACAGGGCAACAGCCTGGAATGGAAGCAATATGGCGTGCAGCTTGCCTTCACGCCTACGGTGCTGGCCGATGGCCGCATCTCGCTGCGCGTCCGTCCCACCGTGTCGAGCCTCGACTTCTCGGTCGACCTCAACGTGCCTGCGCTCAAGACCCGCACGGCTGAAACCACGGTCGAACTGGGGTCGGGCCAGGCCTTCATGATCGCTGGCCTGCTCAACAACGACACCGGCAATTCGATCAACAAGGTTCCGGGCCTGGGCAATATCCCGATCCTGGGCAGCCTGTTCAAGTCGCGTGCCTTCCAGCGCAACGAAACCGAACTGGTGATCGTCGTCACGCCCTATCTGGTGAAGCCGATCAACGCTTCGGACGTGCGCCTGCCGACCGATGGCTTCCGCAACGCCAATCAGGGTCAGGGTCTGTTCCTGCAACAGGGCCATGACGGCGTCAGCGGCGCGCGCGACCCGATGCCCAGCCGTGGTCCGGGCGAACAGGTCCCGCCGCCCGGCCCGCAGGCATCCGCCTCCGCACCCGCCGCCACCGCGCGGAATGAAGGCAAGCGGCAGGCCAAGTCCAGCGCCGCTCCCGGCTTCAGCTTCTGATCCGAAGGACGAAAGACATGATCATGATGTCCCGCACCATCCCGGCGTCCCGGACGTTGCTCCGCCTTGGCGCCCTTGCGCTTCTGGCGCTGCCGCTCGCCGCCTGCGAACTCGACAATCGCGGCATGCAATCGGTGCACCAGCCGGTCGTCAGCTATACCAGCTTCACCTATGACGTGCAGGCCGCGCCTGACGGCGGCCTGACCACGGCGGAGGCGGTCCGCCTGCAAGATTGGTTCGCCTCCATCGGCCTTGGCTATGGCGACAAGGTTTCGCTGGTCACAGACGGCGCTTATTATAGCCCCTCGCTGCGCGAAGGCATTGCGGGCGTCCTCGCACGCCGCGGCATGCTGATCGGCGAGGACAGCTCCGCGACCGCCGGGCATGCGCCTGACGGCAGCGTCCGCCTGATCGTGCGCCGCGCCAGCGCCAGCGTTCCCGGCTGCCCCGACTGGTCGGACAAGGCTGAATCCACCACGCAGATGGGCACATCGGCCAATTTCGGCTGCGGCGTGAACGGCAATCTGGCCGCGATGATCGCAGACCCGGAAGATCTGGTCCGTGGCCAGAGCACCGACAGCGACCTGCGCACGGCGACGTCGAACCGCGCGATTTCCACCTATCGCGAAAAGGCGCCGACAGGGTCTGGCGATCTTAAATCCCAAAATGGAGGCAATTGAGATGAACGCGCCCTGGAAACCCGGAATGGCCGGCCAGCGTGATCCTTTCCACGCCTTCGTCTGCGACGATCACAGCCACGACCTGCTTTCGGCCATCGCCGCCGAAATGGGATGGCCCACGGAAAAGGTGAACAAGGGCGGGATGCGCAATGCGGTGCAGAGCCTGTCCGTCAGCGCCAGCCCGCAGATTCTGTTCGTCGACATGTCGGAAAGCGGCGATCCGCTGAACGACATCAACAGCCTTGCCGAAGTGTGCGAACCCGGCACGGTGGTGATCGCCGCCGGGCAGGTCAATGATGTCCGCCTCTATCGCGACCTGCTTGCCAGCGGCATTCAGGATTATTTGTTGAAGCCCTTTGGCGCGGACCAGTTGCGCGATGCGCTGGCGCAGGCGCAGGCGGTGTTCTTCGCACCGCGCGACGCAGCGCCTGAACATGCCCACATCACCACCGCCGTCATCGGCACGCGCGGGGGCGTCGGCGCATCCAGCATCGCGACCTCGCTCGCCTGGCTGCTCAGCACCCGGCAGAAGCGGCCGACCGCGCTGCTCGACCTCGATGTTCATTTCGGCACCGCTGCGCTCGCCATGGACCTGGAGCCGGGCCGCGGCCTGACCGACGCGATCGAAAACCCCAGCCGCATCGACGGCCTGTTCATCGAACGCGCGACGGTGCGGGCGAGCGAAACGCTGGCGATCCTGTCGGCCGAAGCGCCGATCAACCAGCCGATGATGACCGATGGCGGCGCTTTCTACCAGTTGCTGGAAGAATTCCGCCTGGCCTTCGAATACAGCGTCATCGACCTGCCGCGCAACATGCTGATCCAGCATCCGCATCTGATGAGCGACGTCAATGTGACGGTGGTCGTCACCGAACTGACGCTGGCGGCGGCGCGCGATTCCATTCGCATCCTGTCCTGGCTCAAGAGCAACGCGCCGCAGTCGCGCGTGCTGGTGGTCGCCAACCGGGTCCATCCCGGCGTGCCGGAAATCAGCCGCAAGGACTTCGAAGCCTCGATCGAGCGCAAGGTCGACATATTGATCCCGTTCGACCTGCGCGTCGCCGCTCAGTCGGCCAAGCTCGGGAAGACGCTGGCCGAAACCGCCAAAGGCAACAAGGTCGGCGCAGCCTGCACCGCCCTGCTCGACGCCGTGATCGGCGCTGCGGAAGAAAATGAAGGCGAAGGCGCGCCGAAGAAGAAGAAAGGCGATTCCCTGCTGGGCAAGATCGCGGACATCAAGTCGCGCATTCCCGCGCGCCGCAAGGACAAGGCAGCAGCAGCGCAGAACTAAGCGCACATCCATCACGGAACGGGCGATCATATGGACGGCAATTTCCTCCTGCTCATGGTGCTGCTGATGACCCTGTTGGGGATGGCCGCCATGGCCATTTCGGGCCCCTCAGCATCGAAGGCGACCAGGCGGCGCGTGGGCCTTATCCGCGCGCGCCACAGCGGCTCGCACGAGGCGATACTGGAAGCGCGCATGCGCAAGGCAATCTCCAATCGTGATACCGGCACCGAATTGAAGATGCTGACGTCGCTGGTGCCCAACCCCGAAAACCTGACCAAGCGTCTGAGGGCGACGGGCAAGAAGTGGACGCTCAACAACTATATGCTGACCTGCGCCGGGCTGGCCCTGACGCTGTGCGCCATCATGTTCATCCGGGAATATCCGCCGCTGCTGGCGGTCATGATCAGCCTGGCGGTGGGCCTTGGCGTGCCGCATATGTGGGTCGGCCGCCTGATCGCCAAGCGGGTGCAGAAGTTCACGGCCAAGTTTCCCGACGCGCTTGAACTCATGACGCGCGGCCTGCGCTCCGGCCTGCCGATCGCCGAAACACTGGGCGTCATCGCATCGGAAATTCCCGGCCCCGTGGGCGAGGAATTCAAGCTGATCACCGAACGCATCAAGATCGGCAAGTCGATGGATCAGGCGATGCAGGAAACCGCAGACCGCCTCGACACGCCGGAATTCCAGTTTTTCGTCATCAGCCTGACGATCCAGCGTGAAACCGGCGGCAACCTCGCCGAAACGCTGGCGAACCTTGCCACGGTGCTGCGCCAGCGGTCGCAGATGAAACTGAAAATCCGCGCCATGTCGTCGGAATCGAAGGCGTCGGCCTATATCATCGGCGTGCTGCCGTTCCTGGTCTTCGGCCTGATCAGCTACATCAACTATGACTATATGTCGCCCTTCTACACGCCCGATCCGGCGGGTCTGTTCGGCCTTTCGCTGATGCAGCTGATCGGTATCGGCGGCATGTGCTGGATGGCTATCGGCGCCTTCATCATGGCGCAGATGATCAACTTCGAAATCTGATGGGAAGGAGATAGACATGGAATCCGCTCCTGTCCCCGGCGGCACGCTGTTCGGCATGACCGCCGCCGACTTCGGCACTTTGCTCGCCGCGCTGGCGACGCTGGCCACCCTGTTCGCGCTCTACGCCGTCATGACGGCGCGCGATCCGATGGCCAAGCGCGTCAAGGCGCTCAACGAACGTCGCGAACAGCTAAAAGCGGGCATCACCGCCTCGACCGCCCGCCGCCGCGCGAAGCTGGTCAAGAAAAACCAGGCGACCGACCAGATGCGGTCCTTCCTGTCCAGCCTGAAGGTGCTTCAGGACGACCAGTTGAAGGAAGCGCAGATCCGCCTCGGCCAGGCCGGCATCCGCTCCAAGGACTGGGCCGTCGCGGTCATTTTCGGCCGCATGGTGCTGCCCATCGTCATCGGCGGAACGGCAGCGCTGATGCTCTACGGCCTTGGCGCATTTCCCGATTGGGGCGGCGGCAAGCGGTTCATGGCCTTCGCGGTGGCGCTGCTGCTATCCTACAAGGCGCCCGACCTGTTCATCAACAACAAGATCCAGAAGCGCTCCGCCGCGATCCGCAAGGGCATTCCCGACGCGCTCGACCTGCTGGTGATCTGCGCCGAAGCGGGCTTGACCGTCGATGCTGCATTCAGCCGCGTGGCCCGCGAACTGGGCAAGGCCTATCCAGAGCTTGGCGACGAGTTCCAGCTTACCGCGATCGAGCTGTCCTTCCTTACCGAGCGGCGGATGGCGTTCGAAAATCTTGCGACTCGCGTGAAGCTCGACGCGATCAAGGGCGTGGTCACGACCATGATCCAGACGGAAAAATACGGCACGCCGCTGGCCTCGGCGCTCCGCGTGCTGTCGGCGGAATTCCGGCATGAGCGTATGATGCGCGCGGAAGAAAAAGCCGCCCGCCTCCCCGCGATCATGACCGTCCCGCTGATCCTCTTCATCCTGCCGACGCTGTTCGTCGTCATCCTGGGTCCGGCCGCCTGCTCGATCAGCAAGGCTTTCTAGGGAGAGTTGGGGCACGGATCAGCCTTGGCGCGCTTTGCCAAGGCCTCATCCGAACGCCTACTCACCCAATATGAAATCCGCCCCCGCGCGCGCATGGATGGCGGTGCCGTCATAGATGGGCAGCACATTGGCGCGCACGTCGACGATCATTTCCAGTTCGGTGCAGGCCAGGATCGCCGCCTGCACATCTTCCTTCGCGATGTCGGTCAGTTCCGATCGCATATAGCGTTCCGAATCGCGGCTCACCTTGCCCAGCGTCAGTTCCTCATAGACGATGCGGTCGATCCGCTCCGCCAGTTCCAGATCGGGCGGCAGCAGCGATATGCCGTGGGCCACCAGCCGTTCGCGATAGAAATCCTCGGTCATGACGTTGCGCGTGCCGACCAGCGCCGCCTTCGTGATGCCGTCGGCCTGCATCTTGCGGCCCACCACATCGGCGATGTTGATGATGGGAATATCGACGCCGCGCTGCACATCGTCATAGACGCGATGCATGCTGTTGGCGCAGATCAGCAGCGCGGCGGCCCCGGCCTGCTCCAGACGCCGGGCGGACGCGGTCAGCACCTCGGCCGCATAGGCCCATTCCTCGTCGGTCGTCGAGCGGCCGATATCGGCGAAGTCCAGGCTTTCGATGATCAGCGGCGCGCTGTGCTGCCCGCCCTTGGCGCGATAGACTGCCTGATTGATGATCTGATAATAGCGCGCGGTGGACGTCCAGCTAAGACCACCGATCAGACCGAGTTTCTTCATCTATCGCCCTACCCCACAGCTATTTCCGGGACCTTTTTCCCGCCCATCTCAAGGGTTAGGGAGGCCGCCGCGCCTCGGCAAGTCCCTTCCGGCGCGCACCGCGCGAAGGCGCGCCGCCAGCACCAGCCCGGCCGTGCCGCCTA